>JAIRTA010000017.1 GCA_031255175.1 Oscillospiraceae bacterium | reverse complement strand
CCGCGCGATGTACAGCGCCGTCGCCTCGCCCTCGGTGTCGGGGTTTGTGGCCATGATGACCTCCTCCACGCCGCCCGCGCTCACCCGCTCGACGAGTTCCGCGATCCGGATGTCGTCCGGCCCCATATGGCTCATGGGGGAGATCACGCCGTGCAGCACGTGGTAGCGGCCTTTGAACTCCCGGGTGCGCTCCAGCGCCGCCACGTCACGCGGGTCCGCCACCACGCAGATGACGGACGGCGTACGGTGCTCGCTTCGGCAGATCGGGCAGACCTCGCTGTCGGAGAGGTTTTGGCACACGCGGCAGCAGCCGATGGCCCGCCGCGCCTCTTGGAGCGCTTCGGCGAACGCCTCGACGTCCCCCGCGGGCAGGGACAGGACATGAAACGCCAGCCGCGCGGCCGACTTGCGCCCGATTCCGGGCAGCCGCGCGAATTGATCGATAAGAGCCTCCATCTGCGGCGGATACGGCGTCAAAACAACCCCTCCTCGCGGCTCTGTGCCCGCACAGTTTTCATGTTCAATTTTACAATATATAGAATATTTTGTAAAATAATTACTATATATTGTATGGCATGGAGGAAATTCTTCGCGTTTTTACACGGGCTCCCGTCGCCGGCCGGCGCTTTGCGTCAAAACGGAAGGCGAAGACCGCCCGTAAAGCGCTGCATCACCTGGGACATCTCCTCCTCGGCCTCGTGCAGGGCTTCGTTCACCGCCGCCACAACCAGGTCTTGGAGCATCTCGATATCCTCCGGGTCAACGACGTCCGGTTTCAGCGTCACCGACAGGAGCTGCCGCTTGCCGCTGACCTCAGCGGTCACGGCGCCGCCGCCCGCGGAGGCCGTGAAGGTCTTGGCCTCGACCTCCTCCTGCGCGCGCAGCATATCCTGCTGCATCTTTTGCATCTGTTTCATCATATTGGCGCCGCCCATGCCGCCGCCTTGAAAATGTTTGGCCATCGGCCTGTCCTCCCTTCTCCTTTCGGGCCGTCCGGCCCGCACGTTTCGCGTTGTGTCGCCGGGGTCAGGGCTCGACCCGGATCACGCCCTCGCCCCGGCGAAGCAGCGCCTCCAGCCGGTCGGCCGCCGGGGACGGCGGAAGACCCGTGGAGACGACAATGTCCACCGGGTGCCCGAGAACGCGCGCCGCCGCGCGGGACAGTGTGTCGAGCAGATCTTTGTCTCGCAGCCGCTCCTGCTCATGCGCCTCGACGGCGATGAGCAGTTCGTGCGCCCGAACGGCAAAATGCGCCCCGCGCAGCAACGCGGCGGAAAACAAAGAGATCTCTCCCTCGAGCGCCTGCAAGAACGCGGCGGCAAAACCGTCCGGCGTGTCCGGCGCCTGTTCGGCGGGCGCCGTCGCTTCATCCGCCGCAGAGACGGCGGGTGCTGCCAGCTCAGCCGCCGTGGGAACGGCAGGCGTTGTCGGCTCAGCCGACGCGGGAACGGCGGGCGCTGTCGGTTCAGCCGACGCGGGAACGGCGGGCGCTATCGGTTCAGCCGCCGCGGGGACGGCGGGTGCTGTCGGTTCATCCGCCGCGGGGGCGGCGGGCGTTGTCGGTTTAGCCGCCGTGGGAACGGCGGGCGTTGTCGGCTTAACCGCCGTGGAAACGGCGGGCGTTGCTGGTTTAACCGCCGCCGGGCCGCGGGTGTCGAGGGCCTGTTCCAAGGCCGCCACACGGGCCTCCAGCGCCGTCACGTCGCCCGAGAGCCGCTCGTCGCAGAGACGAAGCAGGCAGAGCTCCATGTCCACACGCCGGTTGCCGCCGCGCGCCATCAGCCCCTGCGCCTCCTGTATGAGGGCAATCGCCGACAGCAGCCGGGGCCGCCCGAACCGCGCCGCGAGGGCGCGCGCGTCCGCCCCGCCGATCTCGATCCCGGACAGGGACGGCAGCTCGGAGGTGTACTCCGACAGCAGCAAATCTCTCAGCAATACGCAAAGTTCATCCAGCACCGAGGCCATGTCCCGCCCGGCCGCCACAAGGTCAGAAAAAAGATCCAGCGTCCGCGCGGCCTCCCGCGCGGCCACGGCGGCGGCCAGATCGGAGATCCGCGCGAGGCCCGCCAATCCGAGCGCGTCGCAGACGGCCGGTTCGTCCACCTGGGACGGCGCGGCGGTGACGCACTGGTCCAACAGCGACAGCGCGTCGCGCAGGGACCCGTCCGCCAGCCGCGTCAGCAGCAGCGCGGCCTCCTCGGTGAGAGAGAAACCCTCCCCGGCGGCCACCGCGCGCAGCCGCGCCCCGATGTCGGCGGAGGCGATGCGGCGGAAGGCGAACCGCTGGCAGCGGGACAGGACGGTGGCCGGCACCTTGTGCATCTCGGTGGTGGCCAAGATAAACAACACATGGGGCGGCGGCTCCTCCAACACCGTGAGAAGCGCGTTGAACGCCCCGGCGGACAGCATGTGAACCTCGTCGATGATATACACCCGGCGTTTTACGGCGGCGGGCGTGTAGATCAGCTCCTCCCGCAGCGCGCGGATGTTGTCCACCCCCGTGTAGGAGGCGGCGTCTATCTCAACGATGTCCAGGACGCTGCCGTTCAAAATGCCGAGACAGGAGGGGCATTGGTTGCAGGGGTCGCCCGCCGCGGGCGCCTCGCAATTGACGGCCCGGGCGAGGATCTTGGCGCACGTCGTTTTGCCCGTTCCCCGCGTGCCGGTGAACAGGTAGGCGTGCGACAGCCGCCCGGCCATGCACTCGTTCTTTAGGGTTTCGGTGACATGTCGCTGGCCGACCACGTCGGCGAATACGAGCGGCCGCCATTTTCGATACAGCGCTTTGTACACGTGGGCCCTCCCCCGGGGCGCAAAGTCCCTCCGGCGCCCCTCGGCGTCGTTCTCCCGCAAGACCGCACACCCGCCGTTGAGGCGCGCGATCCGTCCGTTACCCGGGCCGCCGGCTCGGAGACGGCACCCTTGCGGCACACGGGAGGCACCGTTTAATGCTGCTCGGTTCCCCGCCTGACATGGTTCACGGGTTCCCGTTGCGCAAGACCGGCTCCTCATCGCTGCACACCCGGGGCTGACGACACATCGCGGCCCCGCCGGCGGGGATTCATCCCTGCTGAGGCGGGTTGCAGGTGACAGGGCACCGCCGGCTCCCCGACTAGTGCGGTCTTGCGGAAGAACGACTGTCAGATGCAACGAATGTATTATACTATGAAACGAGTACAAAGGCAATGGCGCATTTTGCACTTGTGCGCGCCCGCCGGTTTGCACGGGTTTGCGGGTTTGGGCCGTGTCTCATCCATGATGCAGACTTCTGTCCGCGTCGCAGACAAAGAGCAGGATCTGCGCCACAACGGCGTAGAGTTCGGGCGGAATCTCGCGCCCGAGGCCGATTTCGTTCAAAGTGTGCGCCAGTTCCGGGTCCATGTGGACGGGGACCTCGGCGGCGCGTGCCGCGTCGACAATGCGCTCCGCCGCGAGCCCGCGCCCGGCGGCCACAACGCGCGGCGCGCCGTCGCGCTCCGTATCGAACTGTAGGGCGGCGGCCTCTCTGCGTAGCGGCCGCTCCTTCCATCGTGTCATCTCATCACATCCGTTCTGTATGGGGTTTCCGGCCTTCCGTCTTATAAAGATCTCACGGATACGCCCGGCGGCGGCCGCGTCAGATCTGCCGGTCGAAGCGGTAGCGCCGGTCGAAGAACGCCCGGGCCTCCGCCACGGCCAAGGGGCCGGCGGCGGGCTCCAGCGATTGGATGAAGGAGGAACGGGTCAGCCGATATCCGGCGCCCTCCAACAGCGCGCCGAGCTTCGGCGCGGCGGACCGCACAAAATTGGCCTGTTCTTTTGACGGCAGCCGAAAGTCGCACTCGACCTGCTGCCCGATGACCTTGACGAGCACCTCCACACGTCCCATGTTGGCGGTGCCGAGGGAGAGGAACAGCGTGGCGTTTTTCGGGTCGATGCGGCCGCGCGCGCCGCTGTCGCCGCCGAAGACGTACAGCTCGGCCGTCGCCTCCCGCCCGTTCAACATGACCGGCCACTGGACCACCGCCGCGAAGTTGCCCAACTGCTGCGTGAACCGCACGCCGGCGGCGATGTCCCGCAGAACGGCCTCCGCCCGCATGCGCTCGGCGGGCGGATGGGCGGAGGCGGCCTCACCCGCCGCGCGCAGCGCGTCGAGGAGACGCCGGGTCAATTGGTCCGCGTCCATCGCGCGGGGCAGCTCG
>JAIRTA010000152.1 GCA_031255175.1 Oscillospiraceae bacterium | reverse complement strand
GCGGTCTCCAAAAACATGGGCGGGGCGAAGAGCGATATCATCGCCACGGCCAGCAGTAAACTGATTATTTTACTTTTCAGTTTCATTTGGTTTTGCTCCTTTCGCATTGTCCCATTCGTTGTGTTTGTCCGCCAAGCTGTCGAAAATCAGTCATTCCAATCACTTCTGCCGAAAACACAACGTTCACTCGGTCAGCGTGATGACAACTCTTGTCCGACTGCTGCCATTGGGGATACGCAAGTCCGCCATCTCTATGTGCGGCAAAGCCGCGCCAATGCGTTCCGGCGATCTGTAGGCGATGATGACGTCTACATCACTCGCCCTGGTATGCGCCCACCGGTTATCGGATTTTGTTGCCGAGTATGCCATGCCGCGTTTTGTCAACTCATCCAGCTTTACATAGCTGAACGCAGTCACTGCGGGGTCGCCGCCCACGTACGTAGCGCCGTCGTAAACGACGTTGCTGCCGTCAACGACGATGCAGCGCGACGAGGAAAGATCGTTGCACTGCGGCACGAGACCGAGAATATCCCAGGCGAAGAGCTTAATGATGTAGTCCGGGTGTGAGGCGGTATCGTAATCAAATCTCTGGATTACAGACGCTGCCGCCTCGGCTGTCACCGAATATATTTTTTGATAGCTCAATCTGCCGTTCGGCTCGTATACTGCAAATATGAAATTGGCGCTGACATTGGCTGCCGTGAGGTTTTTCAGCGTAGCGGTAACGCCCGTTGCGTCTTTTACGGCCGAAATCTTCACGCCCGGCACGATTTCCATTTCCTGCGCCGCGTCCGTAACAGCCGTTGCTGTCACAGACAGGAGACTTATGAGCATGATAATGCATGACACAAAAGCCAGCCTCTTTTTGAAAACGGATCTTGCATTTTTCATACGTATCCCTCCTTGTCTTTCTTGTCTTGCCTCAAACATTTTTTGTCGGTTGTAAAGTCCATCATTCGTCGGCGATACGGTCAACCTCCTCTTAAAAATAAATCCTGCTTCTCTCACACATTTTCCTCCTTTCACGGTGCCAAAATGCCTTTCATCACCAAAGATTTTTCCTGTGTGAGTTCGTGCAGCGTTACGCTGATGCCCTCGCGTCCCAGTCCGCTCATCTTCCAGCCGCCAAACGGTTGTTCTACGTTGCGGAAGTTACCGGACGCGTTGATGCACACACCTCCACACGCCAGCGCGGCGGCGGTTTGGAAGGCCTTTTTGTTGTCGCGCGTCATCACGCCGCCCTGGAGCCCGAAACAGGTGGCATTGGCAATGCCGACAGCCTCCTGCATCGTATCGAATCCGATGAGGGGCATCACAGGGCCGAAGACTTCCATGTCGCGCGCGATGTCCATCTCCGGCGTCACATTGTTTAGCACGGTGGGCTCAAAATAGGAGCCGTCGAAGACATGTCCGCCGCAGACCAATTCCGCGCCCTGAGCCACCGTGTGTTGTACCTGCTCTTCGACGGCCCGCGCGGCCCGCGCGCTGATCAGTGAACCGAGGTCCGTGTTCTCGTCCAGCGGGCTGCCGTGCCGCAGAGTTTGCAGGCGCGCACAGGCGGCGTCCACAAAGGCCGCCCGTATGGAGTTTTGTACGATGAAACGCTTGGGCGCGCAACAGGTCTGCCCCGCGTTTTGTACGCGTCCGCGCACAGCCTCTTCCACGGCCAGGTCCATGTCGGCGTCGTCGTACACGATGAAGGGGTCATTGCCGCCCAGTTCCAAAAAGACGCGCTTTAAAGTGCCGGCCGCGGCCCGCGCCACGGAGATACCTACCTCTGTGCTGCCGGTCAGTGTGATCGCGTCGACGTGCGGATGTTTCGCCAGGTGGTCCCCAATGAGTGCGCCCGAGCCGGTGACACATTGCAACACATCGCCCGGAACACCGGCCTCGAGGCAGATCTCAACGAGTTTCAAGATGACCAGTGGGTTGTCGGAGGCCGGTTTGACGATCACGGCGTTGCCGGCCGCCAGCGAGGAGGCCATCTTGTGGGAACAGAGTTCCGCAGGGTAGTTGAAGGGCGAAACACAGGCCACAACGCCCAGTGGTTGGTGGATGGTGAAGATCAGATCTTTTTCCGAACCATATTGATAGTTCGGCATGGTCTTTCCGTAGAGATGGTTGGCTTGCTCCGCGAACCCCCGGAAGATTTGCGCGGAGCAACGGATCTCCGGCCGGGATTCGCGAATGATCTTTCCCATATCTGTGGAAAGCAGTGTTGATAACTCTTCCTGTCTCTCTTCGATGAAATCGGCACAGCGCTGCAAGATACGCGAACGCTCATATTGGGGCGTGGCGGCCCATCTGAGCTTTCCCTCCTGCGCGATATCGACGGCCCTCTCAATGTCGGAGACAGTAGCCGCCGGGACGGTGTCCAGCGGCGCCCCGGTAGCTGAGTTCAAAACAGCATGGGTTTTTCCGTCGCTGGCGTCCGTGCGTTGTCCCCCGATAAACATTTTCACGTATCTTCCCTCGCAGTCAGATCTTGACCCGGAACACGGTGTCCGGACAAAATGGTAATTATTTACTTTTTATTTCGCGTTCTCTTTTTTCAGAGATGTTTTAAAAAGCGTCTCTTTCAAAGGGCGCCCGCAGCGGACAAGGCACCAAGGGGGGGCATGTTTCCCCGCCCCCCGGGCGGGGAAACATGCGTCCGAGGAGATTAGAGCCGAGGGGTCCGTAAAAGAGAGAGGGAGGGATCCATCAGAAGTCGCTGTTTGGATTGTAGTATTGCGCCACGTTGTCGGAAGTGATAACGGCGGGCTCTGTGTTGATCAGTTTCTGGATGTTCTTGTCACCGTTTTTGTAACGGATGATGGTGTCCAGCGTGAGGTTGGCGACGCCCACCGGATCGTTCAGGCCGGAGGCGCCGTACTGGCCGCTCTGCACAAGCGCCAGCGCTTCCTTCTGCCCGTCGATCCCGACGACGACCACATCACTCCGGCCGGCGTTCTCCAGCGCGATGACGGCGCCGAGACCCATGCTGTCATTTTCTGCCACAATGACGTTGATATCCGGCGCGGCGGTGAGCATTGACTCGGCGGCGGCCAGACCGTCTTCCTGGTTCCAACCGCCCCAGCCTTGGGTCAAAAAGCGGAAGTTGGTCCGGTTGGAGGAGGCGAGCTGGGCCTCGACCAGGCCCTTGACCACGCCGATGCGGCGGTCGACGCCCAACAGGTTGCCCTCATTGCCGCTCAGCATGCCGATGCGGATCTCTTCGTTGCCGAATTTCCGCACGAGCCATTCGCCCACCAGTGTTCCAATGGCAAAGTTGTTTGACTGGATCATTGAGATGTATTGTGCGCTGGGGTCGATGGAGTTGTCCATGATGAACACGGGGATACCCTGCTCCATCACGCTGTTGGCGATGGCCACGGCACCCTGGGCGTCCGCGGGGTTGATGACGATGACATTGCATCCTTGGGAGACGAGATCTTCGATGTCGGACTGTTGTTTGGTCATGTCGCCGCCCGCGTCAACGGAGACGACGCTGATGCCTTGCACCTGACAGGCGGCCTCGAACGCCTTGCTCTGCGAGACAAAGTAGGGTGCCCCCATCGTCTGCATCGACAGGCCGATCTTCATGTCGCCGGAGATGGTCTGACCGCCGCCAGTCTGTTGGTTGCCGTTGTCAGGGGCTGCGGTGTCACCACAGCCGGTCAGCAGACCAAGCAGCAGACCGAGCAGCATGACAGCGGTGAGCGCGCGTGCGAGCAGTGTGCTTTTCTTCATGATGAACCCTCCTAAAAATGTGTATGGCATGAGTGCGCGGGCACTCCAATACCTGTGGGGAGATGATTGGCGCGGATGCTCACAGCGTGTCTTTCCGTTTACTGCTCTGCAGCAGCGCGGCCAGAATGATGATGGCGCCCTTGATGATCTGCTGTGGATATGAGGGGATATTCATCAGGTTCATGATGTTCCCGATGAGGCCCAAGATCAGCACGCCCATCAGGGTGTTGAGGGCGGTGCCGGAACCGCCGGTCAGGCTGGCGCCGCCGATGACGACGGCCGCGATGGCGTCGAGTTCCAGCCCCTCGCCGAATTGCGCGGAGCCCACCGCGGCCCGGGAGGCGCTGATCACGCCGCCGAGGGCGCAGCAACCGGCGGAGAGGACATAGACGGAGAACTTGTACGCGCCCACGCGGATACCGGAGAGCCGCACGGCCGACTCATTGCTGCCCACCGCCCGGATCAAACGGCCGAAAGAGGTATAGCGCAGCACGAGCATGACGACGACAAACACGGCGAGCGCCGCCCAAACAGGGTAGGGGACGGCGAAAAATGTTTGCTGGCTCTGCGTTTGCGGGAGATTTAAGAAACTCCCTTTGCCAAACCGAATCAGCGGATTGGTCGGTTTTAGGTTGATGGGTTTGCCCTGGGAGATCATGAAGGCGGCGCCACGAGCAACAGTCATGACGGCCAACGTCACGACAAAAGGCGCCATGCGCCGAAACGACACGAAATACGCTGCGCACGCGCCAAGCACCATGAGGAGCATGGTCGTCAGCACGATCGACAACAGCACGGGCAACCCCATTGTCGTGGAGAAGGTGGCCACAAGCACCGCGCCCAGCGCCACCATCGAACCCACCGAAAGATCGATGCCGCCGGTCAGAATGACCATCAGCATCCCCATCGACACAATGGCCAAGCCGGCATTTTGCCGTAGCAGATTGAAGATATTCATAGGCGTTAAGAACGAGGAGGAAAGCGCGATGGAGGCGCTGAGCAGCAGCGCCAGCGTGATGACCGGGATCATTTTCCGCAGAGGGAATTTAGAGAAAAGCGCCGCGGCGCCGCGTCTCTCGCTTGTACCAGGTCCGTTTGTCTCTCTATTCATCATTGCACCCCACCACCCACAGCCAGCCGTAAGATATTGGCTTCGCTCAGGTCCTCTTTTTTGAGTTGTCCCATCACGGCACCCTTTGCCATGACGAGCGCGCGGTCACACATGCCTATGATCTCCGGCATCTCAGAGGAGACGAACACGACGCCCAGCCCTTCTGCGGCAAACTCGTTGATCAGCCGGTAAATCTCCGTTTTCGCGCCGACGTCCACGCCCCGGGTGGGTTCGTCCAGCAAGATGACGTCGCACTCCGTGTTGAACCACTTGGCCAGCACGACCTTTTGCTGGTTGCCTCCGCTGAGGCTGTTGACGCTGTCGCGGACGTCGCCCGCTTTGACAGACAGCCGTCCGCAGAGATCTTTGGCAAGGGCGTCCTCCTTCTGAAACAAGATTACCCCCAGCGCCCCGAGGACCTTGCGAAGGGCGGCCATCGTCATATTTTCACTGATCGGCTTGTCGATGACCAGTCCCTGGTCTTTCCGGTTCTCCGGCACCAGCGCAATGCCATGCCTCACCCCTGTGTGCGGCGTTCGGATGTGTATCGCCTGCCCGCGCAGCCAAACTTGGCCGCTCTGCCGGCCGTCGCCTCCGAAGACAGCCCGCAGCACCTCTGTGCGCCCGCTGCCGACGAGGCCCGCGATGCCCAGAACCTCGCCCCGCCGCAGGGAAAACGACACATCGGAGAATTTGGGCGGACCCGAGAGGTTCTCCACGCGGAGCACCTCCTCACCCAGCGTCACGTCGCGTTTGGGGAACATGGCGCCGAGACGCCCGCCGATCATGAGTTCGATGATGTCGTCTATCTTCGCGGCTTCCCGGGGCATCGAGCCTGTAACCGAACCGTCCCGCAACGTAGTAATCGTGTCCGCGATTTGGAAGATCTCCTGCATGCGATGCGAGATGTAAATGATGCAGACCCCCGCGCTCTTTAGCTTGATCAAAGTTTCAAACAACTTGGCGACTTCGTTGTCGCTGAGGACAGCTGTCGGTTCGTCGAGGATCAAGATCTTCGCGTGAAACGCCAACGCTTTCGCGATCTCGACAATCTGCTGGGAGGCCACCGGAAGATCCCCCGTGACTGTTTGGGGGTTGATGTGAAAACCGAGACTGTCGATGATCTCTTTGGCCCTTCGGTGCAGTTCTTTCCAGTTCACAACGCCAAAAGAATGCGAAAGCTTGTCCAAAAAGATATTTTCGGCGACCGTGATATCGGGGGCCAACTCAAACTCCTGGTAGACGATTCCGATGCCGAGTTCGCGGCCGCGTTTGGGTGTCGAAATGTCCACTTCTTTCCCGTCGATTCGGATGATGCCGGCATCTTTTTGGTATGCGCCGGATAAAATCTTCATCAGCGTGGATTTTCCCGCCCCGTTTTCTCCGACCAGCGCGTGGATTTCTCCCGCTTTGGCCCGAAACGTGACGCCTCCCAGCGCGTGGATGCCCCCAAAGCTTTTGACGACATCCTCCATCTCAATTCTATAGGTATCCAAACCCATCAGGCCTCCTAACACCGAATTCGTGCGACGTATGGCCGGCATGCGGGCGTTTGGGCGCGAAATTGGGCCCGTCAGGACCGATCCGGGCTCTGTGCCGCGCCGGGCACAGCCCATCAAAATAGCCAAACAATTTTGTCATGAGAATATCTTATTACACGTTTTTGAGAATGTAAAGTACGCACTTTTGTGTAACCGGTCATACAGTTCGGACAAGAATTGGAAAAATTTTAGTTACAGCGTCTAAAAATAAATGGGTCATACCTGCTGTTTTGCGCTTAGCGCTGCACTCTTCCAGAGGCATCGCCGGCCGCCAGCCGGCGCACTTCTTCTACCGAGACGCGGTTGACGTCGCCCTGTATGGTGTGTTTCAGGCAAGAAGCTGCCACGGCGAAGGCCAGAGCTTCGTCTGCCGGCCACCCGGCGCGGCGCGCGTGGATCAGCCCCGCGCAAAAGCTGTCGCCGCCGCCGACACGGTCCACGATGTGTACGGTGTATTCGGGCGCGAAGCAGACCCGGCCATTTTCCCAGACCATGCCGGACCAGGTGTTGTCGCTGGCGGACAAACTGCCCCGCAGCGTGATGGCCACCAGGCTGAAGCCGAAGCGGGCGGCCAGTGTCTCCGCCACTTGGCGGTAGCCGTCCCGCGTCAAGTGGCCCGACGTCACGTCGCTGTCCTTCGCCCGAATGCCAAATACGCGCTCGGCATCTTCCTCGTTGGCGACGCAGACGTCCACATCGGCCATAAGCCGTCCCATCGTTTCCTCTGCCTGCGCGGAAGTCCACAGATTTTTGCGAAAGTTTAAGTCGCAGCTCACCGTGCAGCCGTGGCGCCGTGCGGCCCGGCATGCGGCTGCGCATAGTTCGGACGCCTTAGGGCCGAGCGCAGGGGTGATCCCCGTGAAATGAAACCAGTCGGCGTCGCGGAAGATCGCGTCGAAGTCAAAATCCTCCGCGCCGGCTTCCGCCAAAGCGGAGTGTGCGCGGTCGTACACCACTTTAGAAGGGCGCTGGGAGGCGCCTTTTTCGCAATAGTAGATCCCCACGCGGTCGCCGCCCCAGGCGATATGGGTGATGTCTACGCCAAAGGAGCGCAAAAAGTCGCGCGCGGCCAACCCGATGTCATGGGTGGGCAGGCGCGTCACAAAAGCGACATGATTTCCAAAATTTGACAAAGATACGGCGACATTGGCCTCGCCGCCGCCGAAGGTGGCTTCAAACTCCGGTTCCTGAAAAAAACGCAGGTGGTTCTTGGGAGCCAAACGCAGCATGATCTCGCCGAGCGTGACAATCTTTGACATATGAGAGTTCCCTCCTATTTCCGTTTGGGTGCGGCCGGACGCATCGGCGCACCCATGCAATGGTCAACATTGTTTCTGTGCAATATCAATTATAAGTACAGCACGCATAGCATGTAAAGTAGGCACAATTTTGTGACCACTCAAAAAGAAGGCCCCCGTTTGGGGGCGGCCCGTGGGATGGCCGGCATCAACGCCTACGCCATCCCACAAAAAAGAGGGCCGGAACCCTTTGGCGGGTCCCGGCTCTCGTCATATCATTTTATCATCCTTGCCCGCTTGCGCGAGGCGCGGGCACGCGGATGCCGCGGTTCTCTTCAGGGCAGGGGGAGACGATTGTTGCGGCGGCTTTTGGGATCCCAGGCCGCGAGCAGGAGGCCGACGCCAAGCAGCATGAGACCGATGAAGAAGAAGGTTTCTACACCGACGCCGCCTGTGAAGGGCATGGGCGCTTCCAGGGGCGGGTATTCGTCAAGCACCCAGTCTTCCAGATCTTCGTCCCAGTGCCATTCGCCCAGCGGGATGCCGTCGCCGTCGTATTCCACATAGAAGTCACCCGTCTGGACCAGCGTGTTGCCGGGCACGGAGGGCGGCGGTGCGACCGGTACGTCCGGTTCGACGGCCCTGCTCACGGGCGGAGGCTCTTCGACCGGCGCGGGGGGGGAGGGCTCTGTGTCAACCGGCGGCGTTGGGGATGGGGATGGCGTTGGGGAGGGAGAAGGTGAAGGGGAGGGTGACGGTGACGGCGACGGAGTTGTGCGCGGAGGCGTGGTGCCGCCGCCGCTGGGGGGAGGACTGGGGCTGAGCTCAGGATCGAGAGGAGACCCAAGAACGGGCCCGTCGGGGTCGGGGTCAGGCGTAGGTGTAGGCGTGGGATCAGGCGTAGGGTCAGGCGTAGGTGTAGGTGTGGGATCAGGCGTAGGGTCAGGCGTAGGTGTAGGCGTGGGGTCAGGCGTAGGTGTAGGCGTAGGCGTGGGCGTAGGCGTAGGTGTAGGCGTGGGTGTGGGGCCAGGGCCAGGCGAAGACTCTGAATCAAGTGCTGCATTGATAAAAGTCATCCCATTTTGGAGGCCACCCATGATTTTGCCCCAACGCACATCGACGTTGACGGACTCGGGCTCTTTGTAGAGTTTTTTCTGGTCATCCGTAAGTTCTTCGGTGAGGATGTATTCATGCCCGGAGGGAATGTTGGTAAACGTCACCTCACCCGTGCCGTCGGAGATCGCCTTCGCAGACCATTGTGTCGCATCCTCTGTGTGGATACAACCGGGTTCGCCGCAATCTTTGCTGTGCGTGAGCCTGAAGATGAACCCCTTGAGAGGCGCATCGCCTTCCGCGCCGGAGATTTCTTTTGTGAAAGTGAGCGAATCCGCGAATCCTTTGGTGGAGGGGACTATGAAGTATCCGTATTTGAAGTTGGCAGTGCCACTGTCGTCAGCGAATGGCCTGTAGAAGAGATAGGAAAAGGGCGGATCGCCAGTTCCCGACGACTCACCATTTTCCCGCGTCGTCACATCGTAAGAGGCATCTTTGCCGAAGGCAAAGTCGAACTCCAGCGTATCAAGAATCACGCGGAATGTCCTGCTGTAATGGGAATACGTCGTTTCGCCGGCCGAAATGTCTTCGATTCCGTCAAGATTGCTTACCTCGGTAAGCAGAGGTGTATCATCCAGCAAATTCCAGGTAATTCTCCCATTTTCCCCATACTTTTCATAGTAAGTGATGATAATGGCAGCTTCCTCATTATTTTGGGTGATCGTAGTAGAGTCGGACAGTTCTTCATCGGAGTCCACGAAACCGACAAACTTATACGGCTTACACAGGGGCAACGACAC
>JAIRTA010000102.1 GCA_031255175.1 Oscillospiraceae bacterium | reverse complement strand
GTAGGGCCGCGCCCAATCGGAGATCTCGGCGGCGTCCGGGAACTTCTGCCCCAGACCGTCGCCGCCGGGCAGCGTCGCGCCCGGGCCTCCGGGAGACACAATGGGATTGTTGGGGGTGGGGGGGGTGGGGGTGGGGGGGGTGGACGTCTTCGCGTAGGTAAAGGTGTCGGTCAGCCCCGTGAAGGGCACGTTGGGCTTCGCGGCGTTGGCCGAGTTGGTGCGGATCATCACCGTAAACTTAGTGCCGTCCGCCACGGTCCAGCCGGCCCCGTGGCCGTAGCCGCCGTATCCGCCCCCGGTCAGCATGATGTCCAGGTCGTTGTTCAGGTTGGCGTCGTCAAAATATTGGAGCGACCGCAGATCGAGGGTCAAGGTGACCGTCTCACTCTCGCCCGGTTGGAGCAGGCGGGTCTTGCCATAGGCTTTGAGTTCGTTCTTCGGCCGCCCCTCCGCCTGCCAGGTATCGGCACTGAGGTAGAGCTGTACGACTTCCTTGCCGGGACGGGTCCCCGTGTTGGTGACTTTTACGCTTGCGTTGAGCGTCGCGTCCGGATTGTTCTTGTCAAAGACTTTATCGCTCAGCCTGAGATCGCTGTATGCAAATGTCGTGTAACTCAGACCATAGCCGAAGGGATAGGCGACCATGTCGTTATATTTTTCCGGATTTGTCTCAAAGTACCGATAGCCCACGAATACGCCCTCGTCGTACCAGGCCGGGCTGGAATTGAATGTCGACCCCGGATGTTTGTTCTCCGCGACGGAGGGGCTGTCATCGTAAGACATCGGGAATGTCTGCCCCAGCTTGCCGGAAGGGTTCACCGCGCCCTTTAGAATGTCCGCGATCGCGCGGGCGCCTTCCGAGCCCGGATTCCAGATGTCCAGGACTGCGTCCGCGCTCTCCCGGAATTCCGCTGTGTTGACCGTGCCGCCCACATTGATCAGCACGATCAGCTTCTTGCCCGCATCGTGGAAAGCGGAGGCATAGGCGCTGAACACCGTCTTTTCCATGTCAGTCAGATTGAAGTCCGGCGGCTGCAAATCCATGCCCTCGCCGGACACGCGCGTCAACACAAAGACGCCCACATCCGCCGCAACCGCCGCAGCCCTGGCCGCGTTCTCCGCGTTGCTCTCGCCAACCGCCGCCGGGACCGCACTCGCGACGGCCCACGCCGCGTTCTCCGCGGCCAGGCCCTTCGCCTGCGCCTCTCCATAGATGTACTTGTTCCCGGCGCGGCCCTCCTGGGGATTATCGGCCAGGGCGGCGCGGAAAGCGGCCTCGTTGCCGCCGTATGCGCCCGCATCGATCCGCCAGTCCACCACGTCGAAGCCCCGGTCCTCCAGCGCCTCTGCCAGGGAGAGGACATAGGGGGTCGTGTTGTTGTTAAAGCGCACCTGGGCGCTGCCCGTGCCCTGGATCATCAAGTCGCCGACGGACGCGCTGTCGCCGTACCATCTCGGGTCGAACTGTTCGTGCCACGCGTTGCGGCTCGTGACCAGCGCGACCTTCTCGTTGCCTACAAGGGGCAGCACACTGTCTTTGTTCTTCATCAGGACGATGCCCTCGTCCGCCGCCTGTTTGTTCACGACCGCCGACGCCTTTTGGACGTCTGAGCCGCCAAAGGCGCCGGAGCGCAGGCCGATATCCGTCTGGGCGAGGCCCTGAACCACCGTACCGTCCTCCTTGGTGTAATCCGCGTAAGTCCCGTCAGGCTGGAGTTTGCCATACTCACCCCGGAACGCGGATGTCCTGACCAGCACGTTCAGGATGTTTTTGACGCTCCGATTTACCAGTTCTGCCCGGCGCGTCCGCTCCTCCGCGCTGATTGAAGCGTCGAGCACCCAATTGCGGACCGCCGCCTGGTCACGGGATCCCTGCCCCATGTCCATCTGGATTTCCAACGACCCGGGGCCGTCGTAATCCCCGCCGTTGTCAGACATCACAAAGCCGTCATGGCCCCATTCGCCGCGCAGGATGTCCTCCACCAGGAACTTGTTGACGGGCATGTTGACGCCATTGACGGCATTGTAGCCCGCCATGTACGTCCAGGGCTTCTCCTTTGAGGCCATTTCGAAGGGCAACAAGTAGATCTCCCGCAGGGCGCGCTCGGACACGTTGGAACTGCCCTGGCTGCGGTTCGACTCCGCGTCGTTTGCCACAAAGTGCTTGAGCGACACGCCAACGCCGCCGCCCTGGATCGCTTTCACAAAGCCGGTCGCCGTCGCGCCAGAGAGGTAAGGGTCCTCCGAATAATACTCAAAGTTCCGCCCCCCCAGCGGATTGCGCTGGATATTGATGCCGGGTCCCAACACGATGTCCACGGCGTAGTGAATCGCCTCTTTTGCCGTCTTTTCACCGATCAGCGACGGGATCTCCGGATTCCAGGTGGATCCCATGCCGGCGGGCGCCATCCAGACAGTGGCGTTCTTCCACATGCGCACGCCAGCCGGTCCGTCCGCCATCACAAGTGCCGGGATGTTGAAGCGCGGGATGGCGTAAGTGCCCTCTGCCGGCCCGCCCCTGTCCGGTAATCCGTCGTTGTTCACCTCGGGCGGCTCATTTCTGCCGTTGAGCAGCATATTGGGATCGCTGCCCAAGCCGGCTGTCAGGCTGATCCGCTCGTCCAACGACAGCGCGGCGATGACCTCGTCAAAGTTATCCGGACTCAACTGCGGCAGATCCCCGGCAACGCGGTAAGCATATGTCACGGAATCGCCCCACACCGGTTCGTCACCGCCCACAAACAGCGGTTTGGCTTTGACGACAAAGGCCGTCGCCGCCGTCGCGCCGCTCACTGTGATCGGCGTTCCGGTGTATTTGGTGGCGGTGGCCGTGGTTGTCACCTCGGCCACCGCCGCATCGTCCGTGACGCCGGTCCGGGTGTCAAAGGTTCCCGTCCCGGTTGTGTACCAAATTTCCACGTTGGAGTCGGCGGAAACGGCGGCACCGGTAAAACTGATCCCTGACGCCAGGTCCAACGGGCTGTATAGCCCGCTCACCAAGTTCACGGCCAGCGCCGGCATGTTGGTCACCGCACTCCCAACGTCACTGAACTGCGTGCCGTTCAGCACGATAAGGACTTTGACCTGAACCGTACCCATCACCGGTACGGACGCCGTAACCATGACCATCTGTCCAAAAGACGCTTTATAGATGGGGATCTCCGCAGACGCAACGGTCGGCGTACTGCCATCTGTCGTGTAGTAGGCGCGCACGGCGTTCCGGCTATAGTCGGCACCCTCGGGGGGGCCCCAGAATGAGCCCTCGACGGTGACATTGCTCTCCACGAACCATGGATGGCTGACGTTGAGCGGCGGGGGACCGCCCCAAGCAAAACCAGGCGAAAGCACCGGCGCTTCGGAGTCAGCCGCGTAAGCCACAAAGCCCGTGGGCAGAAGTGTCAACAACAGCACCAGGCACAATGTAATACTCAGTTTTTTCCTTAAAAATGTTCGCATTGCATTTCCTCCCTTGTTTTTCTTTGAATCGCCTTCAAAACAATCGAATTTCCGCTTCTCGTCCTTCGCCGTAGCGACGCGCATTCCGATTTATTTGGTTGACACCCGGAGGACATTGGGGTGACATTCAAGGTGAAGCAAAGGCACGGGGTTTCACCCGTGCCTTTGCTTCACCAATTCGCGCCGGATCTCGGCGAAAAGAGGGGGTGAAAAAGAGTGTTGGATAGAAATCATATTTGTCACACAGAGGCGGCGCTTATTTTTTCTGCAACTGGCCTCTGTAGGTGAACACGTAATCCGGGAACAGGTCGGGCAGTTTGATACCGGTGATGACGGCTTCCTCACCGCCGACATAGTTGCTCGCGTTCACGTCGGAGAA
>JAIRTA010000085.1 GCA_031255175.1 Oscillospiraceae bacterium | reverse complement strand
GAGGAGAGATCCACCTACTTCGGGCAGCCGAAGGATGTGGACGGAAACGGCAAGCTGACGATCCTCTACTACGACATATCCATGGGCGGAGCGGGCGGATATTTCTGGGGCGGGGATTTTGCGGTGCCTGCCGGAGACTATCGGCACTCAAATTATGCGGACATCGTGTACTTACAGAGTGTATACCTGACCACCCCCGCCAATGTCGACATCGGGCTGGAGACGCTCGCGCATGAGTTTCAACATGTGATCAACTTTACGGAATATGAGAAAAACTATGCCAGCCGGTTCAGGACGCCCGACTGGCTCAACGAGGGTCTCTCCGAGTTGGCGCGGGAGTTTTACAAGGGCGGGTTGGATCTGAACCGCATACCCTATACGTGGGTCAGCAGCGAGTTTCCGGGGCCCGGTTTGATGCCAAGGTACGGATATATCAATTGGAACGGAACTCTTGCCAACTACGCCGCCGCCTCCCTCCTGCTCCATCAGTACTATTACCAGCGGAATGGGCATGATCCCATCAGCGCGCTGGTGTCGGACGGACGGGCGGCGGAGAATCAATATCTCGATTCCTATGTGGAGCACTACAACGACCCCGATCTGCCGGACTTCAAGTCGCTGTTTCGCCGGCACGTCCTGCTGATGACCGTGGACAGCAGCTATGAGACCGGAAACGGCGCGGTGTACGACTACGACTTCCGGGGGCTGGACGTGTGGAATACGATGGCCGCCAACGCCTCGGCGTGGCCGGGCATGGGAGCGCTGAACGCGAGTGTTCGGCTGGTACCGAGGATTTCGACCAATTCCTACCACAACGGGCCGTACCGCTATTATGTCCGACTGTTCCAGGTGTCGTCCGATGTGTCTCGAGTGGATGTCACCATCGGGAGTCCGGGCAGGGGTGAATACTATGTGGTCACGCCTTACAACGCGGCCAACATTGACACCCGGCAGGAATTTATCAACGTAAACAAGATGGCGGCGCAACTCTCCGCGGATGGGGCAAACACGGTGACTGTCGGCAGCGGCAACTGGTTTGCCGTAGTCGGGATCGCCTACGACACCTCCATCACCGCGACGGTGCGGGTCGTCGAAACAACGCCGTCCCCCGAACCGACACTGGAGAGCATCGCAATCACGACGCCGGCGAACAAGACAGTCTACACGATAGGCGAGCCTCTGGATCTGACGGGCCTGGTGGTGACGGGGACATACTCCAATGGGACGACGAAGACGGAGAATATCACATCGGCCAATGTGACGGGCTTCAACAGCAACGCGTCGGCGGCGTCGCAGACGCTGACAATCACGGTGGGCGGCAAGACGACGACGTACACGGTGCAGATCGTGGAATCTACGTTGCCGCCGGGGCCGGGACGCTTCACGGTCACGGCGGATAAGGCGAGCAGAACGATTCGGATTGAGGGATCCGGCTACGCCCCCGGGCAGACGCTGACATTGTGGGTGGCGTACAACAGAGAGCCCACGCAGCAGGACAACGAATACGCCGCGCAGATCACAGCGAACAGCGAGGGTTTGGTGGACGTCACCCTCTCTGAGGAAATTGTGAAAGATCAACCCTGGCTCGGCGGGCACATCTTCCAAGCGGCATTGGACGGGGATGTGCAGACGTCCGAAATGCTGCACGCGACCCAGGTCAAGGCACATGCCTCCGCGCGTGTCTCCCTCCGCATCAAAGGCAAGGCCATCCTGCGCTTCACGATCGACGGTGTTCTCTACGAGTTTGCCGCCAGCAGTCCGACCATCGTAAAAGTGGACCAGAATGGCGTGGTCACAGGCCTCAGGGCCGGGACGGCCCTCGTCACCCTGCGCGCCACAGACGGCAGCGACCTCATGCACTTGGTCACGGTCAGCGTCGCGTAAGACGCGAGGCAAGCAGGCGGAGACGAATAAAATGTAAAATATTGTAAATTAGCAGAGGAGAGAGCTTGGCTCTCTCCTCTGACGCATAACATGGGGTCGGCGTTTTAACTATCCGTGACACAGCGCCCGCGGACAAGACTATTTCAAGTTGTTCCAAACATTTGCTATGTGCGCCGCCAAAAACATACCGCCGAGCGCGGCGAGAACGTAGTTCCCGCGCCAAAGCCCAATGAACGAATAATATATCGGCGGCAGGGCGACCAAACAGCAAAGTATGAGCGGGAAACTTTGAAAGCCGTGAAAGTAAAATATCCAACCAATGAAATATCCCGCGATCGCGAGCATTGCCGCGATGAAACAGAGGATTTCTTTTCGGGTGCCAAGCGAAAACCACGTCGCGTCGCCGCGCACAAGAAACAGCATGACCACAATGCATGAGACGCCAAACACTTTTTCGATGACATTGAGGATTGCCGACTTGTCCTGCATCTCCATAAGCGGATTGGTGCGCAGCGACAGGAACGGCATGACGATATAGGGCAGCTCCTGCAAGGCGAAAAAGAACAGCCCGAGCGCGAAGAAACCGAAGTATTGATTTTGCGTGAGCCTGAACCATCTCACCATAACAAAACCCCCGAAAATCCCTATCTGTACCCGCGGGCGAAGCTTTTGATATTCGCACTATATCACGGGACAAAAAGACAAGCAAGAGATTTTTCGCGACATGGGGGTTTGTTTGTCCGCCGTTTTGCGGCGGGGGCGTCGCGTCGGTGTGTTTACAGCTTCTTTCGCAGTTTGCCGGCCAAAAAGACGAGCGGCGGGAGACCGAAGGCGAGGAGGCTGTCGCCCCACGGCAGGAGAGCGGCGGCCCACGCCCGCAGGTCCGTGTCGCCGGCGGGGACGGCCAGCGCGCCGAGAAACAGGAGGATGTGAAGCGGAAGCGCCAGCGGCCTGAGATTTGTGCGCCCCGTGACGGCGCCGAGGAGAGACATGGCGGTCAGACAGGCGAGCGCGAGGTGCAAAAAATCGCACAGACTCCAGAGGGAGAGAACAAGCGGCGCGAGCCGCGCCGCGCCGCCCGGACCGGAGAGGCTTCCGGCCGCCGCCGGAAAGGGTTCCGGCGTGCGGGCCGTCAGCGCCGCGCCGAACACCTGGTAGCTGAATACGAGGAACAGCGCCGTTGTGCCCGCGCAGAACAACAGCGGGAGCACCCCCCGCCGCCCCGTTTCGGCGCGGTCGTCCACCTGCCCGGAGAGGAAATTTGTGAGGACGGCAAAGCCGAACAGTGACGCGAGCGGCCATATGCTCCGCAGGAGGCGCGGCGCGTCCGCCGGCCCCACGGGCAGGAGAGGTTCCAGCCGCGCGCCGGGCAGCGCGGGAAGATACAGGAGCAGAAGCCCCGCCGAGACCAGCAGCAGGCAGAGGATGCCGGCGCGGCTGAGCACACTCAACCGGCCGCGGACGGCCCGGAGCGTGACAAGCAGCAGGAGCAGCATGAGGCCGGCGGGGTGGGTGCGCGGGAATAGGAGCCCGACGCCGCGCGCCCCGTGGAGCCGCAGCGCCAATACGCCGCGCAGCAGACACCAGAGCGCGGCAAGCCCCAGCACACCGCGCCCGACCACGGGGCCCAGCGTCGAGAGGACGATCCGGTCCAGCGGTTCGTCGGGGCGCCGGCGGTACATGCTTTGCAGGAGAAACAGCGCGCCCAGGGTGGGCAGCGCGGCCGGCAGCGGCGCCAGCCAGCCCGCGGCGCCGGCCCACTCGGCCGTCAGGGCGGCAAAGAGACCGCCGGCCTGGGGGAGCAGCGAGAGCAGACTCAGCGCCGTGAGCCGCCGCGCCGTGATCATGTCCGGTTTCAAAATCCCCCATCTCCCATGTCAAACAGATCGGACGCAAACCGCGGGCGCGCCCTTTGCCGTGGAACGGGTGCGGCCGTCAGTTGACGACCGTTCGCACGCGAATCTCCACAGGCAGCGAGGCGAACACGGCGTCCCAGTCCCGCGTCCCCAACTGCGCCTTGTACATCATCAGCCGCACATCGTCCGTTCCCAGCCCCAAATAGTCCACCCCGAGCGCTTGCGCCCGCGCCACGGCCGCCTCCAGGCGCTGTGTGACCCACGCGTTTTGGGCCTGCAGCAGCGCCGGCGTCTCCGCCCCGGGCGCCGCGTCCGACACCGCCCGGGGCGCGAAGCGCTCGCTCTCCAGCGTCACATCCAACCGCAGGGCCGCGATCCGGCCGTCGCGGTGCCGGCGGATGTGCCGGCGGACCGTGTGGCTCCGCAGGCGCAGCGCCGCCGTGCCGCCGTCCGGCGCGGGGAATTCCAGGGTGTCGGGCGCGCGGCGCCCGGCCGCCAGCAGATTCACCGCCCAGCTGTCCTCAAAGCTGAGCTTGGCCAGGAGCCGGCCGTCGAGCAGGACCGCGTAGCCCGCGAAGACCGGGCCGACGGCGCCGGACGGGGAGGGGGCGGCGCGCAGGAGGGGGACCAGCAACGGCGCGCGCGCGGCCAGCCGCCCGGCCGCCTCGCTGAGGCTGGGCACCACGGCCGGAGACGACAAGAAGCGGTCCGCCTCCATCGAGGTCAGCGCGTCCGCCGGGTCGGCGCCGCCGGTGTCCGTGAGCAGCGCGCGCGCGGTGGCGTCCTCCGCGAGGTAGAGGGCGGCGCCGCAGTGTGTGTCCGGCGCGCGGACCAAAAAGTCAAAGTGGGCGCCGAGGCCGGCCCGCGCGGCGGCCTCCCCGAACAGATAGTACTCGGTGTGCCCCAAAAACAGGTGGCGCGTCTCGCGCGCCTGCGCCTCCTGCATCGCCCGCGCGAGGGTGTCCGCCGTCCATGTCAAAACGGGCGGCTCATCGTCGGACGACCCGGCCCGACCGCTGAAAGTCACGGTGACGCGTCCGTCCGTTTCGCCCGCGTCCACGCCCACGACGCGGACGAGCGCATAATCGCAGAGCCGGCGCGTGTAGGGCAGCGCCTGGCGGCCGTCACAGCCCGCGAGGGCGGCAACGGCCGCCAACAGGGCCGCCGTCCGGGGCAGTTGCAGTTGCCCCCGCCGCGCTTTCGCGGCCGGCCTTCGCCGGCTCATCGTTGGCTGCGCCGGTTGCGCGGGTTCAGCGCGCCGGAGCGCTCCTTGACAAGCCACAGCGGCGGGCGCAGCGCGCGCACAATGGCATCCCGATGGCAGCCCAGGGCAAAGGAGGTGAGATAGGGCACGCCGAAGCTGGACAGACCGGCCATGTGGTGGATCAAAAAAAGTCCGACGGCGGACAGCCCCGGCAGCCCGGCCGCCCGCGCGCCCAAGACGAAGAGAAATCGAAAACAGCGCACGGCCAGCGAGAAGTCGTAGCTCGGCATGACAAAGCCGCAGATGCCGGTCAGCGCGATGACGATGATGACGTCGGGCGAGGCGATGCCCGCCGCCACGGCCGCCTCGCCGATGACGAGACCGCCGACAATGGAGACCGTCTGGCCCACCGCCTTGGGCAGGCGCAGCCCGGCCTCGATCAGCAGTTCGAAGATCACCAGCATGGTGACGACCTCGATCAGAGAGGAGAAGGGAACGGCGCGCTTGGTGTCGATGATGGCGGCGGCGAGCTGCGGCGGAAGAAGCTCCACGTGAAAGGTGACGACGGCCAGATAGAAGCCGGGCAGCGTGAGCGTCAGCGCGAAGGCGATGTGGCGGAACACCGTTATCAGGGAGGCGGCCAGGTAATTGTGGGCGTAGTCCTCGGGGGCTTTCATCAGCTGCGCGAAGGTGACGGGCAGCAGGTAGGCGAACGGGAGCCCGTCCACGAGCAGGCCCACCTGCCCGGCCAGCAGGCCGCTGCACAGGCGGTCCGCGCGTTCGGTGGAGAGCACCTGCGGGAAGAGGGTGTACCGGTTGTCGGCAATATACTCTTCCACGTCACAGGCCGTGAGGACGCCGTCCACGTCGATCGCGTCGATTCGCCGGGCCAGTTCCCGAACCAGCGAAGGGTTTGTCAGCCCCTCGAGGTAGAGGAGAGACAGCGTTGTGCGCGTCTGCCGGCCGACCACGGTCTCGCGGCACCGCAGGTCCGGGGTTTTGATGCGCCGGCGCACCAGCGCCGTGTTGACGCGCAGACTCTCAACCAGGCCGTCCTTGGCGCCCTTGAGCACGTTCTCGCCCGTGGGTTCCGAGACGCCGCGGGTGGGAAACGCCTTGGCCTCAAAGGTGACGACGGGGCCGGACCCTTCGACAAACACGGCGCAGGCGCCCGCCACAAGGTCGCCGGCCACCTCGTCCGCCGTCGTCCGCACCCGACAGACGGCGCTGTGGACGCCGCCGTTTTGGAGCTGCGCCAACAGCTCGGCGCGGCGGCGGCAGTGCCGGAGCCGGGGGTGGACGGAGAGAGGGCGCAAGATCTCCTCGGAGATCCACCGCCCGTTCGTGAGACCGTCCAAAAACAGCACGGTGACGGGAAACCCCCGCCCGCCGCCGACGCGCACCTCGCGCCGCTGGAGGTCCGCGCTGCCGCCGAAGGCCGCTGTCAGCCCCTCCGGCGTCGGCGGTTCGGTCAGATGCGGTACGCGCCGCGGGTGGTACGGCGTCTTGGCCCGCAGCGCCTGTTTCAGCCGGGACAACATCCGTGGGACAGCCTCCTTAAATACCAAAAATGTAATTTATTGACAAATCCATACGGGGGTTGACAAACCGGGGGCGGATGCCGTATAATAAACTACAAAATTGAATATGGCGTTGAAACCGTTGAAGTGGAGATAAAAACAACTGTGCACTCACAGAGAGCCGGGCGGGTGGAATCCGGCAGAACGCAGGTTGTGCGGGCGGAGTTTGCGGGTCGTTGGCCGCGCCGCCTCGAAATGGACCACGGAGGGCGCGGTCAAAGGCTTCGGCCGAGTATTCCGCGACGTGAGGGCATACGTGAGTTGCCGGGAATATGTTGGTATTCCGCAGAGTGTGGGGCTCTCCCCAAAGCAAGGTGGCACCGCGGGTTGTACAGTCGGCCCGTCCTTGACAGTTTTGTCAGGGGCGGGCCTTTTTATGTGCCGAAACGGCAAGTCCGCCCCAAACCCGGCCCCGCGCGCCGGGAAACAAAAACCGCTGCCCACGAGAAAGACCGTGTGAAAATTGTGACCTTCACACAGTTTGGGGGAGACAGCGGGAGAAGGGGGCGATGTTTTGTATACGCCGGACAAGACGCAGGCGGCGGCCCTGGCCGGGGGGTACCGGTCGATTCCGGTCAGCCGGACGCTGGACGGGTGCGACCGGACGCCGGTGGAGATCTTTCGGGTCCTCAAATACCTGAGTCGGCAATGTTACATCCTCGAGAGCCTGGAGGACCCGCGGTCCAAGGGGCGCTACACCTTTTTGGGCTATGACCCCAAGCTGGAGATCACCTGTCAGGACGGGGCGCTGCGGATCCGAAACGGGTCTGAGATCCGGTTGGAGACCCGGGACCCGGGCGCCGCCATCCGGCGGATCATTGAGGAAAACCGGTGTCCGCGCCTGCCGGATCTGCCGCCGTTTTCGGGCGGGCTCGTGGGGTATTTCTCCTACGATTATCTCAAGTACGCGGAGCCTTCGCTGCGGCGGGACGCCGAGGACCAGGAGAATTTCAAAGACGTGGATCTCATGCTGTTCGACAAAGTGATCGCCTATGACCACCTCAAGCGCCGGCTTCAGTTGATCGTCCAGGTGAAGACCGACGCGCTGGAGGAAAACTACAACCGGGCGGTCAGCGAGATCGAGCACATGTCGTGGCTGATCGAGCACGGGACCCCGGCGGAGCTGCCGCCGCTGCGTATGCTGTCGCCGCTGCGCGCGCTCTTCGACAAGGACCGCTACTGCGCGATGGTGGAGCGGGCCAAGGAATATATCCGGGAGGGGGATATCTTTCAGGTCGTGTTGTCGAACCGGTTGGAAGCGGAGGTATCCGGCAGCCTGTTTGACACCTATCGGGCGCTGCGCACGATCAACCCCTCCCCCTACATGTTTTACTTCAGCAGCGACGACATCGAGATCGCGGGCGCCTCGCCCGAGACGCTGGTGAGGCTCCGGGAGCGGGACGTGTACACCTTCCCGCTGGCGGGCACCCGGCTGCGGGGGCGGACGGAGGCGGAGGACCGCGCGCTGGAGAAGGAATTGCTGGCCGACCCGAAGGAGCTGGCGGAGCACAACATGCTGGTCGACCTGGGGCGCAACGACATCGGAAAGATCAGCGAGTTCGGGTCTGTCGATGTGGAGAAATATCTGGAGATCGAGCGCTTCTCCCATGTGATGCACATCGGGTCCGCCGTGCGGGGGACGCTCCGGGCGGATATGACCGCGCCGGACGCGATCGGGGCGCTGCTGCCGGCCGGCACGCTCTCGGGCGCGCCGAAGCTCCGGGCCTGCGAAATCATCCGGGAGCTGGAAAACAACAGGCGCGGCCTGTACGGCGGCGCCATCGGATACATCGGCTTCACCGGCGACATGGACACGTGCATCGCCATTCGCATCGCGTTTAAGAAGAACGGCAAAGTCTTCATCCGCTCCGGCGCGGGGATCGTGGCGGACAGTGTGCCGGAAAATGAATTTGAGGAGTGCAACAAAAAGATGCAGGCGGTGTTGAACGCACTGGCGCTCGCGGAGGGGGGGTACGAGGCGTGACCTTGCTCATCGACAATTACGACAGCTTTTCTTACAATTTATACCAAATAATCGGCGCGCTGGATCCCGACATCCGGGTGGCGCGCAACGACGCGCTGACGGCGCGGGAGATCGAGGCGCTGCGCCCGGCGCGCATCGTGCTCTCGCCGGGGCCGGGCCGCCCGGAGGATGCCGGCGTGTGCGAGGAGGTCGCCCGCACGCTGGCCGGGCAGGTTCCGATTTTGGGGGTGTGCCTGGGGCATCAGGCGATCTGCACGGCGTTTGGGGCCGTTGTCTCCTACGCGAAGACGCTGATGCACGGCAAATCCTCCCGCATCACGCTGGCGGAGGACTGCCCGCTGTTTCACGGGCTGCCCCGCGTCATTGAGGGGGGGCGGTACCACTCGCTGGCCGTGCGGCCGGAGACGCTGCCGGCGGCGCTGCGCCCGGCCGCGCGCGCCGACGACGGAGAGGTGATGGCGGTGTGGTGCCAAGACAGGGAGCTGTATGGCCTGCAGTTCCACCCGGAGTCCGTTTTGACGCCCGAGGGGCGGGCCATTTTGGCCAATTTTATGAAGAGGAGGCGACCCGCATGATCCAAGAAGCCATTTGCAGGGCGGTGGCCCGGGAAGACCTTTCTTACGAGATGGCGGAAACCGTGATGGATGAAATTATGGGGGGAAAGGCAAGCGGCATCCAGATGGCGGCGTTTTTGACCGCGATGGCGCTCAAAGGAGAGACGATCGAAGAGATCACCGCCTCGGCGGCGGGGATGCGCAAGCACTGCGTCCGGCTGCTGCACGACATGGATGTGCTGGAGATCGTCGGGACGGGGGGCGACCATTCAAATTCCTTCAACATCTCGACGACGTCGGCGCTGGTCGTATCCGCCGCGGGGGTCCCCGTGGCCAAGCATGGCAACCGCGCGGCTTCCAGCCGCTCCGGCGCGGCCGATCTGCTGGAGGCGCTGGGCGTCGACATTGCGATTTCGCCGGAGGCGAGCCTGTCGCTGCTGCAGCGCATTAAACTCTGCTTTCTGTTCGCGCAGAACTACCACATCGCGATGAAGTACGTGGCGCCGGTCCGCCGTGAGCTCGGCATCCGCACGCTGTTTAACGTCTTGGGGCCGCTTGTGAACCCCGCGGGCGCCAACCGGGAATTGCTGGGGGTGTACGAGGAGGAGCTTGTGGAGCCGATGGCGCGGGTGCTCTCGAACCTCGGCGTGACGGACGCGCTCGTCGTGCACGGGCAGGACGGGCTGGACGAGATCTCGCTCAGCGCGCCCACCAGCGTCTGCGAGGTCCGCGGCGGCGTCTTCCGGTCGTATGTCATACGGTCTGAGGATTTCGGGCTGCCGCGGTGCCGCAAGGAGGACCTCGTCGGCGGGACGCCGGCGGACAACGCGGAGATCACACGGGCGATCCTCAGGGGCGAGCGGGGCCCGAAGCGGGACGCGGTCGTGCTGAATTCGGCCGCCGCGCTCTTCCTCGCGCGGCCCGCGCTGTCGATTCGGTCGGCCGTCGCCCTCGCCGAAGAGGTGATCGACAGCGGGCGGGCGCTGACGCAGCTCGAGCGCTTCATCGCGCTGTCAAACGGCGCGTCGCCGGCGGAAGCGGAAACGGCGGCGGTCCGATGAGCGCGATCTTAGACAAAATCGCGGCCGCCGCGCGTGTGCGCGTGGCGCGCGCCAAGCAGGACGTGCCGCCCGATGTGCTGGCGGCGCGGGCTTTGGCCTCGCCGGCGCCCGCGGGGTTCCCGTTTGAGCGGGCGCTGGCCGCGCCGGGGCTGTCGTTCATCTGTGAGGTGAAGCGGGCCTCGCCGTCCTTGGGCGTCATCGACGAGGTCTTTCCCTACCGGCGGATCGCCCGGGATTATGAGCGGGCGGGGGCGGTCGCGCTGTCGGTTCTGACGGAGCCGGTGTACTTCGGAGGCCGGGACAGTCATCTGCGCGAGATCGCCGCCGACGTCGCGTGCCCCGTGCTGCGCAAAGATTTTGTTGTGGATGAATACCAAATATTGGAAACGCGGCTGCTCGGCGCGTCCGCCGTATTGCTCATCGCCGCGCTGCTGGACGAGACCGCGCTGCGGGCGTATCTCACGCGCGCCCACGATTTGGGGCTCTCCGCCCTGGTGGAGACGCGCACCGGGGCGGAGGTTGACAGCGCCGTGCGCGCGGGCGCGCGCGTCATCGGCGTAAACAACCGGGATCTCAAAACCTTCGAGGTGGACATCACAACCGGCGCGCGGCTGCGCGCGCGGGTGCCGGCGGGGGTGCTTTTTGTCGCGGAGAGCGGGGTCCGCACGGCGGAGGATGTCCGCGCGCTCGCGGACATCGGCGCCGACGCGGTGCTGGTGGGGGAGACGCTGATGCGCGCTCCGGACAAGGGCGCGCGCCTTGCCGCGCTTCGGGCGCTGCTGTAAACAAACCGACGGGGGGCAAAACTGTGGCGAAGATCAAGATCTGCGGGCTGTGGCGCGAACAGGACATCGAATACGCCAACGAGACCGGGCCGGACTACATAGGCTTTGTGTTTGCCCGGAGCCGCCGCCGGGTGTCGGCGGCGCGGGCGGCCGCGCTGCGCGCCCGTCTGCGGCCGGGGATCGTTCCCGTCGGGGTGTTTGTGGACGCGCCGGCGGAGGAGATCGCCGCGCTGTGCGCCGGCGGCGTCATCGAGGCCGTGCAGTGCCACGGGCGCGAGACGGACGGCGAGGTCGCCGCGCTCAGGGCGCGCTGCCGCGTCCCCGTCATCCGGGCCGTGCGCGTCGGCGAGATCGCCGGGCCGTGCGCGGCGGACTCCGGCGCGGCGGACTTCCTGCTCTTCGACAGCGGCGCCGGTTCCGGCCGCCCGTTCGACTGGCGCCGCCTGGAGGCGCCGCGCGCGCCGTACTTCCTGGCCGGAGGCATCGGGCTCGACAACCTCGCCCGGGCCCTCGCGCTCGACCCCTACGGCGTCGATATCAGCAGCGGCGCCGAGACCAACGGCGTCAAGGACCTACAGAAAATGCGCGGGCTTGTGCGGCTGAGAGATGAACTGAGAGAAGAACTGGGAGATAAACTGAGAGAAGAACCGGGAGACAGGCGTTGAAAATATAAAATATTAAAAAATCGCCACAAAGCGGCGATAAAAGCAAAAATTTCGGCTGCGGACGCGGCCCACTTTGTACTTTGGTATGTGTTACGGGAGGTGTTGGGGATGACGGCGGGACGGTTTGGAGAATTCGGAGGCCGGTACATTCCGGAGATTTTGATGAACGAGGTCATACGGCTGGAGGAGGCGTACGGGCGCTGCCGGGCGGATGAGGCGTTCACGGGCCGGCTGGACCGGCTGTTGGCGGAATACGCGGGGCGGCCGTCGCTTCTGTATTACGCGGAAAAGATGACGCGCGACCTCGGCGGCGCGAAGGTGTACCTCAAACGCGAGGACTTGAACCACACGGGGTCCCACAAGATCAACAACGTGCTGGGGCAGGCGCTGCTCGCGCGGTGGATGGGCAAGACGCGCATCATTGCCGAGACCGGCGCGGGCCAGCACGGTGTCGCGGCGGCGACCGCCGCGGCGCTGCTGGGGCTCGACTGCGAGATCTTCATGGGCCGGGAGGACATGGACCGCCAGGCACTCAATGTCTACCGGATGGAGCTGCTCGGCGCGAAGGTGCGCGCCGTGACCACCGGGACGATGACGCTGAAGGACGCGGTAAACGAGGCGATGCGCGCCTGGGCAAGCCGCGTACACGACACCCACTACGTGCTGGGTTCGGTGATGGGGCCGCATCCCTTCCCCACTATGGTGCGGGATTTTCAGAGCGTCATCGGCCGGGAGGCGCGCCGGCAGGTGCTGGCGGCCGAGGGCCGGCTGCCGGCCGCCGTCGTCGCCTGTGTCGGCGGCGGCAGCAACGCGATAGGGATCTTCCACGCCTTTCTGCCGGACGCGTCGGTCCGGCTCATCGGCTGCGAGGCGGCGGGGCGCGGGCTCGAAACGGGGGCCCACGCGGCCACCGTCGCGCGGGGCGCGGTGGGCGTGTTCCACGGCATGAAGTCATATTTCTGTCAGGATGAACACGGCCAGATTGCCCCGGTCTACTCGATCTCCGCGGGGCTCGACTACCCGGGCATCGGCCCCGAACACGCGCATCTCCACGACGTGGGGCGCGCGGACTACGTGCCGGTCGATGACGAGCGGGCGGTGTCCGCGTTTGAATATCTCGCGAAGACAGAGGGCATCATCTGCGCGATCGAGAGCGCGCACGCCGTCGCGCACGCGCTGACGCTGGCGCCGTCGCTCTCGAGGGAACAGAGCGTGATTGTCTGTCTCTCCGGGCGCGGAGACAAAGATGTGGCCGCGATTGCGCGGTATCGGGGGGTGCGGGTTCATGAGTAGGCTGTCGCAGGCGTTTCAAAACGGCAAGGCGTTCATCGGATTTGTCACGGGGGGAGACCCGTCGCTCGAGGCGAGCGCGGAATTTATTGTGGAGATGGCGCGCGCGGGCGCGGACGTTGTGGAGATCGGTCTGCCCTTCTCCGACCCGATCGCCGAGGGGCCGGTGATCCAGCAGGCGAACCTCCGCGCGCTCGCCGCCGGGACAACGCCCGACAAGCTCTTCGAGCTGGTGACGGATGTCCGGCGGCGGGGCGTCACGGTGCCGCTTGTCTTTCTCAGCTATGTGAACCCGCTCTTTCGCTACGGGTACGACGCGTTTCTCCGGCGCTGCCGGGAGACCGGCGTGGACGGGCTCATCCTGCCGGACCTGCCGTTTGAGGAACAGGATGAGGTGCGCGGCCCGGCCGAGGCGCACGGGGTCGATCTCATCACCCTCATCGCGCCGACCTCCGAAGACCGCGTACGGCGCGTCGCCGCGCGCGCGGCCGGGTTTGTGTACATCGTCTCTTCTATGGGCGTCACCGGAATGCGCCGCGAGATCGAGACGGACCTGGCCGGGCTGATCGGCCTCGTCCGGTCGGTGACGGACACCCCGGCCGCGGTGGGGTTCGGCATCCACACCCCGGCCCAAGCAACCGCTATCGCCCGTCTGGCGGACGGCGTCATCGTCGGCAGTGCCATCGTCGCCCTCATAGAAACCCACGGCCCCGCCGCCGGGCCGCACATCTACGAATACGTGCGGACAATGAAACAAGCCGCCCTGAACGCAGGTTGATTTTGGAAAATATTGTAAAAGCAAAACATGGGCAAGGAGATTGATGTTCTCCCTGCCCATGTTTTGTTGCTGTGCGCCTTGCGTCAGGGGATATTTACACAGATGGTGCGAAGGGCGGTGTGCTGTGGCCGGGACTGTTACCACCGGCACCGCCACCGCTACCGCTACCGAATCCGGTGACGGAGATCGGCCCGAAATTGGGGAAGTATATCCAAGTGCAGTCGATGAGCTTGCTGAGATAATAATCATGACCACTTACATCAAAGTCGTATTCCAGTGTCACAGAAGTAGCACGGGAGAGACGTTCCACAATTCGCTCACTGAATAGCGGCAATGCGAGCAGATTGGAAAAAGACGCTTCCGTATGTCCACGCAACAAAACGCGTTCGCCGTCAATTCTTAAGATAAAATTGCAGGCGGGAATGGCTGCGTTACCAAGATGCCCTATGTGTACATCGGAAGGAAAGTGTACCAGGATTGAACTGAACGAATCCCCATGCATATAAGATGCAGTGGTACTCTCCATGTTTTCAAAGGACAGAATAGAGATGGACGGTTGTGGAGAGGTAAAAAGGTCGAAAGCGACATTGACGAGATCGGAGGCGACGGTGAGAGTAAAATCGTTCGCTGTTATGTTCTCATCAAAGATCGGCTCAAATGCGAAAAGCAACGCGCTGTAATCAACAAACCGCTGATTCGGAGATGCGAAATATTCGGGTTCGATGCACTCAGTAAGTATGGGCACACCATTATAGCGGAATGAAGAAATAATGTGGTTTAGAAATGCTTGGGGATTCTCCACCGGCATTTGCAGAGCGGGTGTAAATTCGAGAGAAAGTCTTCCCACTATTGGATTGATGTGGACAGAAAGAGTCTGCGTAGCCGGACTGAGCGGACAAATGAAACCACCGAGAGAAAACCCGTCTGCATGTATGGCATATGCGAAATCTCCGTCACTGTTCATAAAGCTCAGCCAAACGGCACCCTGGTTTTCGATTGGGATAGAGTGGCTGAGGCTGAGAACGAGCCATGAAGTTTGCCGATCGTTTTCTCCCATCTCCGGATTGTGATCAATGTCCACAGCAGTGACAGTAACATTGGACGCGCCGAATATCTCAAAATCGGTGGTTCGTGGCAAATTAGCGGCGGTGTTTTCTAGCTTTTTCCCAAAATACAGATAGATCGCGTCGCCCGCGGTGTTAAATACAGCTTCATGACCCCAAAAGGAGCGCAGAATCGGACCAAGTTCATCATCATTGGCCTCATTTGTTACTGCTGAGAACACGGTCGCGACAGCATTTGGATCGTCCATATTGTCATCCGCGAGAAGTACAATGCCGAAATTGGTGACCCAACCGTCGTCCAAAAAAGTTCTGTGGAAAGGGAATGGATATTCGTTGTCAGTTTCAATGATAATTTCATTGATAACGCTCACCTGATAAATGGTTCCGCTTACACTGTTCACATGTCCATATAAAATAGACTCTACGTCCAGCACATCATATCCTTTAATACCCCGCGGATCCATCACAAAGTACGCGATCACAGGATGTTCCGCCGACGCCACACCGGGGTTCAGCTTGACTTTCAGCGTAGCGCCGATCACTTCATCGAAGATGACCTTCGGATACCCGGGTGCGAAACGCGGATCCACGCCTTCCAGTGTGATCTCCGCGATGCCCTGCTTGCGGACGATGAGATCGAAGGTCTTCGTCTCAGTCTT
>JAIRTA010000029.1 GCA_031255175.1 Oscillospiraceae bacterium | reverse complement strand
CTGGAGGAGATGCGCGCCGGCAACGACGAGTTCGCCCAGGCCGCCCGGCAGTCCCTGGACAAATTACGGGCGATGCGCCGCCCGGAGGTGGACTGGTTCCTCACCCACTGCGCCCCCTCCTTCAGCCTCTCGCTGGACGAGCTTTGAGTGGATGAGCGCTGAGAGGATGGGATCTGCGCGGATGAGCGTCGGGGGCCGCGCCCGCCCGGCGCGCTTCGGTCAGTCAAACAGGGAGAGCTGGGCGTTCTCCGCGCTATAATTTACAATTTCTTCCTTATCTGAAATGTGCAGCAGCGCCGCCAGTCTCGAGATGAATTCGCGTTGTCCCTTCGCGATTTTCTCCCGGGCCTTCGGGAGAGGGAACCATTCCGCCCTGTCGATTTCCGGGCAGGAGACAATCCGCCCCGACTTGGGCGGCCATTCGAGTGTAAATGTGTTGCTCACCGCTTGCGCGGCGTCCACGTCACGGTGCAAAGCAAACGCCGTGACGATCTTTTTGCTCGGCTGCGTCAGAGAACCCAAGTCGAGAAAATCTCCGTCGATGGCAAAACCCGTTTCTTCCGTAAATTCGCGCTTGGCCGCGCTTAAGACGTCTTCCGAACCCTCGACCAACCCCTTCGGGATCGACCAGGCCCCGTCGTCTTTGCGCGCCCAAAACGGCCCGCCGGGATGCACCAACAATACCTCTAAAATGCCGGCGTTGAAGCGATAAAGCATGACGCCCGCGCTGTGAACCGCCATAATCGGGCCCCCTCAGCCGTGGAGTCAAAGTGTGCCGTCGTAACGGAGACCGTCTTTAATCAAATGGGTGTAACTTGTCTTGACCGTCTCAAAAAACGCCCCGCCGTCGTTCACGATCTCATAGGCGAAACTTTTTCTCCAACCCTCTCGGTACGGTTTGACTTCGATCTGTATTTTGCCGCCGATCATCTCCTCGTCGAGCATGATCGCGCTGCCAAAGGGGATGGCGTTGTGCAGTGTGATCTCAAACCTGTCTTTGATGTCTTTGGGGAGACTGTTTTTCAGGTCGAACAGCTTTTTTAGCGACTCTTTTGTTTTGTTTTTCAACGCCTCGCAATCCATATCAAAAAACGGCGCCAGAGACTGATACAGCGCGTCCCGGTACGGGTTTAGGAGCGATATGACAACTTGAAAATCCGGCTGCGTTTCCAGGCGCGATTTTAAGATGTGCGATACGTTGTCAAATTGGATGGCCGTCGTCAGAGAGACGCCCACCATCTTCAATGTCTGTTTGGCCGTGCCGATGTATTTGTCTATAGACGCCGTATCCGTCCGGTATTTTGCGTAGCTGTCACGCGAGGCATAGAAGGCGCTCAAGCCGACGTCTCTGATCTGAGAGACAAGGTCGGCCGGGATTTGTTCCCTGTGGGGCCCGTGCTTTCGCATGGCGCTCTTGATCTGATTGGCGCACGGCCCCAGCGCGGCCCGCAGATTTCCGTCGCTTCTTTTCGCGTTGAATTTGAGCGGATTCAGCCCCGCCAAATCTGTGGGCATATGAATGTCTTCGCCCCCGCGCGGGGTGACGACAAAACAGCGCTCCCGGCCCAGCGCGCCTATGAAGAAACCCAGCTCCAAGATCACGTTGTCTCTCGTCGTTTTGTATGTCTCATCGCGCAGCTTCAGCACGTCGTCCGGCGTGAAGACAAAAATGCCGTAGTCGGACTCCGCGGCGGCGGCGGCGAGGTCGATCAACGTATAAGACCCGGGCTCAAAGACGCCTTGGTCCCACACGGTACAGTCCGCGGCGTACTCCAAAAGCCCCTGTATCGCGTAGGCGACATCAAGCCCTTCGACAGATGACGCGATGAACACCCTCACGCTTCCGTCCACACCAGGCGCCCCCATTTCTCTTCGGATTGCTTGCTTTGTCTTAGTGTAGCAGATTCACATAGAAAACACAACCCCGTTTTTCGACCCGTTTCAGGGTGTTTTTGCGTGTTTCATTCTAAAAATTGTTTTCGGCGAACCGCCGGGCGCGGGCCGTGCGGGCGAAGGGTTTCGCCGCGCCGATGCGCAAAGAACGCCCGGCGGGGGAAAAGGCGAAAAAAGCGCAACTCTTTCGGGCGAAATGTGATGTCCTCAAAGGGCCGCCGACGGGCAAACCGGTTGAGGAGGATCCGCCGAAAGAGTTGCGCAGAGGTGACATATTGGCGTCTTAACCCGGATAATTCCCCAGCGTCGCCGGGCTGTCGGTGTATTCCACAACTTTGAAAAAATCATCCAGCGGCGTTTCGCTGTCATAGTCGTCGTCCTTGCTGTAGCGGAACAACAGCCCTGTTGTGGGGTCGTAAGCCCATTCCTGTTCCGTTCCGAACATCCCGCCGCCTTCGTTGCCCACAACGTCGCAGACCACGCCGGCTATCTCCTCCGTCCGCAGAACCACCATACTTCCGGTGATGCTGAAACGCATTTGCGCCGAGCTTGTGCCGTCCGCGTAGTCTTTGCACATCTGCACCCACATGGACAGATTCCCGCTGTCGCTCATGCCGCTTTCATATTCGTAGTCGAGAATGTTCAGCAGCGCGTCGTCAACCGTCTCATTCGACGATGTGAACCAGTCCCTTTCGCGGGGCGTCATGTTTTCGTCGGTGTACTCGTAATTTTGGTAGCTGCCGTCGGGCTGCAAAACGGCGGCGTAATACGTCGCGTAGTCGGACGCCCAATCTGAGTCCGATTGGCTTCCGTCCGAGGCGTAAAGCCAACTGCCGTCCTTGCGCGCCAGCGTATACAGCCAGCCGCCCTTGGTCTCCCACTTGATGAGAAAGTTTTCGGGCAAAACTTCCATAGCCCACGCGGCGGGGATCATTTTTGGCATGACCGCCTCCTGTTCGGCGATGTACGCCGCGGAGTAACAGTTTGGGAAATGCGTCATGTAGAGCGTGATCGTGTCGCCCTCCTCGTTGCCGAGGATGAGGCCGATATTTTGGACGCCGGCGTGGACGGTCCACTGCCAGCCCAGAAGCCCGCCGCCTTTGGTGAAGCCCGCGGTGGTGAGCTGGCTGTCGATGGATTCCAGCAGATCCGCGTGGCTCATGTCGGGGTCGCTTATCTCCCAACTGTCGCCCCACATGCCAACCCACTCATTCGCGGGCTCAAACTTGATGCTTCCGCCGCCGCAGAGCGTGATGCGCGACGGGCCGCCGATGGCCGAGAGAGCTTGCGCGATGGCCTGTTCCATATCCTTGCCCGAAACACTGCCGGCCTGCGCGGGCTGGGCGCCGCTCCCGGCGTTCGCCTGCGCGGCCGCCTCGCCTTCGCCTTCGCCGTTCAGCGCGTTCAGCGCGGGCAGCACGCGGCCGCGGCCCAAACAGGCGGTGAGCGAGAGCGCCAAGGTCAAAGCCAGCGCGAGGCCGATGATTTTTTTCATTGAGGTTCCCTCCAGTATGTTTGATTTTCAGCCCGGCAGCCCGTCGCCGTCCAAATCCGGCAAACCGTCCGGACCACGGGCCGCGCCGTACAGTTCGCGCCCCGCGATGCCTCGGGCCGCCCGTTCCCGTTCAATCTGCTTGCTGAGAAAACGGCGCACCGTGTCCGGCCGCTTGATATTTTTAACCTCGAGCACGTTATCCGTTTTGTCCGCGCTGTACAGTGTGAGCGTGCCCACGCGAAACAGCTTTTGCCCCAGCGAACGCACCAGTTTCAAGTCCAAAATGCGGTAGAGCAGCAATTCGTTGACCTCGGTGCGGAAAAACCCTTTGCGGACGACAAACCGGCCACCGCTCACCTCATAGCGGGTAAAGCTGACGGGCAGCCCCCAATGCCGCTTGCGGTCTTTCCAAAGGATTTCTTCATCTTCCACTACAATTTTTGCCATGTCATCCTCCCGTTTTCATCGCCGTGATTACGGCCTCAACAGCGTGGTTTCTTCCACGGGGATCTTATCGATTGTGCCGTAGAAGCGAACCTGCACCGGCCCGCCGTTGGCTGAGTGCAGCACAAACACGACCTGGTCGTTGTCGTAGACATTGATGAGATAGGGAAACGGCTTGTCAATCGTGTCGCTGTAACGCTCGGAAAAAGTGCCGACCAGGGGGGCGGATGCCGTGGCGTAGCCCTCCATGTAGGTGCCGCCCGCGTCGACCGAGCCGGAGCCGCCGGTCGTCCCGTAGGCGATGCCGGTCATGTTGATGTAACCGCTCATGTCGCCCTCGGTCATGTGAAACTCCCAGTCAAACCATTGCCCGGCGGGGGTGTCCGCTTGTTCAAAATCCTTTTCCGGCGTGCCCATATCGGACAGAAACTGCCCCAGGTAGGCGTCCGCGATGGCCTGTTCCTCGGCGCTCATGTCGTTCGTCTGCTGAAAGGACTCGACAAACGCCTCCGAGGCATAGTCGTCGTAACCGTCCAGTTCCATGATAAAATTGCCGTTTTTGAACCAACCATCGGCGTCGTAGTCGATTGAGCCGCCCGTCAGGGTCAAAAGCTCCACCATGCCGGAGAGGTCGGCAGCGTAATCCATCGCCATCTCGCCCCTGTAGACGCCGCGCATGGTCTTGCCCACATGGGAGCAGGAGAGATCGAGGTTGTAGGTGACGCTGCCCAGGCCCATGATGTCCAGCGTTTCGGCGCTGTCTATGGTGATTGTCCAGACATAGCCCTCCTCGGGGGCGTTGCCCCATTCCGCCTCCAGCCTATCCCAATATCCGCCGGGATTGGCGGCGTTGGCGATGGGGCGCTTCCCGCCGGCGGGCGCGGCGCCGCTCCCGCCGGGGGAACCGCCCGCTTTTGTCCCGTCCGCGGGCGCCGGTTGTCCGGCCGCGCCGCCCAGCAGTTCCCGCGTTTTCTCCTGCACCGCGCCCTTGATGCCGTTGCAGGCCGTCAGCGACAATACCAGCGCCGCCGCCAGCAGCCCGGCCAGTATCTTCCTCATGCCCGTCACCCCTCACTTGATGATCTTGATCCCGCCGATGACCGGCAGGGGCTTCATCCTGCCGTTTGCGGCGTTGATGATGCCCACGACGCAGAGAACGGCCGGGATCAGCCAAAACAGGCCCAAGATGATGCTGATGGCGCCCCACAGGCCCCATGTGGCCGCGCGAAACAGGAGGGCCGTGAAGAGCGCGGTCAAAATCCAGTTGACCACGCTCCACGCGGCGCAGAGAATGAACAGCACCGTCCCCTGATTGGTGTGATGCTTCACAAAGGGCGAATTTTTGTGCGCGCCGGTCAGGAGCGGGATGAAGAACAGAAGATAGGCGACGATCGCCATGCCCTTGTTGTCTTGCGCGTCCCGGATGTCGGCCTGTTGAGGCGCACCGGGCACGACGGGGGGCCGATACGCCTGCTGCGGCGGCATCTGTTGCTGCATCTGCGGCGGCGGGGCCGCCACCGCCGCTTTTCCGCAGGACGGGCAGAATTTCAGGCCCGCCGGCACCTGTGCCCCACAATTTCCACAAAATACCATATTTGTTGCCTCTCTTTCTCAATGATCGGGAGATCCTCTCCCGCCGGTCGGAGCAAACTTTGCTTTTTATGATCGCCATGACTGCCATGACTGCCGCGCGTTGCGTAATTTCTATAAAATTACATATTTTGGCTTCGCTACTGTCCGGGCATGGCCGGGATGTCGAGGCCGTCGAGCCCCTTGAACAGGCCAAACAGGCCGTTCAAACCGTCGGAATCCGCACCCAGGCCGCCCGTGGTCTCGTGGACGGTCTGTTGCAGATACCCCTGCGCGACCTCCCAAATCCAGTCGAAGACGAGGTACAGTGCGACGCAGAGAATGATGCCAACGATCAGGAACACCAGCGTGGCGCGGGCAAAGTTGCGCCTGTTTCGGTTGCCCGCCGCGAACGCCATGATGATGCAGGCCAGCCAGCCGATGACGGGTATGGCGAACAGAAGCATCATGCCTATGTAGCCGCCCGTTCCGATGACGGCGTATGGGCTGCCTTTGGGCGGCGGCGGCGCGCCGTCACGGCGGGCCGCTTGCGGCGGGGCCGCGTAATTCGGCGGCGGGGCCTGCGGCGGCGCGTAGTTCGGCGGCGGGAACGGATAGGCCGGGGCCGCTTGGATGGGCGGCTGTCCCGGCGGCGCGGCGGACCGTTCCGCCGTCTGCGGCGCGGACGCCGCCGGGGCTGTTTCCCACGGGCCGCCCGTCGGGTGCCCGCTCACCGGCGCGGGCTGTGTTTGCCCGTTTCCGCCCCCGGGCGAAAAGCCCGCCGGTTGCGGCTCCGTGCCGCCTCTCCCTGTGAAGTCCTGCGGCTTCATGGGACCCCCGCAGGAGATGCAAAACTTCACATCGTCGGGGACGCTCGCCCCGCACTTCGTACAAATGGCCATTGCGTTACCTCTTTTCCGCATCCGGCGCCGCGTTCTCCCGCTGGCTTTTTGGGGGGAACGAGGGCGGCCCGCGTCAATTGCCCAGCTTTTCCACCATGCGCAGCGCGATGACAAGGGCCTGTTCGCGCGTCGCCTGCGCGTACCCGCGCGCTTCCTCGTCGCTCGTTGTGGCGCGCGGACTGAACATGTTGTTGCCCGTGCCGTTGATCACGCCGTTTGCCGCCATGAAGTACACGCTGTCCTTCAAATTTGCCTCCATTGCGATCTGCCGATTGCCAAATGGCAAACGGTAGACCGTATTATTCGTAGGTCGTATTATTCATAGACCGTCGTCCATGTTTCTCCGGATGCGCCTTTGATGTAATCGTGGCCCACCGACGCTTCCATGATGTCCCAATACGCCCAGTGGCCTTTCTGCAAATCGGAATAGCCGCGTGGCAGTTTGGCCGGGTTTGCGTCTATGTAGGTCTGATCCGCCTTGCGCGCTAAGATGCGGTTTACCAGTGTGACGACCTCCGCGCGTGTGATGTTTGCTTCCGGCTTGAATGTGCCGTCCGGGTACCCGGCGATCCAGCCCTTGGCCGCCGCCGAATTGATGTATTTCACGGCCCAGTGCGTGTTGGCCACATCTTTGAATTGGTTCCCGCCGGCCGGCGAGAGATTGTCGAAATGCGCCGCGAGTGTGGCGAATTCGGCCCGCGTCACCGGATCGTTCGGGCGCGGTTTGCCTGTCGCGCGTTCGTCACGCCAACTTTGCCCCGCAGCCGCCGCAGAATTTTGTGCCGGGCGGGTTGTCCTGTCCGCAGGCCGGGCATTTGCCGCTCGCGGCGGGGGCGGCGAAGTTTTGGCCGCAGTTGTTGCAGAAACGGACCGTCTGCGCGTTCTTCGCGCCGCATTTTGGGCAGAGTTTCAATGCCATCGAAGCGCCGCAGTTGTTGCAAAACTTGCCGCTTCCGGCGGGTTTGCCGCAGGCGGGGCAGAGGGTGGTCTTGCACTCGATCTCACCCTGCCAAACCGTGGCGGTTTGCCCCTTTTCGTCGATGTTCCGCTTCATCGCGGCGGCGTGGGCCTGCGCGACGTAGACCTCCTGACGCGGGGCGCAGGCCGTGCAGAGCCCGGTGTCCTCGTTCCAGCAGTGGTCGCAGACATACTTGTTGCAGTTGGGGCAGCGGTGAAAATGCTGCCGGGCCTCGTTTTGGCACCGCTCGAACGCGTTTTCATGCTCCTTCTGCCATTCGGGGGATTTGCCGTCGAACCGTTCGGAGAGCACATTGGACGCCCTGTCCGCCCCGTAACCCAGGCTGCTGATTCTCCCGCCCAACAGGCTGCCCGCGATGCTGGCTCCCTGCCCCAGCCCACGCAGCAACCCCTTCTTTTTGTACGTTGTGCTCTCGACAAAACCGGACTTGTAGCCGTCGTTGCAGATGTCGCAGTAAAAGGTGAACTGAAACCCCGCGTCGGTGCTGTTGTCCTGGTAATTTCGCGTAAAGGCCTGAAGCATCGTCTATCTCCCTCCCACATCCCGTTTGATTTTTTTGCCGCAGGCGGTGCACTTCGCGTTTTCGAAGAACTGCAACGCGCCGCAGCGCGGATTGGTGCAGTGGATCATCAGCCCGGAGCCGCATTTCTCGCATCGCTCGTCGGCGAAAGTCGGCTGGCGGCAGGTCGGGCACACGACGGTGAGCGAACGCCCGCACCCGGCGCAGACCGGCGGGCCCTTTTGAATCTCCCGCAGGCAGGTCGGGCAGCGGTACCCGAATGGGGAGCGGGACCCGCACTTGGGGCAGAGGCGGGCGTCCCGCTCGATGAATTCGCCGCAATGCGCGCAGGGGTGTTTGTATGTAGCCACGTCACCCCTCCTGCCTCGCGGGGGCCCCGCAGGAGCCGCAGAACCGCGTGCCCGGCGCGAGTTCCGCGCCGCAGGCCGTGCAATGCTTCGGCCCCGCCGCCGTCAAAGACGTGCCGCACTCCTGGCAGAACCTCACGCCCTCCGGGTTTTTGTGCCCGCACTCCGGGCAGCGGCCCACCGCGTCGGCGGCCTTCTTCGCGGCCTCGGCCGCCTCCTGCGCCTGCTTTGCCTCATCCAGCGCGGCCCCCGCCGCCGTGAGGTTTTGCCGGATGAGCTTCAGTTTCGCGTCCTGCGGCCACGCGGACGGATTCTGCTTGTACGCCTGCCGCCCGATCTCCAGCAGCAGCTCGCTCTCCTGCTTTTGCAGGTCGGAAACCTCTGTCTGCGCCGCCAGCAGCTTGCCCTCCGGCGTGCCCTTTGGCACAAGGCCGCTTTTGGCAAGGCCGCCCATCAAACCGCCGAGCGCGCCGCCGAGATTGCCGAGTCCTCCGAACAAATCATTCGCCATCTGACAGTCCTCCTTGTAACAAATAGTGCCCGGCGCACCGGGCGCACGTCATCACGTCCATGTTGTAGCAGCCGTCGCACACCCACCGGCCGCACGTGTGGCAGCCGTTAAAATATCCGCGCGCTTCCTGCCGGGCGAGGTGCAGGGCGATTTCTACGGAATTCGCGTGAATGAGCCCGGAGGTGTGCCCTCTCCCGCAGAGCGCGCAAAAGAATGTGAAGCGGTAGAGGCCGTTTTCGCTCGTCATGGCGTACCGGACGGCGGCAAAATCATGGTCGGCGCTCATAGTCCCCTCCTCCTTTGTCTTTCACGCTGTCCTGCGGTCCGAGCGCAAGGCCGGCTACAAAAGAGGCGATCTTTTGCAGGGCGTCGGCGTCCATACCGTTCATGGCCGCGATGATTTCGGCAAGCAATGTCTCTTTTTCAGATTCTCTCATCGAATATCCCTCCAAAATTGTATTCTAATTATAAAATCATTTTTGTTCACAAAACTTGATATAGTTAGTTTTTTATGATATGATATTTTATGGGTTTTCTTTTTCCAGGTTTTGCGGAACGGCCCCGGCTCCGAAGGGCGGATAGGGACGGATAAGGCCGGATCCGGCTTCGAAGGATGGCATCATCATAGCAAATTCCCCACGGGCTGTAATCATCCTAAAAGGGTGATTTTTGCAAATTCGGCTGGATTTTTGAGGTGATTTTAGGGGTGATTTTAAGGCGAAGGGGTGATTTCAGGGGTGATTTTTCCAGGATTTAGGCAGCCGGGGGCGGTTCTCGGACGGCCCTTGCCGGAAACGGGGAATTTTGCGAAGAACAAACGCGCTTGACTTATATCATCGGAGAGGAATTGTCGTAAAATGAAGAAAATTGCTTTGTTTGTGGCGGTGTGTCTGCTTGCCGCCGCGCTCGCGGGCTGCGGCGGATCGAACGACCCGCTCGATCCGAAAAATCCGGTGACGGTGACGATGTGGCACAATTTCGGCGGCGTGATGAAAGAGACGATAGACGCGCTGATCGATGAGTTCAACAACTCCATCGGGCGGGAGCGCGGCGTCATCATCAACGTCACGTCCATCGGGGCGTCCAAAGAGCAAAACGAAAAGCTCGCGATGATCGCGGCGGGTGACCCGGGCGCGCCGGACATGCCGGACATCGTCACGGCCTACCCCGCAATGGCGCTGACGCTTTCCGATTCGGGGCACCTGGCCGAATTGGACGGCTATTTCACCGAGCGGGAGCTTGCCGCCTACGTGCCGCAGTTTGTGGCGGAAGGGCGTCTCTTCCCCCGGCGGACCGGGTCCGGCCCCGAACCGTCGGACGGGAAGCTGTATGTGTTCCCCATCTCCAAGTCCACGGAGGCCCTGTTTGTGAACAAGACGCTCTTTGACCGCTTCGCGGCGGAAACGGGCGCGGCGCTGGGCACGCTCTCCACCTTCGAAGGTCTTGCGAAGACGGCGGTGCAATATTATGAATGGACGGACGCGCGGACGCCGGACGTGCCGGACGACGGCAAGGCCTTTTTCACGGCCGATTCATGGTTCAACATCGCCCAGGTGGGCACGGCGCAGCTCGGAGGCGAATTTGTGGGCGCCGAAACCTTGAACACCGGCGCGGGGGCATTTGGGCGCATATGGGATTTCTCCGTATATCCGGCCGTCACGGGCGGATACGCCGTGACAGACGGATATTCCAGCGACCTCTCCAAGACGGGCGACATCGTATGTTCGCTGGGCTCCACGGCAGGCGTTTTGTTTTACGGCGACAGCGTGACCTACCCGGACAACACGGTGGAGAGCGTGGAGTACGTCGTGTTGCCGTACCCCGTGTTTGAGGGCGGCCGGAGCGTCGCGCTGCAGCGCGGGGCGGGGATGGTCATCGCCAGATCCGACCCGCGGAGAGAGTACGCGGCGGTGCTGTTTCTCAAATGGTTCACCGCGGCGGAACAGAACATGCGTCTTGTCGCCCAAACCGGCTACCTGCCAGTGACGCGGGAGGCCTTTGAGGAGAAAATGGCCGGAGAGATAGAGGCGGTGAACAACTCCGTTGTAAAGAGGCTGCTGGAGACCGCCACGCGCATGTACGAAGAATACGATTTTATCGTCGCGCCCAATGTAGATAACTTCGCGGCGCTCTCCGGCGCGTATGAAGCGGACATCAGGCAGGCCATGAGAATCGGGCGGCAGCAGGTCTTGGATGGCGACGACGCGGACGCCGTGAACGGGAAGCTGCTGGAGGCTTTTCAGTAGCGCTTTGCCGCTTTGAGGCGGCAAGAGAAAATATGTGGGCATCTAGCGCGTGTCACCTAAACATTTACAAATCTCCGGTCTTTTTTCGCCATACTGCGTTGGCGGAACCCGCCGCCGTATCTGACGGAAAAAATCCACGCCGCTTTATGACAAGATTTAGATGACACGGCGTACGAGACCCACTGTGACGCGGCGGTGTACGGCACACGGCCGCAAGGGGGATGAGGATGTGCGGCGCCGGATAGAAAGTTTTCTGATCCTGCTGCGGGAGGTGCCCGGAGCGCTCGCGCGGGGCGGTCTGTCTTTGAGGATGCGGTTGCTCGCTTTCCTCATATTGTTTGTCTGCGCGATCATGCTGGCGCTGCTGCTGGCGCTGTTCGCGGCCGGCGTGTTCTCGGCGGGCCTGAGTGAGAGCGGCATTTTTCTCGAAAATGAGATGGCCAACATCGTGCGGAAAACAGAGGCCGACTACAACACATTGTCCGTGGAGGGTGTTTTGCTGTCCCGCACGTTCGCTGAACAGGTCGAGGAAGATCTGGCGGCAAGCGGTGTTTCAGCGGCGGAGATGAAAGCGCATCCGGAACTGCTCGAGGGAATTTTGAACCGCTGCGTCGACCCCATGCTCACGGCCTTGGAGAAAAATGTCGTCAGCGCGGTGTACATCATCTTGGACGCCACGGTAAACCCGCGCATTCCGGGCGCGGAAAGTTCGCGGGCCGGCCTGTTCATCCGCAACATGGAACCCAACGCGCTCAACCGCTCCGCGCCGTCTATCCACTACATGCGGGGGCCGATCTCTATAGCTCGGGCGCGGAACTTGTATGTCCTGCCCCAGTGGGGCATGGAGTTTTCCGTCTCGCCGGGGGATTTCTTTCACATCGCCATGAAGGGCGCGGAGGCCGGCGCGGACGTTTCGCGGCTGTATTACTGGAACCCCGGGGAGACGCTGACCGGCGACTACGAGGACGCCATACTGCTTTGCGTCCCCGTCATCGCGTCCGACGGCGCGGTCGTGGGCGTTTGCGGCTTCGAGATCAACGCCATGCTCTTCAAGATGCAAAACATCCCCAACAACTCGACGTTCAGCCGGGTATTTGCCATGCTGGCGCCCATCGACGGAGACACGCTGGACGCGTCGAGAGCCATGTTTGCCGCCAGCCATTCCGTGCGGTCGAACTTGACGGGGGATTTGCGCGTTTCAGCATGGAAAAGCGGCCTCTCATCCTTTGTCTCACAGGATGGCGGCCGCTGGGTCGGGTTGAGCCAAACACTCCATATGTACCCCAAAAACGCCGTTCACGGGAACAGGCAATGGGCGCTGGCGGTGTTGCTGCCGGAGGACGACATGAACGATTATACGCTGGCGAAAAGCGGCGATATTCTGGTGCTGCTGTTTGCGCTTCTGCTCGCGAGCGTCGCCGCGGCCGTGTTGGTCAGCTCCCGCTATCTCGCCCCGGTGCTGCGCGCCATCAATCAGATCAAAAAAGAGGGCGCGGAGGAGTACACGAAGACGAACATCCGTGAGATAGACGACCTTTTTGTCTTCCTGACGGAGCAGGACGCGGACGGAGAACGGGGAACGGGACCCGAAACCGCAGAAATCAACGGCGAGGCCCGGACGGGTCCGGGCGCGGACGCAGACGCGGATTCGGCCCGGGAATTTTCTCAAAGGCTGCAAACCCTCTCCCGCGCCGAAAAAACCGTGTTCGATTTGTATGTGCAAGGATATACGGCCAAAGAGATCGCGGAGATCCTCAACCTGTCCATCAACACCATCAAGACGCACAACCGGAGAATCTACTGGAAACTCGGCGTGACCTCGCGCAAGGAACTGATGGCGTATCTTCGCGCACGGCAAGCCAAGGGAGGCGCAGCCCATGAAGAATAAAGAGATGCAATTGTCCACCCTGCGGGGGAGGCTTCGCCGTGTTATCGCCGACAACGGCCTGAAGCAAAAGGAATTTGCGAAGACCATAGGCGTGAGCGCGAACTATGTCTATCTGCTGACCAGCGGCAGAAACACCACGATCTCGGAGCCGCTGGCCAAGCTGATCGAAACGCTGTACCACTGCCCGCCCGGGTGGATCATTTACGGGGACAAAGAGATTTACGGGGACAAAGAGGCGGAGCGGACGTCGGAACGGGGGAACTTACGGGCGGACACCATTGAAAAACTCAAACGCATGGATGTCCACGCGCTGCGCTCGGTGGCCGCCTTTATCAAGACGCTGGACGAGGTGAACCGCCAAAACTGACGGCGAACGTCTTTTTCACAGCCGCGCCGCCCCGGGCCCTCTCACGCTTCTTCTTGTGTTCCGCGCGCAAACGGTGTACAATACAGAAAAGCCCGGGCGGCGACCGCCGCCGGCAAGCCCGGCGGCGCGGCCCCGGCGCGGCGCTTGCGGCAGGCGTCGGGACAATAACAAGACAGAAGACAAGACAGAAGACAAAGCAGAATGACAAACTGGGAGGGACGCCCCATGACACTTTACGAGACGATTTTTGCGCGCAGGAGTGTGCGGCGCTACGACAAAGCCGCGCTCGACGCGGCGGCGCTCGGCGCAATCGAGTCCTATGTCGGCGGCGTAAAGCAGTTGGCCGGGCAGTCGGCGCGGTTTGTGTTTGCGGGCGGCGAAGAACTCAAGGGCGGGCTTGCGCCCCACGCGATTTTGGCGTACGCCGGCGACGGCGACGCGGCGTTTGTAAACATCGGCTACACGCTGCAAGGCGTGGATTTGTGGCTGCAAAGCAGTGGGTATGGCAGCGTCTGGTGCGGCATGGCCTCGCCGAAAGAGGCGGAGAACGATTACCGCATCCTGCTCGGTTTCGGCAAGACGGATGTGCCGCTTCGCGCGGACGAGAGCGAGTTTAAGCGCAAAAAGCTGCCGGACATCAGCAATGAGGACAACGCCGTCGCCCGCGCCGCGAGGCTCGCGCCGTCGGCGGTGAATTTTCAGCCGTGGAAGCTGACTTTCGCGGACGGCAGGGTGACGATCGCGGCGAATGTGCGCGGCATCGGGCGCGCGCTTCCGGGCCGGTTGTATCTGTTTGACATCGGCATCATAACAAAGCACGTCGAAGTCGCACTCGAACACGAGGGCAAGACGATCGCCGCCATCGAAGTCGCGGGAAACAGGAAGGACGTATCGACGGTTGTCGCATATGAGGGTTGAGCGCGGAAAGCGCGTTTGGCAATCGAAGCATATCCCCGCGCGGCGGCGCCGTTTTGCGGGCCGCGCGGGTTGGCGGATTAGGGCGGGTGCGGAATGATCGACGAAGGCTTGATCCTCGAGGGCGGCGGTATGCGCGGCGTGTACACGGCGGGCGTGCTGGACTGCCTCCTCGACCACGGGTTGTATTTTAAGTATATCTACGGCGTGTCCGCGGGCGCCTGCCACGGGTGCAGTTACGTCTCGCGGCAGCGCGGGCGCGCGGCCGGCACGGTGTTGAATTTTTTGCGCGACCGCCGCTACGGCAGCTTTCGCAATTGGATTGCGACGGGGGATTATTTTGGCAAACGGTTCGTCTACGGCGACGTGCCGGATGTGTTGCTGCCATTTGACTATGCGGCTTTTGAGGCGAGCGGGCAGACCATTTTTGCCACGGTCACCAACCTGGAGTCGGGCAAGGCGGAATATGTGCCGCTGACGGAGCTCAAACGGGATATGGATTGGCTTCGCGCCTCCGCGTCGCTTCCGCTGCTCTCACGGCGCGTCGAAATCGCCGGCAAGGTCTATCTCGACGGCGGCATCGCGGACTCCATTCCGCTCGCGCGGTCGATCGCGGACGGCCACGCGCGAAACCTTGTGGTGCTGACGCGGCACAAAGGCTATCAAAAGCCGCCGAACACATCGAAAATCATACGCCTCGCGTACCGCCGGTACCCCGCGTTTGTCGGGGCGAGCGAACGCCGCCACGAGGTGTACAACGAGTCGATACGGCTTGTAAAATCGCAGGCAGACGCGGGGCAGGCCCTGGTCATACAGCCGGGCGCGGAGGTCAAGATCGGGCGGCTCGAAAAAGACGCGGCGAAGCTCCGCGCGCTGTACGACGACGGCTACCGCGACGCGGAGACGCGCGCCGCGGACATCGCCGCGTTTTTCGCAAAAAAGGCGTAAACGGCGCCGCGGCGCGGAGAAGAGCGGAAGCCGGGGGTTCTCTCGCGGGGGGTTCGAGCGGACGGAGGTGACGGCGCGTGAAATATCTGCTGATGCACAAGACAAATCCGGTTTTGCGGATGGAGCTCGACGAGGGCACGGGCACCATCGCCTCTGTGGGCGAGGTGTTCGCGCGGGCGCGCGTTCCCGTCGGCGTCGGCACAGAGAACGGCGCGGCAAACCGCGTGGCGCTGAACGGATGGTGGGCGGGGCGCGCAATCCCCGCGAGCCGCTCCGGGCTGCGCGACGCCCTTGAAGTCATGCAAGTTCCGTCCCCGCAGGTCTTGCTTGCGAAGTGCTACGGCCTGAGCCTCTCGGACCAATATTGGGCCAGACCCGAAAATTCGAACCTGAGATGGGAAGATATCAACTTCTTCGACAACGCTTTTTCTGAGGATGTGGGCAACATCCTGTTTGGGCAAATCCCGGAAAACGACACGTTCAGCCTGCTGTCCCCGGACAACACCTCAGACGGTTGGCTTCGCAAGAAGTGGAAGATCATCGGCGGAAAGCGCTGCCTGATCAAAGGCGGCAGCGGCGCGACCCGGCAGGAGCCGTATAACGAGGTGTTGGCAAGCGAAATCATGCGGCGGCTGGGCATCGCGCACATCCCTTACACGTTGACGGTCATTGACGAATACCCTTACAGCGTCTGCGAGGATTTTATTACCGCGGAAACCGAACTGGTCAGCGCGTGGCATATCGCGCAAACGCAAAAAAAAGAGAACAACATATCCCCGTATTCGCATTTCCAGAGCTGCTGCCGGGCATTGGGCATTCCGGACATCAAAGAGAGCATCGAAAAAATGCTGACGGTGGATTATCTGATTGTGAACGAGGACAGGCATTACAACAACTTCGGCGTGATTCGCAACGCGGACACGCTGGAATGGATGGGATTTGCCCCCGTCTTCGACTGCGGCACGTCGTTGTGGTACGACAAGCCAAACGCCATGATACGCCCCCTCGCCAAGGCCCCAAGCAAGCCGTTTGGCAGCAGTCACGACGAGCAGATAAAATTGATAGACAACCTTGACTGGCTCGACTTTTCCCTGCTCAAAGGGGTCGAAGAAGCGTTCTTCGACATCCTCTCCGGCTCCCCCTTCATCGACGCCGCCCGACGCGACGCTCTGTGCCGCGGGCTTGCCAAACGCGTTGCCATGCTGCGGGATGACAAGAAGCGGAGGGCCTATGAAACAGATGCCTGTGAACACGGCGGTTGAGGGGGCGGAGGGCGTGGAAAACGCGGCCGGTGGCCGGCCGGTGGGCGGCGTGCCTGTTGGGGTCGGCATGTTCAAATTGGAGATCTTCATTCCCGCCGCGCACTTTGAGGCGCTGCGGGAGGCGTTGCGTTCGGCCGGCGCGGGCGCTTCGGAGAAGTATGACGGCGCGCTCAATTACAGCCCCGTGAAGGGCTGTTGGAGGCCGCTGGCCGGGGCGAACCCGTATCATGGGGAAGTCGGCGTCTTGTGCGAGGCGGACGAATACAAGGTTGAGGTGCGCTGCCCGATCGAGAAGCTGGAAGAGACCGTCAAAGCGATCCGGGCGGTCCACCCCTATGAGGAACCGGTGATCAATGTGATACCGCTCGTGTTCTGAACAGGCTGAATCAGTCGATGCGGGTCAAACAGGCTGATACGGAATCGGGGTGAAAACGGAGGCGCTTATTCCTCGATGCCGAGGTCATTTTTCAACACCGAGGCCGGTTTGACCACTGATTTTCCAAATTTTTCCTTTAACGCGTCCAGCGACCGCTCCAGCGCCTCCTGTTTGGCGGTGTCCGCCGTGTTGTGAAACAGGCTGAGCTGGCCGCCGTCGCGTTCGTCTGTGAGGTGGATGGCCGTGACCGTCAGCAGGCGGATGGGTTTTCCGGCCGGCCACGACCGCTCCACGATCGACAGGGCCGTCTCGTGGATGGTCTTGGCCAGGTTGGTCGGCTGCGCGAGCTGCACCTGTCTGTCGATGACCTTCAGCGCCGGGTCTTTGATGGCCACTTGCACGCCGCCGCATCTTTTGCCGTGTTTTCGCAGCCGGTACCCCACCGTCTCAGACAGCATACGCAGCCCCAGACTGACGTCGGCCCGGCTCACGAGGTCGCGCCGGAAGGTCATGCCGTTGCCCACCGACTTGATGTCCTCCTGTTCCTCCGCGCGCAGGACGGGCTCGTCGTCCAGGCCGTGCACATACCGGTACAGCAACGCGCCGTGCTTGCCGAGCACGGCCGTTAGTGTTTCCTCACCAAGGGCGGCGAGCTGCCCGACGGTGCCCACGCCCAGGCGGGCCAGCGCCTTTTCCGTGGCGCCGCCGACGAACATCATGGCGCGGACGGGCAGAGGATACAGCCGCTGCGCGTAATTTGCCCGCGTGATGACGCTGGTGCCGTCCGGTTTGTTCAGGTCGCTGCCCAGTTTGGCAAATACCTTGCAGAAGCTGACGCCCACCGAGACGGTCAGCCGCAGCTCGTCCCGGACAGCGGCGCGGATCTCGTCCGCCACCTGTCCGCCGTCGCCGCCGTGTTCCCGCAATTTGGGCGTCCCCGTGATGTCCAGATAGCTCTCGTCGATGCCGGCCCGTTCCACGCGGTCGGTAAACCGCCCGTAAATCTCGTTGGCTTTCTCACAGTACCGCGCGTACAGATCGTGGTGCGGCGGGAGCAAGATCAGGCCGGGGCATTTCCGCAGCGCCTGCCAAATGGGTTCGGCCGTCTTGACGCCGGCCTTTTTTGCGAGCGGATTCTTGGCCAATATAATGCCGCGGCGGTTCTCCGGGTCGCCCGCGACCGCCATCGGTTTCCCCTCGGTCTCGGGGTGAGACAGCGCCTCCACCGACGCGAAAAAGCCGTCCATATCCACATGGAGGATCACACGCTCCCCCGGCGTCTGTCCGGTCTCTCTGTCGGCGGTCGTACCCACGGCGTTCACCTCGCGTCTGTAGAACTGTGCTGTCAAGGGCATTTCGGATAAATTGGTTTTGTGGCAACGATACAATAAATTAGTCCGCCATCACGAAATTAATTTGCGTATTCGGCAATTTGTTCTTGACAAACTATCAATTATATGGTATGCTTATTCACTACAATAAGGGGGTGTATATATGGCGACGAGTTACAATAAACTATTCAAGCTGCTAATAGATAAAAAAATCAAAAAGGGCGAATTATGCCTTGCTTCGGGTGTCAGCAAGACAACACTTGCAAAACTTGCGGCAGGACAAAATGTTAGCGTGAATATACTCGAAAAGATATGTGCAGCTCTCAATTGTAATTTTGATGACATAATGGATTATTTGCCGGACAGTAACGCACCTTCGGAGGAATGAAATGAACCGGAACGTGACATTTGCTCGCGTTTTGAAAGCATATTGAGAGCACTCTTGTCGGAAGATGAGGTCGCGATATTGAAGAATTTGCTTGACGGATTGTTGCCAAAAACGAGGGAGGAACATTATGCGGATAGAATCACTTGAAATTCACAATTACAAATCGCTGCAAAACGTCAAGCTGACCAACTTGCCGGGTATGGCAGTTTTCGTTGGTCGCAACGGAGTCGGTAAGACAACACTGTTCGATGTGTTCGGCTTCTTAAACGACGCCTTTATTAACGACGTTAAGATTGCGTTGCAAGCCCGAGGCGGTTTTAAAGAGGTAATCTCGCGCGGTCAAAGCGGAAAAATATCTTTCGCGATTCAATTCCGCCCTAACAAAAACGAACCGTTAATAACTTATGAACTTTCGATAGGTTTGAATGATAAAAACTTGCCCGTCGTTAAATCGGAAATACTGCGATTCCGTCGCGGCAGCAAAGGAAGTCCGTGGCGTGTCTTAGAGTTTCACGAAGGTAAAGGTTTTGCGGCTGAGGGAGAACTAACGGATTATGCTTCGGCGAAGGAAGCCGAACGCAAAGAGAGAACACTTAATTTGCCGTACATCCTCGCCATTAAAGCGTTAGGCAATATGGCGGACTTTGTTGCCGTATCTAAGTTTTGCCGTCTGATAGAGGATTGGTTTGTATCTGATTTTCATATTGATGACGCCCGGGAAATCCGCAAAGTGGAATTGGCGCAGCATCTTTCCCGAACGGGAAATAATCTTGCTTCCTTCGCTCAGTATATGCTTGAAAACTATCCCGAACGATTTGAGAGCGTTTTAAAACGCATGACAGAACGTGTGCCGGGTGTCACTGATATAAAAGCAAAAACGACGGACGACGGACGCATACTGCTTCGATTCCGAGACGGAAATTTTACCGACCCATTTGTATCGTCCTATGTGTCTGATGGTACGATAAAAATGTTCACATATTTGTTATTACTGAGCGACCCTGAGCGCCACGCTTTATTATGTGTCGAGGAACCGGAGAATCAACTGTTCCCCAAATTGCTCGCCGGTCTTATTGAGGAGTTTCGTCAGTATTCCATAGGTGATGGTGATAATAATTATGGGCAAGTTTTCATTTCGACGCATTCGCCGGATTTATTGGATGCCGTCCATTTGGAAGAATTATATTGTTTGCTTAAAGGTGATGATGGCTATACGAAAATTATTCGCGCTGCTGACGATAAACAAATTTGTGATTTCGTTAAAGGCGGTGACTTGCTCGGTTATTTATGGAGCCACGATTTGTTGATTGAGGGGGTATGATTATGCTGGTCATACTTACCGAAGAACAATCTATGAAAATATTTCTTGAAACACTAATTGCCCGTTATTATCCGAAATTGAATTGCAAGATAATACCACATCGAGGCAAACAAGACCTCGAAAAACATATACCCAAGATTCTCCGATCTTGGAATGTTCCAAATTCGAGATTCATTATCGTTCACGACCAAGACAGTTGGGACTGCGTTATACTTAAATCAGAACTCAAAGCTAAATGCGGCGCGGTTCGCTCGGACGTTGTAGTGAGAATTGCTTGTATGGAGCTTGAAGCATGGTATTGGGGGGACTTGTTGGCAGTTGAACTCGCGTTTGCGAGAACAGGATTGCGAGCATTGTCTCAGAAAAGCAGGTATCGCATCCCAGATGGCATTGTCAATCCGAAGGATGAATTGAAAAAACATCTGCCGCGCTATGAACAAATAGCGGGGGCAAAGCTAATCGCGGAACACGCTGACATTGAACGCAATACTTCGCATAGCTTTCGAGTTTTTATTAAAAGTTTACAGCAATCAGTGTTGTAATTTTAGTGGTATTTTGGATCGGATTGTCCGAGCGGCGCAAATGTCCGGCGCGGCACATCCAAACCGCAGTCGTCCGCGAGCTTGTGTGCCGTCGCCGCCTGTTCGCGCCGTGGGGGCCCGCCCGCGGAATTTGCGCGGAAACCCGCGCCTACCCCACGCCGAGGTCGGTGTTGTGCGCCAGGACTTCGCAGTTCGGGAGCGCGCGCACGTGGGGGGCGAGACGGGTCAGGAACCAGTCCGTCAGGGCCTCGTCGCGCCGCACCGGCGTTGAGTTCGGGCAGAACACGTTGACGCTCACGTGGTCGAAGAGACGCGCCGCGCGGGCGATGTCGCGGGCGATGCCGGCGCGTGTCTGGCCCTCCACGCCGACGAGCAGGCACACGCCGTCGAAGTGGGCGCGCACCGCTTCCGGCGTCACGTCGTCCGGTATGCCCTTGCGCATCCGGCGGCGGAAGGCGGGGTCGAAACTCTCGAGGCCGGTCCGGAAGCGGACCGTCACCCCGGGGAACCGGTCCCGGATCTCTTGCAGCCGCGGCGCGTAGGCGTAGTGGGCCTCGGTCCAGAGCGTGTGGATGTGTTTCCCGGCGAGCACGCGGCCCAGGAGCGCCAGCGTCCGCCCGTCCAGCTCGTGGATTGAGCCCGAGTTGATGACGTCCAGCACGCCGCACGCGCCCGTCACCCGCGCCAGCACCCGGCGGTTGTCCGGGAAGGGATCGGCGGCGGCGTCGCGGTCGTAGTCGCAAAACAGACACTGCCTGTGAAAACAGCCCGTCCCGCGCAGCAGGACCATCTCGCGCGGGAACCGGCCCGCGATCTCCGCGTACCGGTTCATCGCGCACCGTACCGTTTCTTCAAAAAGCGGATCGACGCATACGCCAGCGGCGTGCCGCCCAGCGCCTCGACGACAAGCTTCAGTATATACTGGGCCGCGATCAGAGAGAGGAGATCCGCAAACGGTACGGTGCCGTAAAACGCGGCGAACACGAAAAACACGGTGTCGAACAGATAGCCGACGGCCGAGCTGCCGACGGTCCGGATCCACAGGCGGCGCCCGCGCGTCCAGCGCTTGATCCTGTCCATAAAAAACGCGTTTGAGAGTTCGCCGCCGAGAAAGCCGAGCAGCGACGCCAGCACGATCCGCGGCATGTAGCCGAACACCCGGGCGTACGCGTCCGACATCTCCCGCGCGTAGTCGGGCGACGGCAGTAGCGTGCCCAGCGCCGTGGCCCCGACGAGCATCAGGTTGCAGGCAAACGTCAGCCAGATCACCCGCCGGGCGGTTCGAAAGCCCCAGATCTCCGTCAGGACGTCCCCCACCATGTAGGCGAGCGGGAAGGTGAGGGTCCCCGCGTCAAACAGAGAGAGGCCGGCCACGGAGATGATCTTCACGGCCATGACGTTGGCGGTCAGGTAGGAGGCGATCATCAGCCCGGCGATCACCACCAGCGGAGAGAACCCCTCGGGGCTTTGGCCTGCGGGGGGCGTTGTGTGTGGAGAGGACAACGCGGACACCTCCTGTGCGCATCTGCTTTTCTATCATATCACATCCCCGGCCGGGAAGAAAAGGCCCGCGCGCCAATCCCGGGTCTTGTCAAATCGGGCCGGATCGGATATGATAGGAAGGACGCGGCGAAACGGCGCGCGCGGGTAGACACCCGAACCGTACATGGGGAGAGGCGCATGGCAGGTACTTTGTATGTGGTTCCCACGCCGATCGGGCATCTGGGAGATATGACGGAGCGGGCCCGGGCGGTGTTGGCGCAGGTGGATTTCATCGCGGCCGAGGACACCCGTGTGACGCTCAAGCTGCTCAACCATATGGGGGTCAAAAAACCGCTGGTCAGCTATTATGAGCACAACCGCCGGGAGAGCGGCGCGCGCATTGCCGCGCGCGTGGCGGCGGGGGAGACGGCCGCGCTGGTCACGGACGCCGGCACGCCGGCCATCAGCGATCCCGGCGAGGACCTGGTGGCGCTGTGCGCCGGGCAGGGGATCGCCGTTGTGGCCCTGCCGGGGCCCTGCGCGCTCGTCACGGCCCTGGCCGTCTCCGGGCTTCCCGCCGGGCGCTTTTGCTTTGAAGGGTTCCTCGCGATGAATAAAAAGAGCCGCCGGGCGCACCTGGCGGCTCTGCGGGCGGAAACCCGCACGATGATCTTTTACGAGGCCCCGCACAAGCTGCCCCATACGCTGGCGGACCTGCTTGAGGCGCTGGGGGACAGGCGCGCGGCCGTGTGCCGCGAGCTGACAAAGCGGCACGAGGAGGTGTGGCGCACCACACTACACGAGGCGGCGGCTCATTACGCCGAGCACGCGCCTCGCGGGGAGTTTGTGCTGGTGGTCGAGGGCAGACCCGATACGCCGCCGCCGTCGCCCTCCCTGGCGAGTGCGGTCGAGCAGGCAAAAGAAGAGCTGTCCGGCGGTGTCAGCCTTCGCGACGCCGCGCGCCGCGCCGCCGAACGGACGGGACTGTCCCGCAGCGCCGTGTACGCCGCGCTCGTCAAGGACGAACGCGCGGACGGGCGCTGAGGGCGGGGCGCTGTTACAACTTTTCGTCGATGTAATGGGCCACGTCTCCGACCGTCTTGAAGGACCGGACGTCGTCTTCGTCGATCGTCACGCCGAACTCCTCCTCCACGGACATCATAAGTTCCACGACATCCAGAGAATCCGCGCCCAGATCCTCCGCGATATCTGTGGTGGCCGAAATCTTGTCCTCGTCGATGTCGAGCTGGGCCGCCAGGATGGCGCGAATCTTTTCCACAGTAGTGCTCATGGTCTCACTCCTAAGCTTCGATATTGCCCTTTCAAAGTATAACCCGCCGAAGTGGTAAATTTCAAGAAAAACTTTCACGATTTTTCAAAAAGTGCGTGGCGGCCCCGCGAGAGGGGGCGAAGTTCCCCATCTCGGGATTGCGCGCGAAAAGGGAAGTCGGTATAATATATACGGGCCGGCGGTGAATATGCGCGTCTGCGCGCCGTGGGCCGAAGGGGAGAATACAGTCTGAAAGAGGTCATTTTGCTGAAGATGGGGGAGCTTGTGCTCAAGGGGCTCAACCGGGCCCGTTTCGAGCGGAGCTTGCTCGACAATACGGCGCGCCGCCTGCGCCCGCTCGGTCCGTTTGCCCTCGAGGCGCGTCAGTCCACCGTCATGGTGGCGCCGCAGCGCGACGACGCGGACATGGACGCCGCGTTTGCGGCCTGCGCGGAGGTGTTCGGCGTCGCGGCGCTGACCCGCGCGGCGGAGGCGGCAAAGGAGATGGACGCCGTCACCCGCACGGCGCTCGCCTATCTGGACGCGCCGCTGCGCCGCGTGCGCAGCTTCAAGGTGGAGGCCCGGCGGGCGGATAAGAGATTCCCGCTCACCTCGCCCGAGATCGCGCGCGCGGTGGGCGGCGCGCTGCACAGCGCCCACCCGGGCCTGACGGTGAACGTCGAAGCGCCCGAACTTCTTGTGATGGTGGAGATCCGCGACACGGCGGCCTACATACACGCGGGCGCCCGGCCCGGCGCGGGCGGCCTGCCGCTGGGCGTGGGGGGCAAGGCGGTCTGCCTGCTCTCCGGGGGCATCGACAGCCCCGTGGCCGTCTACATGACGGCCCGGCGCGGGGTGATGCCGGTGCTCGTCCACTTCTACAGCTATCCCTATACCTCGCCCGAGGCGCGGGACAAAGTTATCACGCTCGCGCGGCTGCTGGCCGAGCGGTGCGGCGCTTCGCCGGCGCTGTGCCTGGTGCCGTTTACGGCGGTCCAGGAGGCCATCCGCCGCCACTGCCCGGAGGCGTACGGTACGCTCATCCTGCGGCGGGCCATGATGGCCGCGGCGGAGCGGGTGGCGCGCCGCGCCGGCGCGGCGGGGCTGGTCACCGGCGAGAGCCTGGGGCAGGTGGCCTCCCAGACGCTGGAGTCCCTGGGGGTGACGGGCGCCGGGCTGACGCTGCCCGTGCTGCGGCCGCTCATCGGGCTCGACAAGGAGGAGATCGTCGTAAAGGCCCGCCGCATCGGCACCTACGACGTCTCCGTGCTGCCCTTTGAGGACTGCTGCACGGTCTTTACGCCCCGGCACCCCAAGACAAAACCGCGCCTGCCGGATGTTCTCGCGGCGGAGGCGGCGTTCCCCCGCGAAGAACTCGTCGAGGCCGCGCTGGCCCAGGCCGAATGGCGGCGGCCGGCAGATGAGGAGAAGGGGCCCGCCTGAATTTGCCCGGCCGTGTTCGGACAAGAGGAGAATGCATATGGTTGTTGAAATCATCGCCGTCGGCACGGAGCTGCTGCTCGGCGGCACCGCGAACACCGACGCGCGGGACATATCCCAAAAGCTCAGCGAGCTGGGCCTGCACGTTTACTTCCATACCGTGGTGGGCGACAACCCGGGGCGGCTGACGCAGGCGCTGCGGATCGCGAAGGAGCGCTCCGACATCCTCATCACCACAGGGGGCCTCGGCCCCACCTACGACGACCTGACAAAGGAGACCATCGCCGCCTGTTTCGGCAAAAAACTCGTGCGCCATGAGGAGATCTGGACGCGCATCCAAGCCTATTTCGACGGCATCCACAGGCCGCTCACGCCCAACAACGAGCGGCAGGCGTTTTTGCCGGAGGGCTGCGTTGTCTTCCAAAACGACTGGGGCACCGCGCCGGGCTGCGCGTTTGAGACCGGGGGCAAGCATGTGCTGATGCTGCCCGGCCCGCCGCGGGAATGCCTCTCGATGTTTGAACACTGCGCCCGCCCATATTTAGAAAAATTTTCCAAAGAGAGCATCGTCTCCCGCCAGGTGCGCATCTTCGGCATGGGGGAGGCGGCGGTGGAGTACAAGCTGCGCGCATACATGGAGCGGCAGGAGAACCCGACCGTCGCGCCCTACGCGAAGGAGGGCGAGGTCATGCTGCGGGTGACGGCCCGGGCGGCCACGCCGGAGGCGGCGCGGGCCATGACGGAGCCGGTGGTCGAGGAACTCTGCCGGGTACTCGGCGACGTGGTATACGGTGTGGACGTCGATTCGCTGGAGGCGCGCGTCTTGACGCTGCTGCGCGAGCGGGGGAAGACGCTGGCGCTGGCGGAGTCCTGCACCGGCGGGCTCATCGCCGGCCGCCTGACGGAGATCCCGGGGGCCTCCCTGGTGTTTCGGGGCGGGGCGGTGGCCTACAGCGACGCCGCCAAGACGGCGATGCTCGGGGTGTCTGAGCGGCTGCTGGGGCTGTATGGCGCGGTCTCCGAGCCGGTGGCCCTGGCGATGGCCCGCGGCGCGCTCGTGCAGATGAACGCCGACGTTGCGGTGGCGGTGACCGGCCTTGCCGGCCCGGACGGCGACGGGAGCGGCACGGCGCCCGGGACAGTCTGCCTGGCGCTGGCCGCCCGCGACGCGGAGCCCGTTGTACATACGTTGCTGCTCGGCGCCGACCGGCGACGCGTGCGCGTGGCCGCGTCGGGGCACGCGCTGGACATGGTGCGCCGGCACCTGCTCGGCCTGTAGAGGCCATGTTTGTCGAGACAAACGGCATAAAGCTCTACTGCGAGCAAACCGGCCGGGGGCCGGGGCTGGTGTTGCTGCATGGCAACGGCGAGGACCACACGCTCTTTGACGGGGCGCTTGTCCGGCGCTTCGCCGCCCGCTACCGCGTGGTGGCCGTCGACAGCCGGGACCACGGCCGGAGCGACCGGGTGCGCACGCTGCGCTACGAGGACATGGCGGAGGACGTCGCCGGGCTGATCGCCGCGCTGTCGCTGACGCGGCCGGCGCTGCTCGGGTTCAGCGACGGCGGCATCGTCGGGCTGCTGCTGGCCTCCCGCTATCCGGCGCTTGTGTCGAAGCTGGTGGTGATCGGCGGCAACACGCGCCCGGACGGCCTGCGGCTGTGGTTTCGCGCGAGCGCGCGGTTCCTGTACGCCGCAAAGCGGGATGAAAAGCTTCGTCTCATGCTGACGCAGCCCCACATATCCCGGGCGGCGCTGGGCGCCATCCGCGCGCCCACGCTGGTACTGGCCGGCAGCCGCGACATCATCCGGACCGCGCACACGCGGGCGCTGGCCGCGGCGATCCCCGGCAGTACGCTGCGCATTTTGCCCGGTGAGACGCATGACAGTTACGTGCGGCGGCCCGAAGCGCTGCTGGCGGCGACGGCGGATTTTTTGGAGCTGGACGCCGGCGCGGCGGAGACAGCGCAAGAGATAAAACAAGAGATAAAGCATGAGACAGAGAAAGAGAAGTGAAGAAAACAGATGAAGCCATTGGATGAGATCCGTGCGGTCTTCGCGCGCGATATCTTTGCCACGGAGCACGGCATCACAATCGACGAGGTGACGCAGGAGCGGACGGTCTGCAGCGTCGCCGTTCAGCCGCGCCACATGAACGCGATGGGGCGGGTTCAGGGCGGCCTGATCTTCACGCTGGCCGACTTTGCCTTTGCGGTTGCGACGAATTACGATCTTCAAGACACCGTGACGCTGCACAGCACGATCCACTTCGTCTCCGCCCCCGGAGGCGGCCGGCTCACGGCCACGGCGGTCCGCCGCCACGGCGGCCGTTCGGTCAGCCTCTACGACGTCGACGTGACCGACGAACAAAACCGCCTCGTCGCGCGCGTTTCCTCCACCGGTTTCAGAAAAACGCCGCCTGCGGGCGCGCGATGACGGTGGGGGAGGGCGCACACATGGGTGCGCCTCTACAACGACGCGCGCGAGCGTGTGGGCGCGTTTGATATATTTGATTTTGGGTTTTACGGGGATAACGACCAACAGCAGACAACAGCAGATGATTGGGGAATATTTCCAATCATAGAAGAGCGCAACAACGCCGAACACGGCGTGGCGAAAAATAAAATGTCGGAGGTATGAGATTGATGAAAAATTGGTTGAAGCGCAGCAGCAAGTCCTTTGTGTCCCTGTTACTCGCCGCGGTTCTCGCGCTGCCCCTGGGCGGCGTGGGTCTGGCGGCGGAGGAGACGGCCGCCCTGGTGTTGAAGAACGCCGTCATCTACACAGTGGAGGGCAGCAATTGGGACGTCACGCCGCAGCAGAGTCTCGCGGTGGGAAAAGACGGGAAATTCCTTTATGTCGGCAGCGATGAAGGCGCGCAGGCGTACATAGGGGAGGGCACACAGGTACGGGACATGCGCGGGAAGGTCATCCTTCCGGGTCTGGGCGACGGCCACGTGCATCCTCCGGGCACGGCTCTCACAGAAATGTACAACATTTATCTCTACACATCCATCACGAGGGAACAGACGCTCAAGGACATCCGCGCCTACATCGAGGCAAATCCGGAGCTCGACGCCTATTGGGGAAGCGGCTTTACTATGGCCATCGGCGGGGAAGAGGCCGAGGGCCGGGGGCCCAAAAAAGAGTGGCTGGATGAGATCTGTTCGGACAAGCCCGTCATTCTCACGTCCAACGACGGCCACAGCCGCTGGCTCAACAGCAAGGCGCTGGAGATGAACGGCATCACAAAAGACACGACGCACCCCACGGGGATGGTGCAGAAAGGGCCGGACGGGGCGCTCTGGGGCACGCTGACAGACGCCTCCAGCCTCATCACCATGTCGCAGCAATTCAGCGACGAACAGCAGGTGAGGGCCCTCGCGTCTTATCAAGACAGCATGCTCCGGTGGGGGTATACCCAAAACAGCATGATCCTTCCCTCCCCGGAGTACGTGGACTACTTGCTCCAAATGGAAAAGGACGGCGACTGGCACATACACGCCAACCTCGCCACCCGCTTCTCGCCCGAAAACAAGTTTGAGGATGACCTGAAGGCGTTCCTCGACGCGCGGGAGGCCGCGAAGGACAGCAAATTGATCGGCGTCACCACCGGCAAGTTCTTTGAGGACGGCGTTGTGGAGGGCATGACGGCGTATCTGGGCGAGCCGTATGACCCGGCCGCCGGCCTGGCGTCCGATTTTGTCTCCGTGCCGCTTTGGGATACGGAAACCCTGAAACGCCATTTTGACGCCCTGATGAAAAACGGCGGGCAGATTCACGTCCACGCCATAGGCGACGAGGCCACGACGCAGACCCTGGACGCGATGGCGTACGCGCAGGGGCAAAATCCGGGCGTGGACGCGCGCAACACCATCACCCACTTGCAGGTGGTGAAGGATTCCGACAAGGTGAGGATGGGCCAGCTCCACGTCATCGGGTCCACCCAGCCGTTCTGGCACCTCAAGGAGCCGGAGTGGTACGAATACGTGGACAAGGTGGCCTTGGGCGAAGACAGGGCCTACAAAGAATACCCGGTGAAGAGCCTGATCGACAACGGCGTGACGGTGACCTTCTCCGGAGACTATCCCGTGTCGCCGGTCAACAACCCCTTCTGGGCCATCGAGGCCTCGGTCACCAGAAATCTGAACAATCCGGCGTACTACGGGGTGGACGACATCACGGACATCAACGACCCCACCTGGCTCTTAAACCCCGCCGAGCGGATTTCCGTCAAGCAGGCGGTGGAGGCGTATTCGATCAATGTCGCCTACCAGCTCTTCGGCGAGGAGCGTTTCGGCTCCATCAAGGCGGGCAAAGAGGCCGATTTCATCGTCATTGACCAGGATATTTTGAAGATCAACCCGCTGCGCATCGACCAGACAAAGGTGCTGGCCACGGTGTTCGGCGGCGCGACCGTGTATGACGGCGGCGCTTTTGACGAGGAGCCGTTTGACGACGTGAGCGCGGAAGACTGGTTCTACGGCGATGTGGTCTACGCCTACGAAAAAGGACTGTTCGGCGGCACAAGCGAGACCGCGTTCAGCCCCGGCATCCCCATGACGCGCGGTATGCTCGTGACGGTGCTGTACCGTCTGCACGGCGCGCCGGACGTGGAGGCGGCGGAGAGCCCGTTCGACGATGTGAGCGGCGGCGCGTACTATGCGGACGCGGTGGTATGGGCGGCGTCAAACGGCGTCGTAAACGGCTACGGGGGCGGGCGCTTCGGGCCCAACGACAACATCACCCGCGAGCAGATGGCGACCGTTTTGACGCGGTACATGAGCTACGCGGAGATCAACCTTCCCGTCACGGAGCAGTATATCCTCTTCACGGATGAGACGGAGATCTCCGACTACGCCAAAGAGGCGGTGCAGGTGCTCTACAAATTGGAGATCATCAACGGGGTGAGCAGCACACAGCTCGTCATCGACCCGCAGGGCGCCGCGACAAGGGCACAAGTCGCAGCCGTACTCCACAGGTTTGCGGAGAAGATTGGATAAAATTGGAAAAACAAAACCCGCAGGGCCTTGACCCGCAAAGTCACATATGAGATAAGTACCAACAAAAAGAATCGGTATAGCACCTGTGCTATACCGATTCTTTTTTGTCAAGACGGCGCGGTTTGCGCCGTGTCAAACATACCGCATCAGCGCGCCGCACCGTGCCGCCAGCGCCGTTTGGCGGCGGATGACGTACCGGGCGGTGAATGCGCGGGGGTCGGGTACGGCGTCTGTTGCGGGCGGCGTGAAAGGGATGTCCGCGGCCAGCGCGGAGACGTCCTCTTCGGTCAGCCGCCGCACGGACAGCGGCGCGCCGATGTGCCGCATGAGCGCCGCGAAATCGGTGATCAGCAGGTCGTTTGGTTCACGGTTTGGGTATCCGCGCGCCACCAGCGCGATGTTGTGGTCATAAAACGGCGCGAGGGACAGCACAGCGCCGGTATCGCTGTCGCGCAAGACACCGAAATTGTTCTCATGCCGGTCCATATTTAAGATCAGACCGTCGAAATAACACATCCGCACATACTGCGCGGCGACGGTTTCATCGACGGCCCGGAACGCCTCATAGATTTTCACATAGTCCGATTCGTCCCCGACGACGCCTTGGGCGGGCTCGAAGTCAACGCGGGCGTTGTCCGTAAAGTCCCGGCTCTTGATAAACCCGTCCGCCGGTTCGTACTCCGCCACGGGCAGGCCCAAAAACGCCCCCAGCCGGCCGGCCAGCAATTCAGAAAACAGTTCCTCCTGTTTTCCGGATTTGAACATCCACCACGCGCCGTCGATGAGCCGCCAGCATTTTTCAAAGCTGCCTGTGTTTGTGAGCTCCGGCGTCCGGCCCGGCGGCCGGTCGAAGGAGTTGACGTCGCCGGTCAGCGCCAGGTCGTCAAACAGATTCACCCGAAATCGGACGTCCTCATACCGCAGGGAGACGTCGGAGAGCGGCTTTACCCAGTAGTTGTCGGTGATGGTGGCGGCGTTCACCGCCAGCACCGCCGTCAAGTCGTCTTTGTGTTCCAGACGCAAGACGCGCTTCAAAAGCCGCGAGTTTGCGCGGTGCCCGTCAATGGCCCGCGACGCAAGCCACGTTTGCGCGTCGCCCGTCCGCCGCAGAAACAGCGGCAGGCGCGCCGGCAGCAGCGGCGCCAACGCCCCGTTGATGATCTTTGCGACGGGCGTGTTTTTCGACAAAAGCAGCAAGTCTTGCATGGGGCAACCTCCAGATGCGCGCCGGGCAGAGGGCGGTCATTGTATCTTCGTGTGGACGTGGTTGAAGATGTGCTCGGAGCAGTAGCATTTGTAGCCGGCGCAGAGGGAGCAGTAGCGAAATTCCATATCGGGGGCCTCCGCGTCGGTGATGCCGCAGACGGCGCATTTGTGGATATACCCCCGGCGCTCTCTGGTGCGGCGCACCTCGGATTTGAACTCCACGGTCCGGCGGCTCGTTTGCAGGGGCCGGCGCACCAGCTTGAAGAGCGTGGGCGCGAAGAACAGCAGATAATTCGCAACGGCGGTGAGCGGCATCAGGTTGGCCAGCGTGAAGGGGATGCTCAGCAGCGGCCAGAGGATGAAGATCGCCGCCTCCGCCAGCGCCACGTACTTAAACCGGAGCGGGAGCACAAAGAACAGGAGGAGAGTCTGGTCCGGGTGAAGGGTGGCCAGCGCGAAGAAGAGGGACATGTTGAGAAAGAACGTCGTGGCGGCCGCGCCCGTCAGCAGGCTGTAGAGGAGCGCCATCAAGACGCCGGCGAGGTAGTAGATCGTCAGCTTCATCGCGCCCCATTCCATCTCCAGGTGCCGGCCGAGCCAAAACAGGAAATACGCCGACAGCAGCATGGTCAGGGCGTTGCCGCTGTAAGGGACAAACAGAAAGGTCACGAGGCGCCACCACTCACCCGCCAGAAAAGGGACGGGGTGGAAGGTGAGCAGAGACAACACGGTGGGCCCGAAAAACAGGGCCATGAGCGCGACAAGGCACTGCCCCAGGGCAATGGCGGTCGTGAGCCGTTTGAAGCCGAAGCGCTCGTAGCGATGACAAAAACGTTCAAACCATTTCATGTGCCTTCCTCCGCGCGTTCATTCTCGATGGCCCCAATCAGAGACACCCGCCGCTGGTGCCGCCCGCCCTCGAAGTCGGTGGACAAAAACAGATCCGCCAGCATCTTCGCGAGCTCCGCGCCCAGCACGCGCGCGCCCAGCGCCAGCATGTTGGCGTCGTTGTGGCGGCGCGCCATCAGGGCGGAGTAGGGGTCGCTGCAGACGGCGCAGCGGACGCCGCGCACCTTGTTGGCCGCCAGCATCATGCCCTGCCCCGTGCCGCAAAACAGCATCCCGCGGTCAAAACGCCCCTCGGACACCGCCTGCGCGGCTGCCCGCGCGGTGACGGGGTAGTCATTGCTCTCGCCTTCGAGGTCCGTCACTTCGTGGCCCTGCGCCGCCACATGGTCCATGATCTCACGCTTCAGCGCCGCCGCCGCGTGGTCCGCGCCGAACACAATGCGCATAGATTCACCCCGGTTCTATACCCGCAAACGGATATATATTTTTGATACTTCATCATACCGCATGCGCGGGCGTTTGTCAAAGTGCGGCCCGCCGCGAAAACCCCCTGTCCCCGGGCGAACCGGAGGACAGGGGGCAAAACGGCGTCCGCCGCCGCGCGCGCCGGCGGACGGGCCCTGTGACAATGTGAGGAAGACCGGCTCAGCGGCGGTGGTCAAAGTAGGTGGCGCCGGCGCCGGCGGGAACGGGATCGTAGCGTATGGCGCTCCGGCCCTGCGACACCCGGCGTGTCTGGCGTTTTAAGAAGACGAGCCGGTCGGACGCCTTCTGCTGGTTGAGGCGGTCCTGCTGCTGGATGCGCTCCAGCAGTTGGTTGCATGTGATCGCCATCTGTACGGACTCATGGTCCTGCACCAGCAGCGTGCGGTCGGGCATGGCCGCCTCGAGCTCGTTGATCGCGTCTATATGGCTCTGACGGTCGTCGAGACTGTGGAGCAGCTCGTCCACGTCGTCGTGCTCCAACACGTCCGACTGGTGGAGCGTGATCTCCAAAATGGCTTCCAGATGATCCCGCTTTTCGGCCAGAAGGGGTTTGAAACTTGTCAGCGTGGTAAGGTTTTTCATATGGATCCTCCCGTTCCCATCATTTGCTGCCTGTTGAGGCGGATGGCCTGCTGCCAGGTGTCGCGCAGTTCTCCCAGCAGTTCGAGGACGGCATCCGTCTGACCGGCGTCCTTTTTCACATTGGCCGCGACCAGCTCGCTCAGCATGTATTCATACAGCTGGTACAGCCCTTGCGAGATCTCATACTGCATGTCTAACGTACGCATCAGTTCGCTGAGAATGGCCTGGGCTTTGAGAGAAGTTTCGTTGGCCTTCTCTATATCGCGGTTTTGGAGATGGAGCTGCACCTGCTTGATATTTTTGATGCAGCCGTCGTAGAGCATGAGCGTCAGCTCGCCGGGGCCCGCCGTCATGGCGTGCTGCTGGCGATAGAGATTGGCTTTTGTCCGCTGGTTGGCATAGGCCGCCATTGTGATTCCTCCACCAAGACATAAACTTTATGGGGACCGCCGCGCGCGGCGGATGAGGTACCCGACCGGGTTGCTTTGGGGTTTAAGTCTGCGTGAAGAAGCCGGAGAGTGCGTTGGTCTGGCTCTGCATCTTCGCGATCGCGCTCTCCATAGCGGCGAATTTTTTGTAGTAGCTCTCCTGGAGGGCGTAGAGACGTGTGTTTTCGGCCGTCATCTTATCCTCCCAGTCGGTGATCGTGCGGCCCAGCGACTTGAGGCTGACTTCCGTTGTCTCCGAAGTGAACCGGTCGATGGCGTCCACGACGCGCACCATAAAGCCCGACCCGGCCGCGTCGATCCGCCCGCCGCTCTCCGAGCGCGAGGCGAAGAGCCGGTACACATTGTCCGCGTCTGTTTCCAGCGCGGCGCGCAGCTTGTCCTCGTCGAGCTCGAGGTGCGTGGGCTGCTGATAGCGGTAGGCGGAGCCGGACAGCCCGATGGCCGAGAGCCCGCCGACGCCTTCGACCGTCGAGGAGAAGGCCGTGCGCAAACTGTCGGTCAGGTTTTTCAGCGCCGGGTCGCTGCGCAGCAGACCGCTCTTGGCCTTCTCGTCCCACAGCGTCGCTTCGGACTCCGAGATCGCGGCGCGCTGCTCTTCGGTGAGCGGTTTATAGCTATAGTTTTTCTTCTCAGACAGTTTTCCATACAGGGTATCCATCAACGTGTTGTAGGCCTGGACAAAACTCTTGATCGTGTCGACCGCGCCCTTCACGTCGCGTTTCACGTTGAAATTCACCGCGCTGCTGGTGACGTCCGTCAGTTTGAGGGAGATCCCGTCCAGCTCAAATTCGTTGCTGTCGCGCTCCAAAAGGACGCCGTTTATCTTGATCTGTGCCTTCTGAGCCGTGTCGTGGACGGGAGCGCTGCTGCCGTCCAGGCCGACAGCGGCCAAAAAGCCGCCGGCGGCGTCCGTCACTGTGACGGGGTCGGACCCGGTTGACTCCAGCGTGAAGGTGTCGGTGATCTGTGAGTAGCGCATCGAGACGCCGGCGTCACTGGCGTTTACGGTGTCCATGATCGTCTTGAGAGAATCGGTGGACTTGAACGAAAAATCGTGGCCGTTGATCGAAAAGGCGATGTCGCCGCTCGGGGCCTGTCCGTTTTTGAAGGTGAGCGACTCGACGGCCGTCTTGGCCACATCGGTGGCCGAAAAACCGTCTCCGCCCGCCACCGGAGCCCCACTCGTCAACTTGTCGCCGTGCGCCAGGCGAAGGACCTCCACGGAAAAGGCGCCCTCCCGGGCGTTGGTTGTGGCCGTGACGCTGAGGTACGGATTGCTCGCCAGATCGACTTGGAAATTTTTGTAAGTCCCGGCACTCAACAGATTGTTTTGCGCCGAGAGGAAACTGGCGTACTCGTCACGGAATTTTCTCAGGATGTTGTTGGTGTCGGTGTAGGCGTCGCGCTTCCACTCGGCCTGGGTTTTGGATTGGTACATCCGATCATATTTCATCCGCTGGATGCGTGTGAGGTCTGAGATGATCTTCTCTGTGTCCAACCCTGAAGTCAAGCCGGTGAGTCGGATCTGGTTGCTCAGAGGGGTGATGGCCATAAGAAGTGCCTCCTTTGCGGCCGCGCCGGCTCGCGCCCACGCGGCATTCTTGTTTCCTTACACTATATATATCGAAAAATGTTGGGGGAACTTAAAAGAATCCCGCTGTTTTCGGCCCGACAGACGCACAAAGATTACCCCGAAAACGGAACAAAATCTGCCGCGCAGAGAGAGAGATTTCCCCGCGCGGCCGGGCGCATTGTGCGTGGCGTCCAGAAATTGACTACCAGGAGAGGAAGACAATGGAAAATGTGCGCATCGGGCGGCATTCGGCGGTATTCAGCGGTGTTCAGCGGTATATGGTGCGGGCCATCCGGGTCACGAGATCAAACCAGGTGAGGCGCGCGACGGACTCGGCGGCCACAATGGGAACGCGGGCCAAGACCCGCTCGCCCAGGCAGACGCGCAGCTCCCCGAGTTTTTGGCCGGCCTGCACCGGCGCGCGCACGTCTTCGGACAGATCCACGTCCCGGCGCAGCGCGTCCAGCTGTTCTTTCTCCACCAGCACGCGCGTGTCGGACAGGAGGCGTGGCTGCACCTCGGCCTGCCGCCCGAGGAGCACCGGCACGGGCCGGAGCACCTCGTCGGGAAAGGCGGCGGCCAGCGTGTAGTGGGCAAAGCCGAAGTCCAGCAGCGTGTGCGCGTCTTCAAAGCGCTGTGCCGAGGTGTCCGCGCCCAGGATGACCGCAATGAGTTCCATACCGTTTCGCTCCGCCGTTGCGGACAGGCAGAACCGCGCCAGGCTGGTGCTGCCCGTCTTCAGCCCGGTCGCGCCGGGGTAGGTGCGGATGAGCCGGTTTGTGTTGTTGAGGATGAAGGAACCGTCCCGGAGGCTGTCTGTCCAGACGGTTGTGTAGTCCCGGATCTCCGGGTGCGCCAGCAGCGCGCGCGACATGAGGGCGATGTCCCGCGCGGTGGAGACATGCCCGCCGCCCCTGAGCCCCGTACAGTCGAGAAACACCGTGCCGGTCATGCCGAGCTGCGCCGCCCGCTCGTTCATCCGCGCCACAAAGACCTCTTCCGAGCCGGCCATGTGCTCGGCCAGCGCCACGGCGGCGTCGTTGCCGGAGGCGATGACGACGGCCTTGAGCAGGTCGTCCACCGTGTATTGCTCCCCCTCGGCGAGGAAGACCTGCGACCCGCCCATATTCTGCGAGGCCCGGCTGACGGTCACAAGCTCGTCGAGCCGCAGCGCGCCCCGTTCCAGTGCCTCCATCGCGAGCAGCAGCGTCATGACCTTGGTGACGCTGGCCGGCGCGCGCGGCGTGTCGGGGTTTTTGGCAAAGAGGATCTGCCCGGTCTCTTTTTCCATTAAGAGGGCGGCGGGCGCGCTCACAGAGGGGGCGGCCGGCGCGGCGGCCGCGCCGGTGGGCATACCGGCCGCGCCCAGCAGCAGCCCAAAGAGACACAGCAAAGACTTCCATGTTTGCGTGATGTTTCGCATGACGAACCCCTCCCCACGCCGCCTCGCGGCGGCGGTCCTATGTCATCACCTTATGCGGGCGGCGCTCCGAACAGACAAAAAATTCCGGGCCCGCGCGCAAAATTTCAAAAAAGCTATTGCATCTTTTTTCGATCTGTGCTATAGTATTACACGTTGGTTAGAAAACGCTAACCAACGGTCCGCATCAAATACGGGCATCAAACACGCATCAATACGAAGGAGGAAAGAACATGCAAAATTTCCACGGCTCAAAAGTTAGAGAGGCGAAACAATGGAGGAACGTACTGGCGTTGGCGCTGGCGGTCGCCCTGTTGGTGAGCGCGGCGCCGATGGTGGTGCTGGCGGCCCCGGATGACGCGATTGTCGTCACGACCGGCGCGGAGCTGGACGCGGCGCTGAAAGATGCGCCCGCGGGCGCCGTCATCGTGCTGGAAAACGACATCGACGCCGTTTCCTCGGCCACGTACGCGGCGAAGGACTTGACGATCGACGGTCAGGGCCACAGCATCAACGGGTCGGCGGACCTCCAGAAGACCGCGCTGCGGTTTGGCACGCGGAGCCCGAACAACTTGACGATCCGCAACACCGTCTTTAGGAACCTGACGAGCGACCTGCGCTACGGCGGCGGCGCGATCGGCGTTTTCATCGGGGCGCTCACGATTGAGAATTCCACGTTCATAGGCAACAGTGCCACCGCGACCGGCGGCGACGGCGGCGCGGTGCTGCTCGACAGCGGCAACAACGGCCGCCTGACGATCCGCAACACCACCTTTGTCGGCAACACGGCGGGGCGTGACGGCGGCGCGGTCAACTCGGCGGCGACCGGCGAGATCGTCAACGTCACCTTTGTCGGCAACACGGCGGGCGGACAGGGCGGCGGCTACGCGGGCGCCACAGCCAACGCGGCCTCGCAGGCCGTGGTGGTCAACAGCATCTTCTCCGGCAACACGGCCACGGGAGAGGAGCAGGAGATCTTCCGCGCCGCGTCCGGCAGCGGGCACAACGTGTTCACCGGTGCCAACGACGCCGCCTGGCTCTCCGCGGAGCTGGCGCTGAACGGCGGGCTGACGCCCAGCTTCGCGCTGCTCGACACGGCCGATTCGCCCGCCATTGACAGGGGCGACCTCGACAGGGCGCCGGCGCTCGACCAGCGCGGCGCGGCGCGGGACTATCTGCCCGACATCGGCGCCTATGAGTACCAGCATCCGGAGGGCACCTTCCGCAACGTGGCGAAGATGAACGTGGTCACGGCGCCGCAGACGATGCCGGGCCCGATCGATTTCAGTCTCTCCGCCCTGATCTACGCGGCCGACAGAGTTAACACGGTAGAGGCCGTGTTCGCGTACGACCCGGCTGTGTTCAAGGCCACCGCCGCCGTCGTCCCCACCGGCTATGAAGTTGCCTCCGTGGCCGTCAATGAGGAGAAGGGTCTCATCAGCGTCGTGCTCGGCGTGGCGAACACCGGGATCATCGGCTTTGACGACTTCGAGGACATCGTGACCGCCCGCCTCATTGTGCGGGACGGCCGGACGCCGGACGCCGCGAGCCTTTCGCTGCGGACGTTGCGCGCGTATTCCCGCGGCACCGCCGTTGAACTGCGCACACTGCGCGACACGGTCTCCGCGCCGCTCAACTACGCGACCGGCAATCCGCTGGACGTGAACCGGGACGGGCGCGTAGACGCCGCCGACCTCTCGGTGGTGCTGTACTACTACGGCGCGGTGTACACAGACACCAACTGGAACACGGCCTCCGCCGCCGACGTGAACAGTGACGGCGCGGTCAATATCACCGACGTCGTGACGCTGGTGACAGAGATCCAGCGGGCTGCGTTCGCCGACTGACGGGAGAATTTGCGTACAGGCGGCGCGGAATTTTCCGCGCCGCCTGTCGCGGCGACCCGGCGCGAAAAATTCGCGGGGAACCGCGTGAAGATGTGAAAGTTTTCACACACGCGGTACACTACATATAGTATGCTACATATAGTGCGCAATATGAAGTATTTATTTTTGAGATACACTACATATTGTAGTTCGAAAGGCAACAAGTGTGATGTTCACACGGTTTGACGGGCGGGTGAATGATATGAAACGAAGCCGATATCTTGGCGCCGCGCTGGCACTCTGGGCAGTTTCTCTGTTTTTTGCGCCGTCCGCGGCGGCGTCCGCGGGCGGCGAAGCCCTGCGGGCGGTCATCTCAGAGGCGGTCGTCGGCGAAGCCGGCGTGGATTTTACGCTGGAGGTATCCGCCGCCGGCCTGTATGAGGACTGCTCGGCGGTCGAATTCGCCCTTGTGAGCAGCGACCGGACGGATCTCTTCATCCGGCCGCTGGAGGGGGAGGACTTGGACATCACCTTTGCCGGGGACCTCGGCGGCGTCTACCACCGGGGCCGCGACGGCGCGGAGCCGGGGTCTGTCTCTTACCTCGTGGGGCACTATGTGAAAGACGGCGCCAACGACATAAGCGGAGACCGGGCGCTCTGCCGGATCGGTCTGCGTTACGAGGGGTCCGCGCCGCGCCAGATTCGGCTGGAACAGATCTCGCGGGTCCGCACGGACGAGGCGGACGTCGTTGTGAGCGAACCGGTTTCGTCCGTGCTCACGCTCGACGTAGACCCCGGGGTCTTTGAAACCCTCACGGAAACGGCAACGGACGGCGCGCCCCCGCTCGCCGTGCCGCCGGCGGCGGACACCGGGCCGTGGCCGCTCATCGCCGGCGCGCTCGCGGTGCTGCTGGCCGCCGCCGTGGCCGTCATCGCGGTGCTGAGCAAACGCCGCCCGGCAGGCCCCGCCCCGCCCGCGGACGCCGCGTGAGACGAGAATGTCACCCCCCGCCTCCAAAAAGGCGGGGGGTGACATTCTCACGCCCGGTTCGGCCTCTGCGCTCTCGACCCGGGCGAAATCAACGCGTGACAGTCAGTCAGAATGCAATATTCGCAGCATATCTTGCGGCAAGACGGCCGGCACGGGGGGGGCGATGTTGGTATCGATCAGGATTTTCAAAGCCCTGACATCCTTTCATCCTTTACGGTTTTCTCATCGACGTCGGCCGGGAGTATCCCCCGCAGTTGTTCGGACAGGGATTTCCCCGTTCCCTTTATGCCGATGAGCCGGGCAACGGCGGCGCCGTTTCGAGTGATCAGGATTTCCTGACCTGCGGCCAGGTCCAAGTATTTGCCGAAGTCGTTTTGAATGTCGGTGGAATTTACGATCATGCGTACGCACCTCCCATATCAATAGGATATCACACATCGGCCAAATCACGCAATACGGCTTCGGCGGATTTGCGCGCGGACACGCGCAGCGACGTCACGCCGCGCGCTTCACCGTGCCCCGCGCTTGGTTCCGGCCCGGAACAGGGAGTTAAAATCAACCATAAAAATGACAAAAAATGGAATATTTAGGGCCATCCGCGACAGGCGGGGAGAGATGTGTGAGATAGATTTGACAATGACGGCCATTTCGCATTATAATAAAAAATGCCGTTGCGGGCGGAGCGCGTCGGCGGCGACGGAGAAGGCATGGGGGAGACCGGGTGAAAACCCGAAAGTCCTCACGGCACTATACGATATATAGTGGTTATTTTGCCACATGTACTATATATAGCATATCATGTGAAAACTGTGATTTTCACATATCTGGGGATGGGGAGGCGCTTGTGTGGAAAACAAATGGGAACATGCCGTTGCGCGGTTTGAAGAGGTGATTCGGCGTCAGCAGCGGCGGATTGAGGACATGGCCGCCGAGGGCGATTTTGTGGACTACGGCGCGTTGCCGGAGTTGGTGATAGGCGTGTGCGGCGGCGACGGCATCGGGCCCGCCATCACGGCCGCCGCGCGGCGTGTGCTCGCCTACCTGCTGCGGGACGAGACGGCCGCGGGGCGCGTGCGCTTTGCGGACATCGAGGGCCTGACCATCGAGAACCGCGCGGCCCGCGGGCAGGCGATCCCCGATGATGTGCTGGCCGCGCTGAAGCGCTGCCACGTCATCCTCAAAGGGCCGACGACGACCCCGCGCGCGGGTGACCCGTGGCCCAACATCGAGAGCGCCAATGTGGCCATGCGCAAGGAGCTGGACCTGTTTGCCAACGTGCGCCCGGTCAAGGTGCCCGCCGAGGGGATCGACTGGCTGTTTTTCCGCGAAAACACCGAGGGCGCCTACGCGGTGGGCAGCCTGGGCGTCGATGTGAGCGACGACCTGGCCGTCGACTTCACCGTGACGACGACAGGCGGCACCGAGCGCATTGTGCGCCTGGCCTTCGAGACGGCCCGCCGCACCGGCCGCACGCGCGTGACGGCGGTGACAAAGGCGAACGTCATCAAGACGACCGACGGAAAGTTTCTCAAGATCGCCGCACGCATCGCCCGGGAGTACCCGGAGATCCGGTTTGACGACTGGTACATTGACATCATGACCGCGAAGCTTGTCGACGCCAAGCGGCGGCGTGATTTCCAAATAATGGTTCTTCCGAATCTTTACGGGGACATTCTCACCGACGAGGCCGCCGAATTCCAGGGCGGCGTGGGCACCGCGGGCAGCGCCAACATCGGCAAGCGTTACGCGATGTTTGAGGCGATCCACGGGTCGGCGCCCCGCATGGTGGCCGAGGGGCGCGCGCAGTACGCCGACCCCTCCTCCATGCTGCGGGCCACGGTGATGCTGTTAGAACACATCGGGCGGACGGGCGCCGCGGGGTTGTTGGAGCGCGCCCTCGACCGATGCCTATATGAAGAGAAAAAGTTCACGGTCACCGGGCGGGACACCGGCGCCACCTGTGAGCGGTTTGCCGACTATGTGATGGAGACCGTGGACGCGTTGTCCCGGTGACACAGCGGCCGGCGAAGAAGGAGGAAGATTGCGCATGTCAAAACTGTCCAGCGGGGGCAATGTATCCCAGGCGGTGGTGCGGCGGCTGTCGCGCTATTACCGCCATCTGCACGAGATGCTCCAGGAGGATGTGCACCGCATCTCCTCGCAAAAACTGGCCGATCGGCTGGGACTCACCGCTTCTCAGATCCGGCAGGATCTCAACTGTTTCGGCGGATTCGGGCAGCAGGGGTACGGGTACAACGTGGAGATTCTGCTGCGGGAGATCGGCGGCATTCTGGGGGTGCGCCGGGGGCTCGCGGCCATTTTGATCGGCGTGGGCAACATGGGGCGCGCGCTGTGCAACAATTTCGATTTTTCTTGGGCGGGCATCCGGCTCATAGGGATCTTCGACAACAACCCGGACGTGGTGGGTTCCACGGTGGGCGGGTTCACCGTGCAGGCGATAGAGCGGCTGGACGCCTTCGCGGAGCGGCGGCGGCCGGACATCGCCGTCCTCACGCTGCCGCGCGAGCTGGCCCCCGCAATGGCGGAGCGGCTGACCCGGCTCTCGGTGCGGGGTCTTTGGAACTTCACGGGCGCCGACCTGCACCTCTCCATCGAGGGCGCCGCGGTAGAAAACGTCAACTTCGCCGACAGCCTCCTCACACTCTCCTACCGGGTGGGGGAGCTTTTGTGAGTATGAGAGACAAAGCGAATTACGGAAACGAGAGCATCTCCGCGCTCAAAGGCGCCGACCGCGTGCGCCGCCGGCCGGGAGTCATCTTTGGCTCCGATGGGATCGAGGGCTGCGAACACGCGGTGTTTGAGATCCTCTCCAACGCCATCGACGAGGCGCGCGAAGGGCACGGGAGCGTCATCACGATCACGCGGTTTGCCGACATGTCCATTGAGGTGGAGGACTTCGGGCGCGGCTGCCCGGTGGATTTTAACCAGACGGAGGGCCGGTACAACTGGGAACTCGTCTTCTGTGAGCTGTACGCCGGCGGCAAGTACCACAACAACGAGGATGAAAACTACGAGTTCTCGCTGGGGCTGAACGGCCTGGGCGCCTGCGCCACCCAGTACGCCTCCGAATATATGGACGTCTGGGTGTGCCGGGACGGGCACGAGTACCGCCTGCACTTCGAGCACGGCGAAAACGTCGGGGGCCTCTCAAAGGAGCCGACGACCCGGCGGAAGACAGGCTCCCGCATCCGTTGGCGGCCCGACCGCGACGTGTTCACCGACATCAACATCCCGGTCGAGTTCTTTGTCGATATCTTGAAGCGCCAGGCCGTTGTCAACGCCGGCGTCACCTTTCGGCTGCGCTATGAGACGGAATCGGGCGCGCAGTCCTACGACTTCTGCTACGCGGAGGGCATCATGGACTATGTCCGGGAGCTGGCGGGCGAAGACGCGATGACCGAACCGCGGCTGTGGAAAACCGAGCGGCGGGGGCGGGATAGGGAAGACAAACCGGAGTACAAGGTGCGCCTCTCGGTGGCCTTTTGTTTTTCCAACCGGGTGAGTCTCATTGAGCACTACCACAACTCCTCGTTTCTCCAGCACGGCGGCAGCCCGGACAAGGCGACCCGCTCGGCGCTGGTGTCGGCGCTGGACGCCTGCTGCCGCGCGAACGGGAAGTACCAAAAGGGCGAGACGAAGATCACATTTGCCGACATTGCCGACTGCCTGGTCTTTGTGTCGAACAACTTCTCCACGGCGACGTCCTACGAAAACCAGACCAAAAAGGCCATCACAAACAAATTTGTGCAAGAGGCCATGACGGATTTTTTGAAAGCGCAGTTTGAGGTCTACCGCATTGAAAACCGGGCGGAGGCCGACCGCATTGTCGAGCAGGTGCTGATCAACAAACGCAGCCGCGAGACGGCGGAGAAGACCCGCCTCGGCATCAAAAAAAAGCTGACCGGCGGGGTGGACATCACCTCGCGCGTGCAGAAATTTGTCGACTGCCGCACCAGAGACGTGGAGCGGCGGGAGCTCTACATTGTGGAGGGAGACAGCGCGCTGGGGGCCTGCAAATTGGCGCGCGACGCGGAGTTTCAGGCGATCATCCCGGTGCGGGGCAAGATCCTCAACTGCTTGAAGGCCGAATACGACAAGATCTTCAAAAACGACATCATCACCGACCTCATCAAAGTACTGGGCTGCGGGGTGGAGGTGTCATCCCGGCACAAGGAGCTCAGCACCTTCGACCTGTCTTCGCTGCGCTGGAGCAAGGTGATCCTCTGCACCGACGCCGATGTGGACGGCTACCAGATCCGCACGCTGATCCTCACAATGCTCTACCGGCTGACGCCGACGCTCATCGAAAAGGGGCTGTGTTACATCGCGGAGAGCCCTCTTTACGAGATCCGCGCAAAAAACAAAACCTGGTTTGCCTACACAGACCGGGAGAAGGACGACGTCCTGCGCGCGCTTGGCTCCGCGCCCGTCGTGGTGGCGCGGTCGAAGGGGCTGGGCGAAAACGAGCCGGATATGATGTGGCTGACAACCATGAACCCGGAGACAAGGCGGCTCATCCAAGTGCTTCCCGACGAGGCGGCCCGCACGACCACCTATTTCGATACGCTCCTGGGAGACAACCTGGCCGGCCGCAAAGAATTCATCGCCGAACGCGGCGCTCTCTACCTCGACAGGGCGGACATAAGCTGACACAAAACGCCGGCGGGGGGCTGTGAGGGGGCTCGAGGGGTACATCAATTTTG
>JAIRTA010000157.1 GCA_031255175.1 Oscillospiraceae bacterium | reverse complement strand
CGGCGGGTGGTGCGGCGCAGGGTGCGGATGAGTTCCGCCGGGCGTGGGGGTTTGCCGTAGAGCAGCACGCCCACGCGGTAGATGCCGGCGGCCAGGTAGCCGCAGGCGACGTTGGCGGCGATTAGAAGCGTTACGGACAGGATGATCTCCCAGGCGGCCGGTCCGCCCATTGAGATGCGGACAAACATGGCCATCGGCGCGGTGAAGGGGATGAAGGAGAGGGCGATCATTGTCGGCGTATCTACGCGGCCGCTGACCGTACCGATGAAGACGGCGAAAAAGGAGAAAAGAAACACAAATGTGACCGGCAGTACCACGCTGTGCAGCTCTTCCATGCGGCTGACAAGCGAACTCAGCGCGCCGTATAAAAAAGCGTACAGAAAGAAACCGAGCAGGAAAAACAAGCAGGTGTATAAGAGGATGCTCGCCGGCATGGAAAAGACGGAGGAGATCATGGCGTTGTTGACCCAGTAGGCGCTGTTGAGCGAATAAAACAGGATGCCGGCCCCGAGCAGCGCGGACAGTTGTGTGAGCCCCGCCAACCCGGCGCCCAGCACCTTGCCGAAGATGAGATTTTGCGTCTTGGCCGATGTGATCAGCAATTCCATAGCCCGCGAGCTCTTTTCGGAGGCCACGCCGTTGGCAACGAACTGGCCGTACAGCATGATCGCCATGTAGAGCAGGAAGATCAGCAGATAGGTGTAGATGAAGCTGGTCATCTGGTTCTTTCCGATCTCCACAACCGTGCCGTCCACCGGTGCCGCGAGAAGCTCTTTGAGGTCCGCTTCGGGCAGGCCGGCGTGTTGCAGTTTGCTCAGCCTAAAGCGCGCGGCCATGACCTCGCGCACCTGCGCCGCCGAAAGATCATACAGGCCGAGCTGCTTGACGACATAGGTGTACGAACGCGGCGGCGACACAACGACGGCGATGGCGTAGGTCTCCGCCTCCACGGCGCGCCGCAGCACCTCTTCGCCGTCGGCCACCAGAGTGAATCTATATTGGGGCAGTTCCTCCGCCAGCATCCGGAGGGTTTCCGCCGCCAGCGCCGGGTCCGGGTCCGAGAGTGCCGCCAACATCGGGTTTTGGGCGGGCGCCGGGTTGTTTTCGGCCTCCCGGCCCGCTGTCGGCGCCGACAGACGGGGAAAGAAGAGGGCCGCGCCCATGAGCAGGATCGTCACCAGTGTGACGATGAGAAATCCCTTTCCCGTCACGTAATTCAGATATTCAAACCGGAACACATGTCCAAATTGTCTCATAAAACGTCTCCGTCTCCTTGCCCCTCGTGATATAAAACTTTCACACGGCCTTTACCGCGGCGGGGGATCGCGCGGGGTGTCATATGGCGCTCTCCGTGTATTCGACAAAAATGTCGGAGAGCGAGGGTTCGTAGACCTGTATCGTGTCGAAGTCGAAGTCCTGCCCCACCAGCGCGGCGGTGAAGTCCCGTTTGTGCCGCGCGCTTGTCAGCGTGACGGACAGTTGTGTCTCTGCCTCCGACATCTCTTTGACGAGATGCGAGAGCGCCGAGCGAATGTAGTCGCGCATCGCGGGCAGCGCCGGCCCGGAGAGGAGAAGCCGGTTTCGTTCGTAGCTCCGTTTGATCTCCCGAATGCCGCCGGAGAGCACGATGTGCCCGCCGTTTAAGATGGCGATCTGGTCGCAGAATTCCTCGATGTAGTTCATCTGATGACTGGAAAAAAATACCATTTTCCCGCGCGCGATCTCCTCTTTTACGATGTTTTTGAGAAGCCGGGCGTTGACGGGGTCCAAACCGGAAAATGGCTCGTCCAAAATGAGAATGGCCGGGTCGCACTGGAGCGCCGCCACGAGTTGGATCTTTTGCTGGTTGCCTTTGGAGAGTGTGTCCAGCCTCTTGTGGGCAAACGCCGCCAGGTCGACGCGGTCAAGCCAGTACCGCGCGTTTCGGCGGCTCTCCGCTGCCGTCAGGCCCCGCAGCCGGGCGAAGTAGACAAGCTGGTCTAAGATGGGTTTTTTGATGTAGAGGCCCCGTTCCTCCGGCAGATACCCAAGGCGCACCGCCGCGCGGTCGAGCGGCCGCCCGTCCAGCAGGATCTCGCCGCCGTCGGACGGAAACACGCCCATAACAATGCGGATCGCCGTCGTCTTTCCCGCGCCGTTGCGCCCCAAAAGCCCCAGAGCCGTGCCGCTCTCTGTCTCAAAAGAGATGCCCCGCAGCACCTGTTTTTCACCGAACGCTTTGGTCAGATGCCGCGCCGTCAGCCGCATCGGTGTCCCCCCTGTCCCGCGCGAAACCCCGCCCGCGCGTCGCCCGTCTCATCATAGCAACGGTGCAGGCGCCGGAAGCGCATCCGCCGGCGGCGGGCGCGGATTTTGACATTTGAACTATCATATCTCATAGATGCCGATTTGTAAAGCCGAACCGTGCGGCAGATCATAATTTCCATATATTGTAAAAGCAGATTGACTTTCGCGGAGAGCTGACATATAATGGTCTCCGACGTGGGAGAAGAGGAAATGGAAACATGCAGAAAACAAAAGACGTCCCGTTTGGCGTGTCAGATGGACGCCGGGCGGCGCAAAAGCAAAAGCCGGCGCGGCCTTTGGGCGCTGCCGGTTTTGTTGATGTGTCTGCTGCCTTTTGGGGGGTGTAAGGCCATGTCTGTGCGGCCGGGCGCCGGGGACGGCCTGGGCGGTATGGCGTACGACGCGGACTCCGAGCGGGGGTACAGGGTGTATGTCCGGGAAGGGGAGACCTACGCGCCGTACCTTGTTTTGACAAACGACTACGGCGGGCAGATATTGCTGCTGCGGGAGCATTTGCTGGATGAGCCCCGGGCATACGGCGACGGCAGGCGAAACAGCGCGGCCTACGGAGGCAGCGAGATAGACGAGTTTCTAAACGGGGCCTTCCTGGCTCTCCTGGGCCCCGTGCCGCGGGAAAAAATCGTGGAGAGCGACATCGCCGTCACGGCGCCGTCCGCCCTGGGTGTGACGGGCACGGAGACGGTCCAAATGACCCGAAAGGTCTTCCTGCTCTCGTATACGGAGATCGGGATGCCGGCCTCGTCGGTCATCCCCGCGGAGGGGGAGGCGCTGGCGTTTTTCGAGACGGCGGAGCGCCGCGTCGCCCGGTTTGCGGACGGCACGGCGAGCAGTTGGTGGCTGCGGTCGGTCGATACCTGGTACGACAATGTGGCGATCGGCGTCGGCCCCGACGCGTCGGTCGGCGGGGGCGGGGTCTCCACGCCGGGCGGCGTCAGACCCGCGTTTTGCGTCGGCCGGGAGACCGCCGTTGCCGAGAGCGGGGATGTCCTGCCGGACCGGAAGGTCTATGTCCTGGCATAAAGAAAAATATGGCGCCGGCTTGCAAAAATCAACGATGTCCGGCGCCGTGAGGAGGAAGATAAGTATGAAGAAAAGAGAACATGTTTGGAGGCGTCTTGCGGCGTTGTGTTTGACGGCGGCGATCCTGTCGGCATCCACGCTCGCGGCGCCGCTGCGGCTGAGCGACGAGGCCGCGTTGCAGGAGACCCGCTTTACCCGGCAGTCCGGTGTGTTCTATTACCCGAGAAGCATGGAGGACGGAGACGCCGGCGCGGAGTACCACTACGACGACGCATACTTCTTTTCCAGCTCTTACGACGGCTACAACCAGCATCTCGCCACGATGTCGCTCTGTCTCAGCCTGGCGGGGATGGCCAGCCGGACGGTCGATACATACGAGGGGACGAGCGTCAATGTACAGAGGCTGCTGGAGGAGATCGGATTTACCGATTTCGAGGTCAACGAGTGGTTCCATGTGAAGCCAACCCGGGATTCGATCGGCGCGTCCATCGCCCGCAAAACGCTGGTTGTGGACGGCCGCCCCTACACCCTGCTCGCGCTGGCGGTCCGGGGCAGCGGGTACGAGAGCGAATGGGCCAGCAACCTGACCGTCGGCGAGAGCGGCCTGCACCAAGGGTTCCGGGAGGCCCGTGATCAGGTGCTGGCGTTTGTGCGGGACTATATCGCGCGGCAGGGCATTGCCGGGGATCTCAAACTCTGGGTCACCGGGTACAGCCGCGCCGCGGCCACGGCGAATCTGGTGGGAGGCGCGGTGGATGACGGCATCGTGCTCGGCGGCAACGTCCTCCTCCGGCCGCGGGATCTGTACGCCTACACCTTCGAGACGCCGCAGGGGACGACCCGGGCGCTCAGCAGCGACACGGCGCGCTACGCCAATATCTTCAACATCATCAACCTGAGCGACCCCGTCTCCAAAGTGGCGCCGTCGGCGTGGGATTTCACCTGGTACGGAGAGACGCTGTGGCTGCCGAGCCGGGCGACGGACCCGGACTATTCGGAGAAGTTGAGCCGCATGCTCGCGTGCTATGAGGCCCTGGGCGTGACGACGCAGTATGTTGTGGACGACTTCGCCATGAAGACCATCAAGATAGACCCGCGCGCCCTCTTGTCCAGCGACAAGCCGTTTCTCAGCCTCGTGACCGTGCCGGGCGTCACCCAGGAGATCTTCCTGAACGACGCCATCACGAAGTTTGCGAAGGAGTTCCTCAAGAGCCGCAAAAATTACGTGCAGAAATATCAAGAGGGTATGCGCGAACTCATGGCCATGCAAAACGGCATGGAGGAATGGGGGAGATTCCAGGAGCTGTTTGAGCAAAAGCTGCTGCAAAACGTCGCCCCGCTGATCGCGTCCACGGGGGTGTTCGGCCTCATCGGAATGCTCTGGGCCGGCGGAACCACGAGACAGCTGTTGGAAAAATACGCGACGCAGTGCCTGCGCGAGGCGGGCATCACCGCGTATGACGCCGCCGACATCCGCCGGTTCGCCATCTCCTTGTCCGCCGTCATCGCGGACTTCGCGCTGAGCAATCCGATGACCGTCGCCAATCTTGTCAGCAATTTCTCAAGCATCCTCCAGGCGCATGTGCCGGAGATCTGCCTCGCCTGGCTGCAGTCGATGGACAGCCACTACACCGAGGGAGCGGAGCCCATGTTCGGCAACGGCTCCTACCGTGTTGTCCGGATCAACAGCCCGGTGGATGTGGCGGTCTATGACGAAGACGGCCATCTGATCGCCTCGATCGTGTCGGACGACCCGCAGGATGTGGACGGCGGTGTGATCTCGGCGGTGAACGAGGACGGGGAAAAGCTGGTCTATCTCCCGGCCGTCGCGGATTATACGGTGGAAGTGGTGGCCACGCAGGAGGGGTCGCTCAGCTATTCCATCAACGAATACAGCCCCGAGGCGGGCGAGATTTCCCGGCTGGTCAACTTCTACGAGATCCCCGTCGGGTTCGGAACGACGCTGACGGGCAATGTCCCCGCCTACGACGAGGAGGCGCTGGCGACCGAGGCGCCGGAGGGCTCGCCGGTCGAGTACGCGCTGTCTCACGAGGGGGAGGGGATCGCACCGGATGACGATCTGTCGGGCCGGGCGGCCACGGAGGCCTACTACAGCGTCGAAGTGGTCTCGGCCAACGAGGAACAGGGGACAGTCATGGGGCAGGGCATCCGCCAACTCGGGAACTTCGCGCAGGTCGAGGCCGTGGCCGTCGAGGGGTATGCCTTTGAGGGCTGGTATCTGGCGGACGAAAGAGTTTCGACGGAGGCGCAGTACCGTTTCCCGGTCGATGCGGACGTAACCCTGGAGGCCCGGTTCGCCAAAGCGGAGACACCGGCGGAGGAGCCCGCGGAGATGCCCGCGCCGGACGATTCCACCGCAGCGGAGCCCATCAACCAATTGACAATCGCGCGCGTCGACGCGTCTCTCGCCGCGACGCCCCTCGAAGAGCTGATCGGTGAGCGGCCGGCCGCACCGGTGGTGACCGATGAGATCAGCACCGGCGTGTCGGTCATCGGAGCGGCGGAATTGCTGCGGGATTTCAACAGCCGGCCCCTGCCGGACCGCACAGGCACGCAGGAGGAGACGGGAACCCCGACGGGCGGCGGCAACGACCCGGCGCCGCGCGACGAAGCGCCGGGAGAGGCATACGCGGAGGCGGAGGCGGCGTACGAGCGATACCGCGCCTCCCTCACCAAGATCACGGCGCTCGGCCTGATAGCCGGCGCACCCCCTGATGTCTTTGCCCCCAAAGACTCCGCCATCCCCGCCCAGGGCGTGTCGAATCCGCTCCAGGAACCGTGGCCGAGAGCGTGATCCGGTGACAACCC
>JAIRTA010000136.1 GCA_031255175.1 Oscillospiraceae bacterium | reverse complement strand
GTCGCGACAGCGTTTGAACTCGACCGTCAGCCCCTCGCCGTCGCGGAGCAATTTTTGAATTTTAGCGTTCATCATCGCATCTCCCCTGCTCACGGGTATAATATACACCGCCAAAACGCAGTTTGTCAAGAGGCGGAACACCCACCGGCGCTTCACGCCGCTCCCTTCGCGGTTTTTCTCAAGTGCCGATCATTTTTCCACGCATCCAAACGCCAAATCCGCACGAGCGGCGTTAAATCTGCATGGGTACTTGTCACAGGGGCGGGCCTATGTTATGCTGGCGCCGGGAGTGGGGACAATGATTCACGGTTTGGCGGATCGGGTGGCATGTGTTTTTGTGCGGCGCGGCATCGTTCAACTCGAAAACCATGACATCTACACATACGCGGAAGCACCTGGTATGGCGATGACCAGACGCTTTCACAAGGGAGTTACAAATATGCTTTGTCATTGAGCGATGCCATTTCCGTCGTAATAGGACCCAAGAGGGGCGGTGTATTGTTCAAAAATCACCTCCCCTCTTGGGTTGTGTTTGGAAGGGAGAAGAAGATGCACATAGAAGCAAAGGAACTTGGCAAGACCTATGGGGAGGGCGAGGCGGCGGTTTGTGCTGTGAAGCCGTGTACCTTTGCGTTGGAAAGCGGCGAACAGTGGGCTGTGACCGGCCCGAGTGGATCCGGGAAGAGCACGCTGCTCCACCTGTTGGGCGGACTCGACCGGCCCACACGGGGACAGGTGCTCTGCGACGGGCGGGATATCTTTTCTCAAAATGACAGCCGTCTGGCGGATTTTCGTCTGCGTCACGTCGGCTTTGTCTTTCAGTCGTACCACCTGCTGCCCGAGCTTACCGCATATGAAAACATCCTGCTGCCCTGTCTGCTGAAGGGCGAAAAGGCGGACAAGCACCATCTCGATCACATCTGTGACCGGCTCAATCTACTGGACCGGCTGCAGCATCTGCCCTCGCAGCTGTCGGGCGGTCAGCAGCAACGCGTGGCCATCGCCCGCGCGCTGGCCAACCGGCCGCAAATTCTCCTCTGTGATGAGCCGACCGGGAACCTGGATTCACAAAACAGCGAAAATGTTGTTGCGTTGCTCAAGGATATGGCGGCGGAGCTGCGGCTCACACTGGTGGTTGTGACGCATGACAGAGACATTGCGTCGCAATACGCGCGTGTTCTCACCGCCAGAGACGGCGTGGTAGGCGGTGATGTTTGATGCGTACGGAATGGTTTTTGACGCGCAAATATCTCCGGGGGCACAGGCGGCAGTGGATGGGGCTCGCGCTCTGCGTTTCTTTTCTCATTGCGGCCCTCATTGGCGCGCTCATCTACCGGGAGAGCGCGTTCGCCGGGATCGACGCGCGGAACCTCGACCTGTTTGGAAAATACATCGGCGTCGCCAACCATGTGGCGCCGGACAAAGTCGTCGCACACCGCGGACTGATCGCGGAGAGCGGCGCGGGCGTTGCCGCCGCGACGGACCCCCTTATGCTGGCGGGCGACGTGGGCCGCGCTTTCTATCTGGGTTATATGGACGCGAACGCCTATGACCTGAAGGCCATCCGCGCGGAGGAGGGGCGCCTGCCGGAGACCGAAACGGAGATGGCGGTCGAACGTAGCACCCTCACCGCGCTGGGCTGGCAGGCCGAACTTGGGGAATCGCTCACCTTCCCCATCTCGCGCGGCGGCCAAACCGTTGAGGTCACCTACACGCTGGTCGGCGTCCTGCGCGATTACATCGCCCAGTGGCAGCGCCTCGACGGCACAAAAATCACACTCACCTATCCTCCGCCCGGCGTCGTCACCGTCCCGACGGAGACGCCGACGCTGTACGCGCACGTCCTGTGTGGCCGCGTCTCCCTGGAGCACGAACTGGGCGGCTCCTACATCGAAAACACATTTCTGGTCTACAAAGAACTCACCGACGGAGAGAAACCGATCATCACGGGGTATCTCATCCCTGTATTGGTCTTTTTTACGCTCCTGTTTGTGTTCGCGATCCACGGCGTCTTCAGTTACACCCTGCGGGCGCGTCAGGAATATCTGACACTGCTGCGCTGCATCGGTCTCAGCAAACGGCGCGGGATCCGTCTGTTTTGTCTGCAGGGCGGCGCGTTGTTTCTGATGGCCGCGCCGGCCGGTACGGCGATGGGCCTGCTGCTGGGCGGTGCGGTCGCGGCGCTCTCTGGACTCACGGGCCAGTTGATGCCGTTCACCGTCCGGTTCGGATGCCTTTGGCCGGCCTGGCTGCTTGCTCTCTGTGCGATTCTTATGGCTTCCGCCCTGCCCCTGGGCCGCTTTTTCCGAAGAGGTCCGCTGGAGACGGACGCCGTCCGGCCCAGGAAAAAGAGGCGCCCCGGCCCGGTCCCGTTCACACTGCCGTCCGTGTGGAAGCGGGCCGCCAAGCGGGTGCACCGTTCCCAAAACGCGGTCACCGTACTGCTGGCGGCATCCTGTCTGTTCATCGCCATCATCGGGTGTTTCTGGTCCCTGTTCGCGCCGCGGGCGGACTATGCCCGCACCGTGTGGGACGCCGGCGAGGAGGCCGAGGACTACGTGGTCCACGTGTACGGGGGCAATTCGATGCCGGAGAACTTCTTCATCTCTTTGCCGCGCGGCATGGGGGTGTCTCAGCAGGACTTGACTTTGCTCGAACAGGTGGAGGATCTGCGCGTCAATCACGCGCTGGCCTCCGGCATGACCAGTCATTTCTTTCTGCTGACGGAGGACGACGACAATCCGTATTTACAGGCATTGGCAGCGGGAGGCAGTTTCTTATCCGAAGATCAGACACCACAGGTCAGAAAAGCGATCGCCCAAGCGGGCGGCGGGGCGGGCGATCTGCTGGTGCGCCCCCGCATCCTCCCCATCACGTGGGACACGCTCCAAAACAGGCGGTTTTTGACGCTCACAGACGGAATCCTCGACAAGGAGCGCTTTCTCCGGGGGGTGGAAATCGCCGCGCCGAACACATTTGCCATCGGCGACACGTTCACGCTGGTCACACCCTTGCTGGCCGACGAGGATGCGCCTCTGGGGAGCGACGCGCGGTTCGAGTTCGTCATTCGGCAGGCGCGCGTCGGCGCGACCTACGACGCCTCGGTGGGTGACTATATCGTTCTCTCGGCGGAACATGTGATGGAGATCGATCCCGGCGCCCGCTATACGGAGGTCTCTTTGCTGCACGCGAGAAAGGACGACCCGGAGGCCGTGGCGCACGCCACGGCTCTCGTCGCCGCCGTCACCGCGCGGTCCAATTATACGGCGATGATCGACAGAATCGAGGAACGGGCGGTCTATACCCGGCAGGTGCGAAACGGTCAGATCGTGACGGCGGTCACCGTGCTTGTCTTCCTATTGGCCGCCCTATTGATGTTCGCCCTGTCCACACGGGTCAAGCTGCGCGCCAATCTGGGCAGCTTTGTGCTCATGCGCGCCCTGGGCGCCCGGGACGAGACGATCCGGGGCCTTATCTCTTATGAGGCGCTCCGCCTTACACTGCTGGGCGGGCTTCTTGGGACACTGGCCGGGTTTGGAGCGGCGCTGTTCGTTCTGCGGGACTACGCATATCTTCCGACAGGCGACATCTTCATGCTGATGGGCCTGTCCGCGCTGGCCGTCTTCGGACTGATCCTCTGGCTGACGCACCTGTCCGTGCAAAAACCGATCCAAACATTGCTGCACGCCGTCTCCGCGGAAAACCTCGGCGCGGCGGCGTGGTGAGGGCACACATGTTGCTGGCAACCCATTATTAAGCAAATATGTAACAGGGCTGTCAACTTATCATTGATCGCTTGCTGTAGACATTGGGAGATGAGATTGTAGTTAAGCTTACGACACAAAAGAAAATCGCATTTGTGCATTTTCCTTGCAAAAATTTGCCTGCGGTGATATACTGTTGCCAGCGGGCTGTCAGTGTTACCAATGACGCGCCCCATCCCAGTCGCCAGGCGGCACGGCGGCGGGGGCTTTTGCTCTCGTTTTCTATGAGGTCAGTCACGGTACAAGTGTCGCCAAACGACACACAACTGATAGGGGGGTTCTTAATTGGAAAGGCGAAACGATAGTAACAATGCAATCACTCGTAAAAAAGGAGTGATTGCATTGTTGTGCCTGCTCATAGTATTCTCGGGGATTTTTGTGGTGTTAAGATTGACTTTTTTCGATGAAAGGGCTGATATTTTAAATCGGCTTTTCACCCAACCTCAGTGGAACAATTACAATTTTGCTTCAGCGACAGGAAAGATGTCCATCGCACCTGT
>JAIRTA010000040.1 GCA_031255175.1 Oscillospiraceae bacterium | reverse complement strand
CGGCGGCGGCACACCGCCCGCCACGCCCACGACATACACCATAACCTTTAAGGCGGACGGCTACACCGGCGTCACCGGTCTGCCAAGTTCCCTCACGGTCACGCAGGGCGCCGCCGCGGCGCGACCCGCCGACCCGGCGCTCGCCGGTCAATCTTTCGTGGGCTGGTACCGGGAGGCGGCGTTCACGACGCTCTACAACTGGACCGCACCCGTGACGGCGAACCTCACCTTGTACGCCAGATTTGAGGACACCCTCGCCGCGGCGACGCTCGCGCTGGACTTTGCTTCCATCCGGGGCGCAAACACACATGAACAGGGCATTGGGGAAAATCTCACCACACTGCCCACAAGTCTCCCAAATTACCCGGGCGTTGAAGTCTCCTGGCGTTCCAGCCAGCCGGGCGTTATCTCCGCAACCGGTGCTGTGACGCGCCCGGGCGAGGCCGGAGCCGACGCGGAAGTGACGCTCACCGCCACACTCGCGCTGGGCGACAAGACTGAGACGAAGACCTTCGATCTCATCGTCCGCAAGCAAGGCATCGCGGAAGTCACGCTGGAAGGCGTGGATCCGCGCTTCGCCCCCGGGTATCCGAAGGTTGTCTTCGGCGGTTCCCAGGACCTCTCCCGTCCCAATAGAGCTGTGCTGAAAATCAAACTGAATCCGGGTGTGGCCACAGCGGCGCAACCCATGATCGCGTATTTTGTGGCGGACAGATGGGGTGCAAAGGGCGACACGGCGCTAAACAAGGAGTCCATTTTGTATGGACATATAAACAGAACGGGCGTGCCTATCGATTGGGCGGATGTCGTCGATGACCTTCCCATTTACAATGACGAGGAATATTCCGTTCTTCTGTCCAACGATCTCCTGCTCAACGGTTTTGTCACCACTGTCGGCGTCGTGCTGCTTGCGGATGGCAATTTTGAAGACGCCATTGAAGATTCGGCCGCCGTCGCGACCGTGTTCTCCGCGGTGACGGACGGCGCCAATGACGATGATTTTGACTATCTGGGCACACTGCCTCTCGAGAGCGCCGGCGCCGTATTCAACACCGCCGGCAACAAGATTTTCCTGTATTTCAGTAAAAAAGTGGGCAACCCCTCCGATGCCTTGCCCCCCGTCTCCGATTTCGAGATAAGCCTGCTTGGGGACGAGCTCGATGCTGAGATCACCAAACTGGAGATTGCCCACGACCCGAATCTGGGCGCGGATGACCGGCAGGCTTCGTGGCTCATTCTCACGCTCCGCCACCCCATCGACGCCGCGGATCAGGGCATTGTCCATGTGGCTTATGCGAACAGTGGCGAGTCTCCAATCTGTGACATGGACGCGAGATCACTGGATTCCATTATTTGGGATTCTGTCACGCCGGGCACCCAAACCCTTTCTGCTTATATCAGCCCGGCCAGCGGAACAATTTCTCTTGCATTTACGCCTGCCCTGCAGATGCCGGCGGAGGATCCGCAAGGATTTTTGGACCGTTTGGTTCCCTCGTTGTCTTACAATGGCAATCCCATCACGCTTTCCGAGTGCGTCGAGAATCAATGGTTTGTCGACCGCTGCGAGTTGCTTTTCACATTTGACCCGATTCCAGGCGCCGCCTTGACAGAAGACGCTTTCACCGCCGCCATTGCCTCCGACGTCCCCAACCTCATCAGCACGGCTTTTGAGCCTTTTTCGGCACTGGGCGCCACGATCGCCCCCATCCTGTCATCTGAAAATACGGAAGAGGTCGAAGCGATTTTTTCTGCCGTACGCGCCGATGGATTCGGTCCGGGCACTTTGATCCTCGTGACGCTTCCTTCCGGCACAAACATACAAGGAACCTTTGCCAACGCAAGCGTCTCCATGCGCAGCTTCATTTTGAAGGCCGACGGCGAACGCGTTTTGTATCGCGGACGCAGCAGCAGCACCCGTTTACCCAGGCAGTTCGCGTTGCCGCCGCTCAGCGGCCGGCTTGCGGAACGCCTCTCCCGCGCGACCTCCGTGACAATCGAATACGACCCGGTCGCAAGCGGTTACGGGCCGGACGATCCCTGTGTCAACCTTTACGACCGCAATGGCGTCCCCATCTCCGAGTTCGGGCCGATCCCCGTCGGATTCGCCGGTATCGGTACCGGTACACTCGCAACTTACACCGTCAGGTTCGACGCGCCCTACTCCGGCGTCACCAACCTGCCGAGCGCCCGCACAGTCAAACGACACGCCGTCGCGTCGCGCCCCGCCGACCCGGTGCTCGCCGGTCATACCTTCGTGGGCTGGTATTTCAGCGATACATTCGCGACGCCTTACGATTGGACCTGGTCTGTGCCGAGGGACCTCACCCTGTACGCCAAGTTTGAGGCTATCTCGTAGTACGCCGCGTCACAAAAAGCTGACGCTCCGCCATTTCAATCTGCGACCCGGGCAGGGAGAACATCAATCTCCCTGCCCGGATTTTTATGCCCTTCTCAACAGCGTCTCAAGTTCCAAAAATACCCTATTTTGAAGCTTCAGGCCCATTTTTTCCCACAAAACCGTGGCAAGATGCACAAACTTGAAAAAGTGTAGACGATTTGCTCATGCGCAGTCTTGACAAGCACTTACAAAATCTATACAATGCATTTGTTACAATCGTGCAACCAGGCACGCCGCCGTCTGCGCAGACGACGCGGCACACATGACACACACAGAGAAAGAAGAAAGAGAGGGACCCCCTTATGAAACGCGTGATTGCGCGCAAATTTTTGTCTCTGGCGCTGGCGCTTGTGACGCTGGCTTCCTTCGCGCTGCCGGCGGCGCAGGCCGCGGAGAGCGACATCGGCGGCCACTGGGCCGAAAGTACGCTCACGGAGTGGATCTCCCTAGGCCTGCTGAGCGGCTACACCGACGGCACCTACCGCCCGGGCGGCTCCATCACCCGCGCGGAATTCGCGAAACTGGTAAACGGTTTGAAAAATTACACCGACGCCGCGGGCGACGTCTC
>JAIRTA010000027.1 GCA_031255175.1 Oscillospiraceae bacterium | reverse complement strand
GTCGCCATGAACGACAACATCAGATGCCCTCTGAAAGTCTCCTCCTTGTGCGTCCGCAACGGAAGAAGCTCCGCGTAGTTTTTCCCAATGTCGAAAACCTGCTCGACAGTTTGTCTTGTGTAGTATAATGGAAGAATCTCACGCGTTCCGAGTCTGTCAGATCATCCCCCTGTATTTTGCCGTAGATGCTTCGCCGCTCCGCACATTGCATCTCATAGTCGATGCCAATATAGGCGTGCCCGTCCACTTCCTCGAAGCCGATAAAGCTGAAATCTTTCCCAATCTCCAAAACAAAATTTTTGAGATTTTGAACGATTGCGTGCTTCAAATCGCTCTCGGAAAATGTTTCGGGCAGGTCAAGAAATTCCAACACATAGCGGTCCAGAAAACGGGTGTCGTCATCATGTGTGGCCAGTGCCGGCGGCTGAGATTTTGCAGAAAGCATATAGCGGTGGTAATAACCACTTTCCATCTGCCGTTCCAACTCTCGCTTGCTGTATTTTCCCTTGGCACACAACGCAATGTAAAATTCTTTTTCTTCAATGGTCTTCGCGCCGGACAAAATCAGCAGGTGGTTCGTCCAGCTGATTTGTGTCACCAGTGGTGACACAAACTCATTGCCCTTGTAGGTTTCATAAAATTGCCGCATGCGATAAAGGCCACGACGAGTAAATCCTCTGATTTCCGGACAGTTTTCTTTGATGTAATTGGCGGTGGCATCGATGAACGCATCGCCCCAAGATGCTTTCGCACTCTCTTTGCTCAGGTATTCACCGACATTCCAATATAGCTGGATCAACTCAGCATTCACACTTTTGAGTGCGTTTTGTCGAGCCTGCTCAATCATAGAGACTATGGCACTGGCATGTGGTATAATATCATTGTTCATTGGGTTCACCATCTTTCCGTTTGCGTCCTGGCTTTAGCTTATCAGTGCGGGTAGGCTTCTGTGCGGTTTTAGGGATTGTCCATGTGGTGCCGAATTTTACGGCGCCCTTAATCTTACCGGCTTTGCATAAAATCTGGACCTGCCAGTCTGTAACGCCCCACTTTTCAGCCATATCGCAGGCTTTTACATACCCGTTCATGATGATACACAGGAACGGCAACACACACGGAAACGGGGTGTGGAAATATAGTCCATACCCCGAGCGTCTAATATGTGTTGGGTTATGGAGCTAATTACGGCGCATGGTGGCCTTGTGGGGTGAGGTTACGAGTGCTTATAACGTGCAAGATATTTGTCACTATTTATACTCCTCAAAAGCGTTTATATACTCCAATTTACTGTATTTACCGCCAATCCATTCCCCCTGATAATATGAGTACAAATAAGCGGCACCATCATTTAACGCCTTATATTGTTGCTCACTAACTTTTATCTGTGTATTGTTTAGAGTAACGAAATATCCACTATCTGTTTTGAGCTTTGACAAACTTTGCTCAACACCGCTTGTAGATATTCGCCCAGAAAAATAGGAAAAAGTAAGTACACATAGAAACAGCGAAACGATGCTTAACGTATTAAATAGCATATTGAGTGGTTTCTTTGCTGTTTTGTCTGTTTTTCTGTGATATTGAAAATATATAATAAGACCAGCAATTACACTTACAGGAATTAGAAAATAGCCGAGTGAAATCGCTAATCCAGTCATTTCGTGCAAACGATAATTGGCAGTGGTCAGCCATTGCCAATCCATAATAAAATACGAAGCTGAAAACAGCAAACATACAACAATAAAGAAGATTGAAAACTTTAAGTTCATTTTTTGATAATTTCTCATGAGACACCTCCCGATAATATAAATAACGCCGCGCAACGCCCGTTTCCCCCGTGTTCGCAAAAAAATGGTACTATACGCATACATATAGTATAGCACAGGCGAACCGCAAAAGCAATCTTTCTGTGAAATGCGTCAATAAAACAAAAATTACAGTTGACAAAACGCTTCATGGCGAAAAAAAGACAACCGAAGATGCTCAGGTTATTTCTGAACAGGTCCTAAGATGACGCAAGATACTTGCCGGCGCGCGCTGTAGTATAGAATCTTTGTGCTTTCCCCCGGCCCGGAAAACGCGCGGCAGGCGGCTGTTGTCATCAAACAGCCGCCTGCCGCCGGAGATATGGTTCAGCCGTCCTTTTGGGGTTGGGGTGAGGCCAGCAGCGGTTGGAGCTGGCGGCCCGCCAAGGCCGCTTCCAGTGTGGCGGGCAGCAGCGAGAAGTCGGACATCAGGCTGTTTCGCTTCTGTATGGGGTCATCCTGCCCGAAGGGGACGAAGTAGACGTGTTTGCGCGCCGACAGACGCCCGATGTTGTGCCAGTTGGCCGCCAGCGCGTCGTTCGAGGCGATGGCGAGGACCAGGGGCCGTTCGTTGCGCAGATGCGCCTTGCAGGCCATAGTGACGCTGGTGTCGGTGATGCCGCAGGCCAGTTTGGCCAGGGTGTTCCCGGTACAGGGGGCCACGGCCAGCACGTCGAGCAGCCGGCGCGGGCCGATGGGCTCGGTCTCCGCGATGGTGTGGCGGACCGGGTGGCCGCAGAGCGCTTCCATCTGCTCGATAAAGAAGGCGGCGCGGCCGAAGCGGGTGTCTGTGGCGTAGGCGTTTTCCGACATGATGGGCCATAGATCATAGCCCTGCGCCGACAGATCTTCCAGTGCGGCTGTCGCCTGCGCGAAGGAGCAGAAGGAGCCGCACATGGCAAAGCCCACGCGTATGGGGGTGTTCATGGCGATCCCTCCGTCATGATATGATACAGCGTGTCGCGCAATATGAGGCCGGCGGTTCGAGGCGCCACCTTGCCCGGCAGACCCAGCGCCCAGACGCAGCGAAGCCCCAGCCTGTGGGCGGCGTCGAAATCAACGCCGCCTGGCGCGGAGGCGAGGTCGATGCACAGGCAGTCGGGGGGCAGCAATTTTAGACGGTCCTCCGTCAGCACGGGCGCGGGCACCGTGTTGAAGACGACGTCGCAGCCGCCGAGAACCGTCTCCAGCGCCTGTGTGTGGACGGCCCGGCCGCCCACGATCTCGATCCAGGCGAGGTCCGCCTGCCGGCGGGCCGACGCGGTCACCCGCGCGCCCAGGGACAGCAAATCGCGGGAGAGCACTTTGCCGATGCGTCCGTACCCGACGACGAGACAGCGCGCGCCATGCAGGGTTATGGGCATATTTTCCATCGCGATCTGCAACGCGCCCTCCGCGGTGGGCACGGCGTTGCGCGCGGCAAAGTCCTCTCGCGTCAAGACGTCCCACACCACCGCCCCGCGCTCGGCGCCCACCCGCCACAGGGCCTCCGGGATGCGCCCGCCCGCCAGCACTTGGCCGGGCCGGGCCGCCCGCCAGATCTCCTCCGCCGTCGGCGGACAGCGCAGCGCCGGCGCGTTCAGGGTTCCGCGGTCCAGCGTCACCGGGATGGGCAGCACAATGCAGTCCGCCCCCCGCAGGCAGTCCGCCAGCGTCTCGGCCGGCGTTCCGGCCGCCGGCGCGTCGACGCCGAAGGTGGACACCGCGTGTCCGTCCGCGGCGATCAGGCCCGCCAGACCGGCCTGGCGGGCGTCCCCGCCGACAAGTGAAAAACGCATGGATTTCAACGCAAAATCCCCCCTGCCGCACGTCCGGGCAAAGGTGCGCGGACGCATCTCGTATACGACAGCATATGCGTCGTTCGGGCAGGGGGTGCGGTGGCCGATTGACAATTTCGCGAACGGTGCAGGCGTCAGGCGTCGGGGGCCTCGCCCGCCGGCCGCCAGCGGTGCCGCGCCATGTCTACGCGGCCGTCCGGGGTAAAAACGACGTCCTCGGCCTCAAGCAGCGAACGCTGGATGTGGGCGCCGCCGAAGGCGAAGGCGCTTGTCAGCGCGCCGTCTTGAAACACCACCCGGTGGCAGGGAACCACCCCGGGCCACGGGTTGCGGTGCAGCGCGTGGCCGACCGCCCGGCCGGCGCCGAACCGCCCGGCCAGCGCGGCCACCTGTCCGTAAGAGGCCACCCGCCCGGAGGGGATCCGCCGCACCACATCGTAGACCGCCCGGTAAAACGCCGTCATAAACTCATCCCGTTTCCGTTTGCCTCACGCCTCCGGCGGAGACACAGTGAAAATCCAAAAACGCGCCATAGCATACAACATATAGTATATATCTTATAATATATACTATATGTTGTATGTCAAAACGCGAAAAAATGCGAAATCGCGGTCTCTACGCCTCCCGGAGATCGGGGGCGTCGCGGGCGGGGTTGCCGTCCGCGTACAGCGTCTGCAGAGCGGGGCAGTCGGCGAGCGCCGCCAGCGTCTCTATCGCGTTGTCCTCAATGTGTAAAGTGGCGAGGGCCGGCAGCGCGACCAGCGGCTCGACCGATGTGATCTGGTTGCCGTCGCACAGCAGCGTGGTCAGCCGGTCGTGACCCGTGAGCGGGGCGAGATCCTCCACCCGGTTGCGCGAGATGTCCGCCGTCTCCAGCGCCGTCAGCGTGCGCAGGCCGCGCAGGTCCGCGATCAAATTGTCGGAGGCCAGCAGGGTTTGCAGGCCGACCAGCCCGGCCAGCGGCGCGGAGTTTTCCACGGCGTTCAGAGAGATGTCCAGCGTGCGGAGCCCCGTCAAGTGCGCGAGCGGGGTGAGATCGGTGACGCTGTTGCCGCGCACGTTGAGGTCCGTCAGCTCGGTCAGCGGCGCGACCGCGTCCAGCGAGGAGAGATAGGTGTCTTGCAGGTCGAGGACGGTGAGCGACGTCTTCTCGGCGATCCGCTCCAGGTCCTCCGGGGTGAGGCGCACGTGGCGCAGGCTGAGTTCCGAGAGATTCGTCAGCGCGGAGAGGGGCGAGAGGTCGAGGCGCTGCCCGTGCCCGCGCAGGGTGAGCCGCGTGAGAGAAGGCAGGAACACGAGGTCCGCCAGAGACTGGTAATCCGCGTTGTGCTCCAGCACAAGCTCGTCGATCTCCCACAGTTCGCTGCTCATGATGGGGTCGACCGGCTTGCCGAGCAGCGCGCGGAAGTGCTCCTCCAAAATGGGGTCGGAGAACGTCACCGGCTGCACGACGTTTTCCAGCCGGTAGACGCCCTCGGTCCAGTCCGACACCAGGCCGTTTGGGTCGACGGCCACCGCGCGGACGCGGCTCTCGCCCGCCGGCAGCGGGATGACCGCGGCGCAGGGCCCATCGGCCACGGAGGGGGTGCCCCCGTCCAGCCGAAGATAACAGAGGGTGTCCGCGCCGCTCTCCGGCACGAGGTCCACCTGCTGGCTGTAAACCCCCGGCGCCGGCGACAGCGCGGGCGGGTGGGGCCGCAGGCGCGCGAGCTCCTCTGCGGTGAACGGGTTCGACGGGTCGTTTAGCAGTGAGACCGCGTCGCTCAGCTTGTCCTGCGCCACATACACGGCGCAGAGCTTGGTGTACAGCGCGAACTGCCCGGCCTGTATCTCCATGCCTTTGACCAGAAGATATTCGGCCCGGGTGTAGTTGTTAAATGACAGATAGGCGTCCACCGTGCGCAGCCGCAGTTCCGTATCCTCCGGCCGGTGTGTCAGCATCCACAGCAGGTGTTCGGCGGCGCGCGCACCGTCTTCCGCGGTGAGGGCGCGTTCGGCCCGCTCCGCGTGGTAGTCGTACAGCAGGCCCGGCCCCCAGCGAAGGCCGGCCAGTCCCAGTGCCGCCAGCACCAACAGGAAGAGAAAAACGGAGATAAATTTCTTTGCGCCAAGTCCTGTCCTCACCCGTCGTTCCCCCAAAATTACCATATTTTTACAAATTTGCCGTTCTCCCCGGCGCGGTCACAGCCGCCGGTAGACATGCGTGGCGGCGCGCAGCCGCGCGGCCACCCCGTCGTTCAACGCCTCGGCGCGCACGCGCCAGCACCAGTTGCCGCCCCCCAGCGTGGAGGGGGTGTTGATCCGCGCGTCGGCCCCCAGGCCCAGCACATCCTGCAGCGGCGCCATAGCCAGCCCCGCCGCGCTGCCCCAGACCGCCTTGACCGCGCCCCAGGAGAGGCCCTCGTCCTCGCGCAGGCGAAGGTATTCGAGGGCCATCGCCCGCTGGTCCTCCGAGGCCTCGCCGGTCAGCCAGTCCAAAAACGGGGGGGAATCGTGCGTTGAGGTGTAAAACACCCGGTTCGGCCGCGCGTTGTGGGGCAGGTAGGCGCTGTCGCCGTTCGGGTCGAAGGCGTACACCAGCACGTCCATACCGGGCAGCCCGGTCTTGGCAAAGAAGGCGCGCACCGTGTCGTCCAGGTCCCCCAAGTCCTCGGCGACGAGGGGCAGGTCGGGGTACGCGGCCCGGATGGCGCGGATCAGCTTCAGACCGGGGCCGCGCCGCCAGCGGCCGCGCAGGGCGGTCTCCGCCCCGGCGGGCACGGCCCAGTAGTTGTAAAAGCCGCGGAAGTGGTCGATGCGGATGACATCGAAGAATTTTTGGGTGTGGCCGAGACGGCGGAGCCACCACGCCCACCCGGTCTGCTCGTGGTAGCGCCAGTCGTACAGCGGGTTGCCCCAGAGCTGCCCGGTTTCCGAGTAGTAGTCGGGCGGCACGCCGGCGACGTCGCGGGGCCGGCCGTCCCGGCGTATCTGAAAGAGCTCGGGGTGGGTCCACAGCTCCACGCTGTCCCGCGAGACATAGATGGGGAGGTCCCCCACGATCTGCACGCCCCGCTTCCCGGCGTATGCCTTGAGCGCCGTCCACTGCGCGTCAAATAAGTACTGGAGGAATTCATGAAACGCGACGTCCTCGGCGAGCAGGGCGCCGTACTGCCGGACCGCCGCCGGGGTGCGCGCCCGGATGGACGGGTCGGGCCAGTCGTCCAGCCCCGCCATGCCAAAGTGCGTCTTTACCGCCATAAACAGCGCGTAGTCGGGCAGCCAGTCCGCCTGCGCCGCGCGGAACGACAGCAAAGCGTCGGCCAGGGGGCCCCGCCGCGCGAAAGCGAGCCGCAGCGCGTCCGTTCGGGCGCGGTAGAGTTTCCCGTAATCCACGCGGTCCGGGTCGTCTCCGAAGTCGAAAGCCGCGAGTTCGTCGGTTGTCAAAAGCCCCTGCCGGCAGAGCAGCGGCAGGTCGATGAAATAGGGGTTCCCGGCCATAGCGGAGCAGCTCTGGTAGGGGGAATCGCCAAAGCCGGTCGGCCCCAGCGGCAGCACCTGCCAATAGGACTGCCCCGCGTCGGCCAAAAAATCAACAAAGCGCCGGGCCTCGGCGCCAAAGGTTCCGATGCCGTAGGGCCCGGGCAGGGACGAGACAGGCAGGACCACGCCGCTTTTTCGCGCACTCAGCACAGCAGGCTCCTTTCTCCCGCACCGGGCCGCCCGGGCCGCCGCGCGGGTTTGCGGATGTGTGCGATAGATCGGTATCAGTATACCACAGAACCGAAACCGGGAACAAGACTTTTCCACGCCGGCACAGTTTACATTTTTTAACAATAAACACAAAAGACAGTATAAAACATCCAAAAGACGTGCACGCTAAGCAAAGACAACAACATTTGCTCCGTGGCGGAGAAGGTGAGGTGAGAACATGGCCAAGGAGAAGAAAAACAGACGCCCGGCGCCGGTGCCGGCGCCCAGCGACGCGCCGCCCGCGCCGAGATCCTGACACGCCGCTTGCGCTTTTGTCACGACAGTGCAAACAGCTCACTCGTAGAAGCAATCAAACACAAGAAAACACGCGTTATCTTGTCAAAAAGTCGCCGTTTCGGCGACTTTTTGTTTGTCAGAACCGGGTGCCGGCGCCTTCTTGCCGCGAGGCGGCAGGAAGGCAAGACAGCGGGCCGCGGGCGCGGCCCGCTTCGGTCAATCTGAAAAGACGCGCCTGTACTGCGCCGTGCGGACCGCGCGGCCGACGGCGGAGAAGCAGAGGCGGGAGAAGTCGAAGAGCTGCCCCGCCAAGTCCCGGACGATCTCCGGCGTTACGGCGTCGTAACGGGCCATGATCTCCTCGGAGGAGGGGATGGTTCCCAGCAGGAGTTCGCTGCGCCCCATGTGATTCATCCGTGAGGAGGTCGATTCCATGCCCATCAGGACATTGGCCTTCACCTGTTCGCGCGCGCGCTCCGTCTCCGCCCTTGTCGGCCCCTCGTCGGCAAACTGCCGCACGATGTCGGCGACCAGCCGCAGGGCCGCCCGCTCCGTCTCCCGGCCCAGCGCCGTGTAGAGGCAGAAGAGGCCGGTGTCCTCGTGGCCGACGGAGAACGAATAGATGGAGTAGCAGAGCCCCCGCTGTTCGCGCACCGTCTGAAAGAGGCGGGAGGACATGCCTCCGCCCAGGATGCCGGAGAGCACCTGCTGCGCGTAACGCGCCGGGTGGTTGTACGGAAGCGCCGGGAAGGCCAGGCACAGGTGGTTTTGCTCGATGTCTTTGTGCCGCGCGGTAAAGGCGGGGGCAAAGGCGGCCGCCTCGGTCGCGAGGCTCGGCAGCGGCGCGAGCGCGGAGAACCGCGCGAGCAAAAAGTCCCGGTCCCGCGCGGAAAACCGCCCGCTCATAGACACGACAATGCGGTCCGGGCGGTAATTTTCGCGCATGTAGGCGCGAATCCGCTCCGCCCGCAGGCGGCGCAGGGCGGCCGGCGTCCCGAGGATGGGCCGGCCCAGCGGGCAGCCCCGGTAGGCGGCGGCAAAGAGACGCTCGGAGACGAGATCCTCCGGCGTGTCCTCATACATGTCGATCTCTTCCAAGATGACGCCGCGCTCCGTCTCCCAGTCGCTTTCGCTGAGGGAGGGTTCGAAGAAGATGTCCGTCAGCACGTCGAGCGCCTGCGGCAGATGGGTGTCGAGCGCGCGGACATAAAAGCAGGTGCACTCCTTTGTGGTGAAGGCGTTGACCTGCCCGCCGATGGCGTCCATCTCCGAGGCGATCTGCGCGGCGCTGCGGGTGCGCGTCCCCTTAAACACCATGTGCTCAATCGCGTGGGAGATGCCGGACAGATGCGCCGGCTCGTGCCGGGACCCGCTGCCCACCCAGATGCCGACCGCCGCCGACCGCACGTGGGGGATCTCTTCAAACAACAGACGCACGCCGTTTGGGAGCGTGATTTTTTCCATAGTGTCACCGCCGGTTTTGTCGATTATAGGGTGTTTCGCGACCGCGAAACGGCCGTGAAAACGGGAATTTTGGTTGCGGGCGAGGAAGAAAACGGGTTCGCCCCGGCCTTCGGCGGGGGCGAACCCGTGGCGGGCGCGTACTGCGCAAAGACGCCAAACGCGAGGGGTGTGACGCCTAAACCGTTGGCTTGGGCGCGACCGGCGGTTCGCCCTGGCGGGCCAGCTCGGCCATAGCGTCTTTGCGCGAGAGGTTGATGCGGCCTTTTTCGTCGATCTCGATCACCTTGACCCAGGTCATGTCGCCGATGTTTACGACGTCCTCCACCTTGGCCACCCGGTGGGGAGCCAGCTTGGAGATGTGGATCATGCCCTCCTTGCCGGGGGCGAATTCGACGAAGACGCCGAACGTCATGAGGCGCGTCACCCGGCCGTAGAAGAGGTCGCCGATCTTGGGGTCGAGCACAATGGCCTCGATGATCTTGAGCGCGCGGTCGCAGTCGTCCCGGTTGGGCGCCGAGATGAAGACGCGGCCGTCGTCCTCAATGTCGATCTTGGTGCCCGTCTCGGCCGTGATCTTTTGGATCACGCTGCCGCCTTTGCCGATGACCTCACGGATCTTCTCCGGGTCGATCGTGGTCTGGAGCATCTTGGGCGCATAGGGCGAGAGCTCCTCACGGGGCTTGGCGATGCAGGGCATCATGATCTCGTCTAAGATGTTGTAGCGCGCGTCGCGGGTGATCGTGAGCGCGCTTCGGATGATCTCGGGGGTCAGCCCGTCCGTTTTGAGATCCATCTGGATGGCTGTGATGCCAGCCTTCGTGCCGGCCACTTTGAAGTCCATGTCGCCGTAAAAGTCCTCCACGCCCTGGATGTCCGCGAAGGTCAGCCAGCGGTCGCCCTCGGTCACGAGACCGCAGGAGATGCCAGCCACCGGGGCCTTGATGGGCACACCGGCGTCCATGAGCGCGAGCGTGGAACCGCACACGCTCCCCTGAGACGTGGAGCCGTTGCTGGAGAGCACCTCGCTCACCAGACGGATGCAGTAGGGGAACTCCTCTTCCGAGGGGATGACGGGCTCCAGCGCCCGCTCGGCCAGCGCGCCGTGCCCGATCTCCCGGCGCCCGGGGCCGCGCGAGGGCCGCGCCTCGCCCACCGAGTACGACGGGAAATTGTAGTGGTGCATGAAGCGCTTTGTCTCGGAGTCGAAGATGTTGTCCAGCTTCTGCTGGTCGGAGATCGTGCCCAGCGTGACCACGGAGAGCACTTGGGTCTGCCCGCGCGAGAACAGCCCGGAGCCGTGCGCCCGCGGGAACAGGGACACCTCGGCCGACAGAGGCCGGATGTCCAGCAGACCGCGGCCGTCCACCCGCTTGTTCTCGTCCAGCAGCCAGCGGCGCACCACGTGTTTTTGCAGCTTGTAAAGCACATCGCCGAGCGATGACTCTATCTCGGGGTACCGCGCGATATATTCCGCGGTGAGCTCGGCGCGCAGCGCCTTCAGGCGCTCCTCGCGCACGTTTTTGTCGTCTGTGTCCAGGCAGGCGCGCAGCCTGTCTAAGATGGCGGCCTTCAGTTCCTCATACAACTCGACGTCGGAGGCCGCGCGGGCGTATTCAAACTTCTCGCGGCCGACCGCCGCCTTGATCTCATCGATGAAGGCGACGAGTTTTTTGATCTCCTCGTGGGCGGTCATGATGGCGTCGAACATCGCATCCTCCGGCACCTCGCGGGCGCCGGCCTCGATCATGACCACCTTCTCTTTGGTGCCGGCCACCACCAGCGACAGGGTGCTCTGCTCCCGCTGCGCCGCGGTGGGGCTGATGACGCACCGGCCGTCCACAAGACCCACGGCGACGCCGGCGATCGGCCCGCCCCAGGGGATGTCGGAGATCGAGAGCGCCACGGAGGCGCCGATCATCGCGGGGACTTCGGGCGCGCAGTCCGGCTCCATGCTCAGCACGGTCGCCATGATGGCCACGTCGTTGCGCATGTCGGAGGGGAAGAGCGGGCGGATGGGCCGGTCGATGAGGCGAGAGGCGAGGATGGCCTTCTCAGACGGGCGCCCCTCGCGGCGCAGGAACGAACCGGGGATACGCCCCACAGAGTAAAGCCGTTCCTCAAAGTCCACAGACAGCGGGAAGTAATCGATGCCCTGGCGGGGCGTCGAGGAGGCGGTGGCGGTGACCAGCACGACGGTCTCGCCGTAGCGGACGAGGCAGGCGCCGCCGGCCAGCTCGGCCAGTTTGCCCGTCTCGACGGTCAGCGCCCGGGGGCCCAGCGTGGTAGAAAACAGACGCTGGGTCGGGAATTCACGTTTTGTGATCATGTTTGTCCTTCCTTTACTTTGGGCGGACAGGCAGGGCCTGGACACCCGTTGAGATAGAGCCGCCGGGACAAACGCGCCACACGATGTTTAGCGATTGAAACCGTCTCCGAACCGGGCGGCTCGGGGGCGTGTTCAAAGGCTAAACGGCGGCGCTTTGCACCGAACGGACAAAAAGGGAGGGAAAAGCGGCCCAAAGCCCCTCTCCCGCCCCCTTTTTTCAAATTCAGCCGCATTAAGTGCGGGCATTTGCTGGGTGTTGCATTTGGTGCAACACTTTTTAGAGATTCAGCCGCATAAGCGCGGGCAATTGTTTGGTGTTGCGTTTGGTGCGACACTTTTTGGAAATTCAGCCGCATAAGCGGCGGGCATTCGGAAAGTGCCGGACGGCCGTGTGCGAAACCGGGATTTGCGGGTTGCCGTCTGGCGGTTTTATTTGCGGATGCCCAACCGGGCGATCAGCGCGCGGTAGCGCTCGACGTCTTTTTTTTGCAGATAATCGAGCAGACTGCGGCGCTGGCCGACCATTTTGAGGAGCCCCCGCCGGGAGTGATTGTCTTTTTTGTGCTCTTTGAGATGCCCCGTGAGCTGGTTGATGCGCTCGGTGAGGATGGCCACCTGCACCTCCGGCGAACCGGTGTCGGTCTCGTGGATGCGGTTTGCCTGGATGACTTCCGTCTTTTTTTCCTTGAGCAACATGGTAATTCACCTTTCTTTCCGGACATATCCGGCGATTCCCAGAGCGCGGTGATGGGCGGGTGAAGTCCCCGACTGGCGGGCCGATGCCCCAAGACTGCGCAAAGGGTCCTGTAAAACGAAATTATCGTAACACATCTGTTCCAAAATGTCAAAGGAAATCCGCGGCGGCGCCGCTCTCGCGCAGGCGCGCCTCCACATCGGCGAGCTGCGCGGCGGTGTTGACGCCCAGGATCTCCCCCTCGCGCTCGCTGCGGCGGATGCCGACGCGGCCGCCGCGCGCCTTGAGAAGCGCCGGCACGTCGGTGAGATAATATTCCCCCTGGGCGTTGGTGCCGCCGACCCGGCGCAGGGCCGGGAAGAGGAGCGTGGCTTCCATCACATAGACGCCGGCGTTCAGTTCAGGGATCTGCCTTTGGGTCGGTGTGCAGTCGGCGTCCTCCACGATCTCGGCGAAGGCGCCGTCCGCGCCCCGCACAACGCGGCCGTAGGGGAGCGGCTGCCGGGAGACGCCGGAGAGCAGCGTGCAGGCGTTGCCCTCCCGCCGGTGGGTGTCGATGAGATCTCGAAAGGTCGTTTGCCGGATGAGGGGCATGTCCCCGTAGCAGATGAGCACGGGGCCCGGGTAGCCGGCCAGCGCCGGTTCGGCGCACAATACGGCGTGGCCGGTGCCGAGTTGGCGCGTCTGCTCGGCGTAGACATACGCCGGCCCCAGCACCGCCCGGACGGCCTCCTGTTTGTACCCCACCACCAGCACCGTGTCCGCCGGCGCGATGAAGTCCAGCGCGCGCAGGACATAGGAGATCATGGGGCGCCCGCAAACCGTATGCAGCACTTTGGGCGGGCCGTCCGCCCCGGCGTCCATCCGCGTGCCCTTGCCGGCCGCCAGTACAATGACCTTCATCCCGCCGCGCCTCCGTTCTCCGGCAGCATCGCGGGGCGCACCCGGAGCGCAGCGCCGCAGGAGGCCGCCAGCGCGCGGCAGCGTTCGATGTCGGCGGCGGGTAGCAGGTCGACCACCGTCATGACCACCGTGAGCGCCTGGGCCGCCGTCAGGCGGGCGAACGTGAGGATCGCCTCGAAGGCGCCCTCGTACGCGGGGCGGCAGTGCGCCTCGTAACGCGCCGCGTCGGGGTAGTTGAGCGACACGGAGACCGTGTCCGCAAGGCCGCGCAGGCGGGGCGTCACATCGGCGCCGCAGATCAGGTTGGCCTGCCCGTTTGTGTTGATCCGGATGGGGAGGCCGGGGTAGGCCTCACGCGTCCGGGCGCACACCCACAGCAGGTCGTCCAGCCGCTCGGTGGGTTCGCCGTATCCGCAAAACACCAGTTCCCGGCAGGCGGTCATATCGCGCGCCGCGATGCTCTCCCACACCTCCGCGCGCGTCGGTTCCCGCGGCAGCCAGAGCGTGGGGGCGTCCCCCACGGCGTCGGAGAAGGTCCGCACGCAAAAATCGCAGCGGTTGCCGCAGCGATTTGTCAGGTTCACATAGAGCCCCCCGCCGACGCGATAGGTGATCGTCATGGTGGAATCTCCCCTCGGAAATGGAAATATTTTACAAAACAAAGACATCCCCCGACACCCGTCCCCCAACAAGAACGGGAAAAATGTTATAATTTGCATCATTTATACGATTTGTCATACCGCAGAACCATTCCCACGCGCCCCCTCACACGGGCGCGGCGGGGATTTTGTCAAACAACCGGTGCCCGTTCTCCCAGGTGAGCGCCGCGATCTCCTCCGGGGAGACGCCGCGCGCGCGTGCGAGCGCTTCGGCGACCAGGCGGACGTGGCGGGAATCGTTCCGGCGGCCGCGGTGGGGTTCCGGCGTGAGATAGGGCGCGTCGGTCTCGATCAAGATCCGGTCCGCGGGCAGCCAGGCGGCCGTCTCCAGCAGCCGGCGGGCGTTCTTGTAGGTGACAACGCCGGTGAAAGACAGATACCAGCCCAGCGACACCAGGATCTTGGCGCTCTCCAGGCTGCCGGAATAACAGTGAAATACGCCGCGCACATCGGGAAACGCCCGCACGATCTCCAGCACGTCGGCGTGGGCCTCGCGGTCGTGGATGATCACGGGCAGGGAGAGGGCGCGCGCCGCCTCCATCTGCCGGCGGAACACCGCCCGCTGCACGTCCCGCGGCGAGAAATCGTAGTGGTAGTCAAGGCCGATCTCCCCGATGGCCGCGACTTTGCGGTGGCCGGCCAGCGCAAACAGCGCCGCCTCCATGTCCGGCGGCGCGTGCGCCGCGTCGTGGGGGTGGATGCCCGCCGCCGCCCAGACATAAGAATACGCCTCCGCCAGCGCCGCGCCCCGGCGGGAGGAGGTGATATCGACGCCCGGCACTATCACCCGCGCGACATCCGCCGCGGGCAGCGCGGCGAGCAGCGCGTCGCGGTCCTCGTCAAACCGCTTGTCCGTGTAGTGCGCGTGCGTGTCAAAGAGCGTCACGCCTCCGCCTCGGCGGCGGGGGGGCTCTTTTTCTTTCCCTTTTGGGGGCTTTTCAACACGGTGACCTCCCGTTTGTCAAACACCCGCAGTGTCTCGGGCGCGTTGTCCAGCCGCACTTTGAGTTTGCCGCGCAGGAGATTTACGTCTGTCACCAGGCCGACGCCCTCCGGCGTTTTGACCACGGAGTCCGCCCGGGGCGTCGTGCGCAGCAACTCCTCGTAGGCCTCCTGCTCGTACTTCAGACAGCACATCAGCCGCCCGCAGGTGCCGGAGATCTTGGTGGGGTTGAGCGACAGATTTTGCTCTTTGGCCATTTTGATCGACACGGGCTGGAACTCCTCCAGAAAGGTGGCGCAGCAGAAGGGCTTGCCGCAGATGCCGAGCCCGCCCAACATCTTCGCCTCGTCGCGCACGCCGACCTGGCGCAGTTCGATGCGCATACGAAACACCCCGGCCAGATCTTTGACCAGCTCGCGGAAATCCACGCGGCCGTCGGCCGTGAAGTAGAAGATGATCTTGCTGCCGTCAAAGGAGTATTCCACGTCGATGCATTTCATCTCCAGCTTGTGGGCGGCCACTTTTTTTACGCAGATCTCGAGCGCCCGTTTTTCTTTTTCGGCGTTTTTGCGAACGGTGCCGCAGTCCGCCGGCGTGGCCAGCCGCAGGACACGGCGAAGCGGCGGAACGATTTTCTCCTCGTCCACCTCGTGGGTGCTCAAAATGCAGGTGCCCATCTCCTGCCCGTAGGAGGTTTCGACGACCACGGCGGCGCCCTTCGGGATCTCCAGCGCGCCCGGGTCGAAATAATAGGCCTTGCCCACCCGTTTGAATCGGACAGATATTACTTTGACCAAGATGAAACTTCCTCTCGCGGGGGTCCGTTCTCCGCCCGGAGCGGGCGCGTCGGGCTCCCCGTGCCGTGTTGCGGCGCCAGCGCGACGGCCAACGCGCCGCAGATGTGCCCCGCGCTCACATGAAAATCCAGCGCCGCCTGCCAGCGGCGTATTTGCACTATTATATCGCCATATCGGCGGGCGGTCAAGACGTCGGCGCCGGGGATCTCCCGCAGGACGCCCGCGGCCAGCTGGTCCAGCGCGCCGGAGAGCGATTCGCGCCCGATTTTTTCCAAAGCGAAACAGGCGCATAAGATCTCCCACTCGTCGTCCGCGCGCAGTGCCGCCAGCACGGCCTCGACCTCGGGGATCGCCTCGGCCTCGGCCGAGACGCCGCCGGACGGCGGCAGCCGCCGCAGCGCGCAGCGGGAGCGCACGGTGGGCAGCAGGACGGCGGCGTTTTGCGCCAGCAGCAGAAGCACCGCGTAGTACGGCGGGTCCTCCAGCACAGACAGCAGCGCGTTTTGCCCGTGCGGGTTCAAAATGTCCGCGTTGATCACGGCGATCTTGCGGCGCCCCTCGTTGGGCCGCACATACATCTCGCCGCGCAGATGGCGCACGTGGCTCACGGGCATCCATTTTTTGTCTTCCGGCGGCGTCAGCAGGAAGAGGACGTCCGCGTGCCCGACGCCGTACAGCTTGCGGCAGGCCGCGCAGCGCCCGCACGGCCGGTCCTCCTCCGCCGAGAGGCAGAGCGCCTCCGCGGCGATGCGCAGCGCCTCGGCCCGCCGGGCCTCTTCGGTGCCGCCGGATATGATCACCGCGTGCCGCCGCGCGCCCTCAGGATGTGTGACGTCGGTCGACATGGGAGGCGAGGGCGCGGCGGATGACCGCCAAAATCAATTTCATAGCCGTGATCCTTTCTGGATGTCCGGGTCGTCCACGACGCAGACCGGGGTATTTTCGCCGTAACCCATCCGGTAGAGCAGTTCCATGTGGTTCTTGTCGATCAGCTCGCCCGGCGCCACCAGCGGCACACCCGGCGGATAGGGGGCAATGGCGCGCGCCGCCGGCCGGCCGACGGCGGCGGCCAGGGGGCAGACGGTGTGCCGGGCGAAGAATGCCCGGCGCGGCGACAGGGCGGCAAAGGGAGGCGGCCAGTCGGGGGGGCGCAAGACGGGTGAGACGGCCGGCGGCGGCCGCTCCCGCCACAGCGCGTGCAACGCGGCGGAGAGCCGCTCGAGCTCCCGCGCGCCGTCGAGCGCGGAGAGCAGGAAGACCACATTGCGCGTGTCGGCCATCTCGCAGACCACGCCGCAGGTCTGTTCCAGCCACGCCGCGTCGGCGGCGCCCCGGCCCGTGAACAGACAGAGCCGGGCCGGATCGACGGCGCCGGTGAGAAAGGGCCCGCCGGGCTGGTCCCGCCAGCGGTCGGCCCATTGGACGACGCCGGCGAGTTGGGCGCGGCCCCGGCGCGCCATATAGTCGCGCGCCAGATCCAGCGACGCCATCAGCACATAAGAAGGGCTGGCGGTGCCAAACAACTGCGCGCCGTCCCGCAGCCGCCCCATGTCCCGGGGGTCGGCGGCCAGCAAAAAGGCGGCCTGTCCCAGCGCGGGCAGCGTCTTGTGCGCCGACAGGCAGGCGGCGGCCGCGCCCTGCGCGGTCGGGCCCACCTGGCCGTCCACATAGGGCAGGTGCGCTCCGTGCGCGGCGTCCACCAGCAGCGGCGCGCTGTGCCGGCGGGCGACGGCGGACAGGGCGGTGAGGTCGGACTGCACGCCGTGGTAAGTGGGGGAGGTGACCAGCGCGCAGACGGCCTCCGGGTGCGCGACCAGCGCCATCTCCAGCGTCCGCGCCGGCAGCCCGCCGTTTACGCCGAAGGGCTCGATGATCTGGCTGAACAGCCACACCGGGTGCAGATCCAGCAGCGCCAGCGCGTGGTGTACGCTGGCGTGGGCGTTGCGGTCCACAAGCACCGTGTCCCCGGGGCGGGTGAAGGCGGCCAGCATCGCCAGCACGCCCTGTGTGGAACCGCCGGTGAGAAACAGGCAATCCCCCGCGCCGTAGGCCTCGGCGTAGAGGCGTTCGGCCGCGCGGATCGGCCCGTCGTCCCCGCGGTACAGGTCCCCGGTGTCCGACAGTTCGGTGAAGTCAATGGCCGTGATCTCGCCCCAGAGCGCGCCGATGGGGCGGCCCTTGTGGCCCGGCATGTGAAAGCGGGCCTGGTCCCGCGCGGCGCGGGCCATGAGCGCGTCATACAGCGGCGTCATCGGTACAGCTTCGGCAGGCGCGCCGCGAAGAGGGGGTTCACGTCGAGGCAGACCGTGTCGCCCAGCCCGCAGGACAGCGGCGTGATGTCGATCACCGTGTGGTGCAGGCCCACGTTGCCCAGCACGGGGGCGCGTTCGCCTCCGGGCCCCCCGACGCGCACGGTCGGCGCGCGGAAGGGCCGCACGCGGTCGAGCGGGCGCGGCCGGCGGGCGCGGTCCACCGTAAAGCCGTCCGCCAGGCCCACGGGGAGGACCCCCACGCGGGTCGGGCGGCGGCAGGTGTGCACCAGGGATGTCCCCACGCGGGCCCCCTTCGGGAGCCAGCGCACCTCGGTGACGACGGCTTCGAGATAGCCCACCGGCTGGAGCCCGTGCCGGCCGGGCACGCGGCCCGACACGGAGAGCCCGACCCGCACCGCGTCGAGCTTGGGGAGGTCGTGGCGGAAGAGGGCCCCGCTGCCGGCCGCGTGGATAAAGCCCGTCTCCACGCCCTCGGACCGGAGACGGGTGAGCACCGCGCGAAAGCGGGTCAGCTGTTCGGCCACGGCCTTCGGGCGCGCGTGGGCGTTCAAATGGGTGTACACGCCGGAGAGCGCCAGGTTGGGAATGTAGCGGTAGAGAGACAAGATCTTGTCAAATTCCTCGGGCAGAAAGCCGTACCGGCCGATGCCCGTGTCGATCTTCAAATGCGCCTCGGCCACCGTGCTGCGCCGCTCGGCCAGGCCGGAGAGCGCCAGCGCCGCGTCGCGGGAGCCGACGGTGGCCACAAGGCCCGCGTCGAGGAGCGCCTCGATCTCGGCGGGGACGGCGGTGGAGCGCAGCAGCAGGATCTCCTCGTCGGTAAAACCGTCGCGGCGCAGCAGCGCGCCGTCGGACGGCTCGGAGACGGCGAAGCGGCGGACGCCCGCGTCGCGCATGAGGCGGGCGCTCTCCAGCAGGCCGAGACCGTAGGCGTCGCCCTTGAGCACGCCGATGAGCGCCGCCCCGCGGGCGCGTTCGCGCGTCAGCGCCAAGTTGTGCCGCATCTTCTCTTTTTCTACGACCAGGTGTTTCATGGCGCCTCCTCCTTCGTAATGGGGCACAGCCCCATTTAATAAAAATATGTATCGCATTTGCCGCCGCCTTCTCCATAGGGAGGCACAGCGCGGCGGGCGGGATTGTCTTGGGGTCTTCGCGGGCTCTTTTTGTGCGCTTTTGCAGGTGACGGACAGATCCGCCGGCGGCTATCATGTCACCTTATACAAATGAGCTCATGTGGGCTGAACCCGCTTGGCCCTAAACACTTTAAGTTTTCTGTTCTTTCGCTTCTCCAGTTTTTCTCCCGTAGTCCAGCCGTGCGATGTTCGACTTTGCAGACACCCGGTCTATGCTGGTATAGATTTGCGTCGTATTGATGTTCCGGTGACCAAGCGCGTCCTGCACGCCTCGCAGGCTCACATTGCCGTCGAGCATATACGTGGCGAACGTGTGGCGGCACTTGTGCGGGGAGAGGTATGGCACCCGCAAATCTGGCGGCATGTCCGCGAAGAACTTTTTGTACCGGAAATGGAATGTCTGATAAGGGAGACGCCCCCCGCTGTTGCTGGGGATCACATACAGCCCTTCCTTGGGCATGGAGTTCAGAATCGAGGCCAGTTCCGGATGCAGCCCGATGCACCGGTCGTCCTCATTCTTGGTATTCTTTTCTTCACTGCCGCCCTTGACGCGGGCGACGGCGGCATGAACTTCAACAATGCCGTCATGTATGTCTGGCCACTTGAGCGCCAGAAGTTCGCCGCTGCGCAGACCGGTGTACAGCAGCAGCGCAACATAATGGTCATACGGATGTTGCGGTATGAAGTCGAGAATGTGTGGTATGACGTCTCGGGCGAAAGCTTTAGGGCGTCTTTTTGGTTGCGGTCCCAGCTTGACGGGAATGGCCGGGTTCTCCGTGCAAAGCTTGTTTTCGATTCCGTCCGCAAACATGATCCGGAGGGTTGAGCGGATCGCCTGGCGCATATGCCATGACTTGTCCGCGTGTATCCGCAAGAATTCCTGGATATGCGCAGGGCGCACGTTTCCCATTTGCATCGCGCCAAGATGGGGGACGATGTGATTGTTGATGTGCCCCTTCTGCGTTAGGTATCTCACGTGCGAGATGTTGCTCTCCCGATACGTTTTCAACCAGACCGTCGCCCATTCGGCCACGGTCATTTTTTTGTCTATTTTGGGCGCGTTCTCGGCCTCTTTCGCCTTCCGGCGGCACTCCGGCTTGGACTTGCCGGAGAATGACCGCCGCTTGCCGTCGATCACCACGCGCAACTCGTATGTTTTGCCGTGCGGGCCCTCGCGCACGGACCAGCTGCCTTCACCGTTTGCCCTGCGGCTCATCGTTTTTCATCTCCCCGCTATTCCGCTTCAAATTTGTATCCGGCCCGAAACCCTTCAAGATATCCTTGATCGTAGCCCTGATCATAGCCAAAATCATAGCCCCGTGTAACACGGTCCATCGCTTCTACCCGCATTTCTTCGCGGCCGTCCTTTAGGCCCCTTTCATATCCTATTTTTAATGCACCTGTCCACTGATCCGGACTCACATCCGTATAGGGAACCGGCGTTTTCTTCGGGACCTTCGTTGTAGATACCGGGGTTGGCGGCGGTGCTACAAAAAGGCCACCCGGGACGAGGTGCCCGGCGGCAAAGGCCAGGACGATGACAAGGACGGCGGCGATGATCTTTAGCGTCTTGCGTGGAATACGTATTTTTAATGTGAGAGGTGGGTTTTGTTTTTCTGACTTGCGCTCCGGGGGAATGGTGGCGGGGCTTTCCTCGTGCGCCTTCTGATCGTCTTCTGAAGCTTGCAATTGCTTCACGTCATTTTTGGCAGGGGCTTCAACCGACTTTCTGAGCATGTTGAACCAAAAATATACGAAAAATAGAAAGACGAATAGTGGCGAAACGGAAACTAAGTCCCCGAAAAATACCCTGTAAAAAAACACGGTGACACCGCACATAATTGCGCTACCAATGATTGCGTAGAGAAGTGCCCACCAGTTGTTTTGACATTTCCCCCGCAACTTTCGCATTCCCAGTGTGCCAAGCAACCATAACACGGCGGCGCCCAATCGCGCGACGTGTGCGGCGAGCCCCATCCTCATAAACTCGTCAAAAATTATCCTCACCCTCTCTTTTCGCAGCCTGTCTTCTTGGGCTGAGCCATCGTAGTCCCAGACACAACACCGGCGCAAGCGCCAAATAAAACAACGGGTTTTCATCGCCGGGGTCGATCAGCTTGCGCAGGAGGCCGGCCGCCATTGCCAGCGTGATGAGGGCGATTGTCTGCCACCAGTTGGGGCCTTTTGATATTTGCATTTCGTTGTCCCCCTTTATTTAGAAACCTTGACGGGACGTCGAATCCAGCTTGCTTCAAGGCGAGCGCATACTTATAATCGCTCAAACGCTTCTCCGATTCTGCATATTTTGCCTTCCCCTCTGCCTGGAAGTCCTTTCTTTTTTTAATAAGATATGCGGTTAGTCCAACATACAATGAGTCGAGTATTGCCGCCGCAACATAAAGAGAGACCCGGTCCCTTTCCTGAAATGCCCCTGCCGTTAAGAGTATTCCCATGATTCCAAAAGGGAAAAGGAACCCAAAGATACAGTTTAAAATGCTGTACCCTGAGCCGCTATATGGCTTGAGCGCCGGCTCCTTGATGTCCTTATCAATAAATACCCTCCAGCATGAAAGGCACGTAACAAATGGAGATCCTTCGCGGACATAGTAGTGTTTCGTATAAGTCGTATACGAGTTATACGTCGCCCCGCAATAAGGGCACTTCTTCCAAGTATGTGTTGACATTGTTTCGATCCCATCCTTCTCCGCAAATGCCTTTGGGGTCGTTGGCACATGACCCCTTCATCCCTCTGCCACCTCCAGGCTTTCGGCGTGAAAATCGTCACGCCGGATGTGGTTTAGCTCGTGCTGGAGCGCGTCCCGCTGTGTCTCGTACGGCCAGCGGGCATTTATATAGACGTTGAAGGCCCCATCTTCTGACGGACTCGTCACGCCTTTGATCCCGGTCGGCATGTTGATCACACGCACCACCACGGGCAGTCCATCAAGTGTCGCCGTATTGACCTCCCCTTTCTTCGAATTGCTTTCTTTTTAGAAATATATCGTCTAGCACGTTATTTTGCTCTTCCTTGCTCATAAAGCCCTCTTGCACCAGCAGCATTAAACCGTGAGTGCATATGCTAAATAATACCGACCACTGTCGTGTTGGCATACCCAGTTTTGTATAAAACGTCGAATGTCGCATGTGAAAATGCGCCATTTTTACGATATGGCGCCAGAGAATCCACCGACAATCAGGCTCTGACAGGAGCCCTCTGAACGCTTTCTTTTGCCGGCCCAAATCAATCGAGAATGTGCTTGCCAGTAGGCGAAAGCACCTTTGGATTTCATTTTTATCATATCTACCCAGTGCATCTTCCGCCATCCCCAAATAATGTATAAAAACCTCAAGCAATGCTTTTTTCTCGTCGCGCCACCGCACGAGCCCCCACCTCCCGCTTGCGGACATTCTGTTACAAGTTCAGCAGCTTTTCCTTTATTTCTTTGGAGAGCTTCCTTACCTGCTCTGGGTCAGGCTCTATTCCTTCTTCGCGCGCCTTTAGGTATTTTGGGACATCTTCAACGGGAAGCCAAATCGTGTTTCCGTTTCTACCCTCTATCGCCACTCTGTCTATTTCTATCTTTTCTACTGGCTTTGTCTCGTGTTGCTTTTCCTCCCTAGATAGCTCGTGCCTCTCTTCTTCGCCGATTGCGCCAAGTGATAGGCATTGCTCAAGGGCGTGCTCGTGTATGGCCTCAAGGGAAAACCTTTGTATTCTCCCTTGAAATGCGCCCGAAAGCAAAAGAGAGTTTGCTATTTTCGCCACGCACATCCAGCCTATTTGTATATCGCTCAAATATGTTTGCAGCTTGTAGAGTTCACCCCTCCGCGCATTGAAGTCCATTCGGAAAGCCCTCATCATGATTTTTTTGCAGAGCGGCACGCGGAACATTCTCCGCCTTTTCTCCGCCGCTTCCCATGATTCTACGCAAACCTTAAACGACCGGAACAGATCCCTTTCCCTGTTGCTCAACATGTTTCAGCCTCCCTTATATATGTATTCACTGGAATCCACGCGTCACGCCGTGTCGTACGGACCCGGCCTCCCGGACTCGCGGGCCATGCGTTGCATGAGGGCGTCCACGGCCTCTATGTCCTCTTTTGATACCTTCCGCGCCGTGCTGAACAGGGCGCGGAGTTCTTGGCGCTCGTACATGTCTCGCATTACTTCCCACGCCTCGTCACTGTCCACCGGTCTGGGCGGCGTCGGCTCCGGTGCCGACACCGATCCCGGCGCGGGCCACTCTTCGTCTGTAAGGCCCAGAAGGTAGTCTGTCGAGACTCCGAAGAACTTTGCCAGGCTCCGGACCACGGAAAAGCCGGGTTCGCGGGCTCCGGACTCCCAACTTCCGACCGTTGACTGCTTTGACTTGATGGCCTCCGCAAACTTAGCTTGCGATAATCCCATCTTCTTCCTTAGCGCTTTTACCCTTTCAGCGAACATTTTAATCACCTTCTGATATAACCTTACCACTGTTAGGGGTAATTGTCAAGGGAAGAAAAACTTTTTTCAAAATTAACGCAATAAGCGCTTAATAACCGCTCCCGGTGGGCGAACAATGCTCACAGAAGACGTTGAATGACACTAAAGGTGGTTATTTTGAGGGATTGGCTGTTGGATCTTCGCGGCTGCCGCTCACAGGTAGAGGTTGCGCAAGAGGTTGGAGTGTCGCAGCAGCACATTTCTGCACTGGAGTATGGCACCAAGCGCCCCAGCCCGGCGGTTGCCAAACGCCTCGCCAAAGTCCTCGGTTTCGACTGGACGCGGTTCTACGAGGACGAGGACGAGTCGGCGGGGCAGTAAAGGAGGTGAAAACGTGACAAAAGAAGCATTTTTGGAAGCCGAGAAGATCATCCTTCGCATCAA
>JAIRTA010000007.1 GCA_031255175.1 Oscillospiraceae bacterium | reverse complement strand
TATGTAAGATCCTTCCATACTGTCGAAGATAACAATGGGGTTTTTAAGGAAAACACTTCTGTACACATTACGTCCGCTGTTGATGCCAAGCACACGCGAATTTCCACCATATGTATCTGCCGCCAGATACTCATTCAACGCAACGTCCGTGATATTTTTGAACTTTGCCGCTTGTTCAAGCGTACCGACATAATAGAAAATATCGCTCTCGTATATATCTTCTATCGTAGAAACAATGTGATCACATACTTAATGACTAAAGTGTCCTCCTAACATATACCCGCCCCTGTGACAAGTGTCCTTGCAGATTTATTGTCAGTCATGCAAATTTGACGTTTGCCGTTCCGCCGCATGGGTCCGGCGTGCCTTGGGCGGTCTGAAATGTAAAATTTTTACATACTCTGCCGCATTTTGCTCTTTACGAATCCCGTCGGACTCTGTATAATGGAAGCACCCTGTTTTTTGCGAGGGCGCCTGTTTGGGGCGCCGCCCGGAAGACGCGAAACGGAAGGTATCGAAATGACCGAGCGCACGTTTGATCTGCCGCGCGGCGGCATATATACCATCACGGATGAGGCGGTCACGGCGCTTTTGGGCACCGGCAGCGGCGAAGCCGCCCGTCTCTATCTTTATCTGCTCTCTCACCGGGGGAAGTGCCTGGACAAAGAGGCCTGCGCGGCGCTCGGGATGGCCCCGGCCGCGCTGAAGGCCGCGCTTCAGCTCCTCCAGACGGCCGGCGTCCTCCGGGAGGTGGCCCCCCCCGCCGCGCCGCCGCTCGTGAACGACGCGCGCCCGGACTATGCCGGCGCCGAGGTGGCGCAGGGCATCAAACGCGACCCCGCCTTCCGCCACGTGGTGGACGAGGTCCAGCGCCGTCTGGGCAAGATTCTCTCCAGCAACGATTTGCAGATTCTCTTTGGCCTTTACGACTGGCGCGGCCTGACGCCCGGCCTCATCTCCCTGCTGGTGTCGCACTGCTTGGAGGACGCCCGCCGCCGGTTCGGCGAGGGGGGGCGCCCGCCCACGATGCGCCAGATCGACAAGGAGGCCGCCATTTGGGAGCAGAAGGGCCTCGACACCGAGGAGAAGGCGGAGCGCTACATCGAGACGCAGGAGACGCGCCGTCAGGCCGGCAGCCGCATCTACCGGCTGCTCGGCATCGAGAGCCGCGCGCCCTCGCCCAGCGAAAGCCGCTATGTCTCCGAATGGACGGACATGGGCTTCGCGCCCGACGCCGTCGCGCTGGCCTACGACAAGACCGTGCTCAAGACCGGCGCGCTCAATTGGAAATATATGAATTCCATCCTGCGAAACTGGCACGAGAAGAACCTGCACACCCCGTCTGAGATCGAATCCGGCGACACCGCGCCGGCGAAACGGACGCCGGCGGGAACACCGGCGGGCCGCGCCGCCGCGGCCGCCGCGCCCGGCCGGCGGGAACGCGAGGCCGTGGAGCGCATGCGGCGTTACGTCAAAGGCGAATGACGCGGCGCGCCGGCCGATCCGGCTGACAGAGAGGAGGCATGGACGAGATGGCGTTGGATCCCGTCTGTCTGGGGCAGGCGCGGGTGTTGCTGGCGCAAAACAAGGCCGCCGCTTCGGCCCGTCTCTCCGCGCGCCGCACCGAGATCTACGAGGCGCTGCCCGCCGTGCGGGCCATCGACGAAGAGATGCGCGCCGGGCTGCTGGGCGCCGTGCGCGACACCCTGTCCGGCGAGGAGAGCGCCCTGGAGCGCTGCCGGACGCGCAACCTCTCCCTGCGCGCGCAGCGAAACGCCTTGCTGGCGGGTGGGGGGTACCCGCCGGACGCGCTGGACGACCGCCCCGCCTGCGCGCTGTGCGACGACACGGGCGCCACGGCCGACGGGCGGCTGTGCGACTGCCTGCGCCAGCTGTGCATCCGCGAGCAGCGGCGCGCGCTGTCCGCGAAGCTGGACATCACGGGGCAGACCTTCGCCGCCTTCGACCTCCAGCGCTTTTCGGCCGAGACGGACCCGTCCCACGGCCTGTCGCCGCGGAGCCACATGGGCGTCATGCGCGAATACTGCGTCAAATACGTCGAACGGTTTGACCCCACCGCCCCGAACCTGCTGTTTCGCGGCGGCGCGGGGCTTGGGAAGACCTTTTTGTGCGCCTGTGTGGCCGGCGCGCTCTGCGCGCGGGGGCACTGGGTGCTCTACGAGACGGCCGCGGGCGCGTTTGCGCTGATGGAGGGGCAGAAGTTCGCCCGGGACGAAAGCGCGGGGGAGGAGGTGCAGCGCCTGCTGCGCTGCGACCTGCTGATCCTGGACGATGTGGGCGCCGAATTTTCCACCCCCTTCGCGCAGTCGGCGTTTCACCAGATCCTCAGCACCCGCCTCGGCGCCGGCCGCCAAACCCTCCTCGTCTCCGGGCTCACCGAAGAGGAACTGCGCGGCCGCTACACCCCCCAGATCACCTCCCGCCTGGAGGCCTTTGAGCTCCTCCCCTTCTTTGGCGCGGACCTGAGAAAACACCGCGCGTAATCCCCCCGCTCGGGCTGCCGTGGCCGGCGTCTCACGACGCAAGCCACGATGCAAGCGCGCGGCGGGGTATTGTTTTTGGTCAATTCCCCGAATTTCGGTGCGGGCGCCGGTCGGGAATGGCCGCCGGTGAGATTTGAGACGATATAGTAAACAGAGAATGTCTCTCGTACATGTAAATATTTTACATTTTTTCACACGGCTTTTCTCACGCGGGCGGCGCCCAAAAGCTGAACTGAATGAGGCGATTTCGTATGATCACTTGGACACGCAGACTGCTCGAAAAATACTTTTTTTCCGACAGCCGGCCTCTGGCCGCAAGGGTGTTTAACCTTGTCTTTTGCAGCGCCGCCGTCACATTGCTTGTGACCACGTTTATCACCCTCTTTATCATGCCGCATCCACTGGAGATCATCACATTGGTCACCATAGACATCGCGGTCGTTCTCATGTTTTATATTTGCAGCAAATACAAAAAATACAGGTTGGGGCTGCTGCTGCTGCTGGGGTTTGCCAGCTTTGTCTTTTTCCCGTTTATGTACTACGCGGTGGGCGGCATTGAGAGCGGTATTTTGGCGTATGCCGTGATGATAATGGTTCTCACATTTTTCTCTTTAGAAAAAAAAGATTGCTTTATTATGATTCTTTTAGAGATCATATCTTTTGCCGCTTGTTTGTGTGTTAACAATCTATTCCCCCGCTTTTTCCCGCGGCCCCTTGTCACGTTATCTTTGCTGGTTATGCACAACGCGCAATCCGTTTTTACTGTCAGTATATTCATCGGCATCGCCGTGAAATTTCAAATGTATATGTACAATATGGAACGGGAAAAAGCGGAGGCGGCATCCCGGGCCAAAAGCACGTTCTTGGCAACGGTGAGCCATGAGATCCGCACGCCTTTGAACGCCATCATCGGGCTGTCCCAGATCCAGCTGCAAGCGGATCTTCCGAAAGAGACCCTCTCGGACATCGAAAAAATATACAACTCCGGCTCCAGCTTGCTGGGGATCATCAACGACATTCTGGACGTCTCTAAAATCGAGTCCGGCAGCTTCGAGCTCATCCCCTTGGACTACGACACGCCGAGCCTGATCCACGATACGGTGCAGCTCAATATCGTGCGCATCGGCTCCAAGCCCATTGTGTTCAAACTTCGCATCGACGAGACTCTGCCGTCACGGCTGTATGGCGACGAACTGCGGATCAAGCAGGTGCTGAACAACCTGCTTTCCAACGCGTTTAAGTACACAAAAGAGGGCGAGGTGACCTTCCGGACGACCTGGGAACGGCATGGGGACGACGCGCAGATCACCTTCATCGTGCAGGACACGGGCACCGGCATCCGACAGGAGGACATTGAAAAGTTATTTTCGGAATACAGCCAGCTTGACGTCCGCGCCAACCGAAAAATCGAGGGGACGGGCCTCGGGCTGTCCATCACCAAAAAACTCGTCGATCTGATGGGCGGAACCATCTCCGTAGAGAGCGAATACGGCAAGGGCAGCACTTTTACGGTGTGCTTTCGGCAGAAGATCTCCAATGACCTGGCGCTCGGAAAAAGCACCGTGGAAAATCTGGAATCTTTCCGCTTCATAGACAACAGGCGAAGCCGGGGCCGGAATCTCGTGCGGGCGTATATGCCGTATGGGAAGATCCTGGTGGTGGACGACGTATCGACAAATCTGGACGTGGCCAAAGGGTTGCTGCTCCCCTACGGGCTCACCGTGGACTGCGCGCTGAGCGGGCGGGAGGCCATTGAGAAAATCCGGTCGGAACAGGTGCGGTATGACGTGGTGTTTATGGACCATATGATGCCGGAGATGGACGGAATGGAGGCCACCCAGCGCATCCGCGAACTGGGCACCCCATACGCGAAAGCCGTGCCGATCATCGCGCTGACGGCGAACGCGCTGGCGGGCAACGAGGAGATGTTCATCGCAAACGGTTTCGACGCCTTTCTCTCGAAGCCCATCGACGTCATGCGGCTGGACGTTCTGCTGAACCAGTGGGTGAAGGCCCGGCAAAGCCCGGACGTTTTGCGGCAGGCCGCGCTGACGGAGAAAGAAAAAAACGACGCCGCCCCGTCACGCGGCGGCGACCCGGACGCACTGCCGGAGGACGCGCGGGCAGACGGGCTCGACGTGCGGGCCGGGGCGCGGAAATACAACGGCGCGAAGGCGTACGCAACGATCCTTCAGTCTTACATAAAACACACGCCGGCACTGCTCGAAACGCTGCGCGCGCTCACCGAGGAGACGCTGCCGGCGTACGCGGTGGCGGTGCACGGGCTGAAGGGCAGCAGCTACGGCATCTGCGCCGACGCCGTGGGGGCCTGGGCCGAAACGCTGGAAGCGGCGGCCAAGCGGGGGGACTTCCCCACGGTGCGCGAAGAAAACGACGCCTTTTTGGAAAAGGCGGAGGCCCTGCTGTCCGATTTGCGCGCGCTGCTGCCGCGCCTGGGCACGGCGGAGGAGAGCGAGGCGGAAAAACCCGTCAAACACGCGCCGGACAGCGCGCTGCTGGAAAAGATGCGGGAGGAGAGCCGCAACTTTGACGCGGGCGCGATGGAAGAGACCCTGACGGCGCTGGAACAATACCGCTATGAGACCGACGCGGAACTGGTGCCGTGGCTGCGCGAACAGCTGGAGAACCTGGAATACGACGCCATTTGTGAAAAATTGGAATCCATTTGTTCCCCGTGATTTGCCTGCGCGCGGCGCGGCGGGGTGCGATGGGGGTGCGATGGGGGCAACAAAAAAAGCCCGGTACTCCAGGCTTTTTTGTCCATCCGCGCGGGTGGGCGGACGCGTGGTGCCGCTGGTGGGACTTGAACCCACACCCTGTTGCCAGGAACGGATTTTGAGTCCGTCACGTCTGCCAATTCCATCACAGCGGCTCGCTGCGTTTCGTTATTTTCTTTTCGCGCGCCCACCCCGGCCCGCCGTCGCGGAGCGGCCGGATTTCATTATACTACACGGCCGGTGATTTGTAAATGGGCATTTCTCGGCCGCGGCGCCGGTCTTGCGCGGCGGGGCGATGCCTGGTACAATAGGAGTACTCTCTGTGTGAGGAGGCGCGCCGTTGCGACTGGACAAACTGCTCTGCGACGCCGGATGGGGCAGCCGGCGGGAGATGCGCCGCGCCGTCGCGCAGGGGCGCGTGACCGTGGACGGCGCGGTCGTCGTCTCCGCGGACGCCCGGGTTGACCCGGCCCTGCCCGTGCGCATCGACGGCCAGGACGCCGACTACCGTCCGCACGACTACCTGATGCTGCACAAACCCGCCGGCGTCGTGTCGGCCACGGAGGACCCCCGCCTTCCCACCGTCATCGGCCTGTTGCCGCCGCGCTACCGGCGGCGGGGCCTGTTCCCGGTCGGGCGTCTGGACCGCGACACCACCGGGCTGCTGCTGCTCACCAACGACGGCGCCCTCGCGCACGCGCTCATGGCGCCGGGCCGCCACGTCGATAAAGTGTATATGGTCCTCGTCGAAGGTCCGCTGACAGAGGCGGATCGGGCCGCCTTCGCGGCGGGGCTCACGCTGCGCAGCGGGGAGGCCTTTGCCCCGGCGGAGCTCTCGATCCTCTCTTCGGGCGCCCGGTCCCTGGCGCGGCTGACGCTGCGGGAGGGACGCCACCATCAGATCAAACGCATGATGGCGGCCCGCGGGCACGAGGTGCAAAGCCTCAAACGGGTCTCCATCGCCCGGCTGACGCTGGACGAGACGCTGCCGCCCGGCGCTTGGCGGCCCCTGTCCGACGGGGAGACGGCTCTGCTGCGCGCCCCGTCCGCGGCACTTTATACAAAGTGAGGAAAAAACCTTTGTGGATTCCCCTCATGTACGCGAAAGGGAATTTATGCTATGATTACACTATGAAAGCGGGGGATGCTTCTCTATGGCCAGCGTCACACTGAAAAATCTCTGCAAACATCATCCGGGCGGCGTCACGGCGGTGTCGGATCTCAGCTTGGAGATCCCGGATAGATCGTTTTTTGTGTTGGCCGGCCCGGCCCGTTGCGGGCTGTCGACGGTGCTCCGATTGGTCGCCGGGCTCGAGACGCCCAGTGACGGCGGCGTCTCTTTGAGCGGATTTCCCGTCGACGGGCGGTCCCCGCGGGAGCGCGGCGTCGCCCTGGTGTCCCGCCACAGCGTGCCCTACCCAAACATGACTGTATTTGACAACCTGGCCTTCGGCCTCAAGCTGGGGCGCGAGACGTCCGCGACGGAGATCCGCGCCCGCGTGGCCGCCGCCGCCGACCTTCTGGACCTCGGCGACGTTCTGGCCCTCACGCCCTCCGCGCTCACCGACAGCCAGTGTTGGCGGCTCTCCCTCGGCCGCGCGATCGCGCGTCGCCCCCGCGTCTACTTATTCGATGACCCGCTCTCCGGCCTCGAAGACGCCGCACGCGCGGCGCGGCGCGCGGAACTGGCCGCGCTGCACAAACGGGTGGCGTCGACATTTCTCTTCGCGACCCACGACCAGACGGAGGCCATGACGCTGGGCGAACGCATCGCCGTGATCAAAAACGGCCTGCTCCAGCAGGTGGCCGCCCCGCAGGGCCTGTACGACCGCCCGGCCAATCTGCTGGTGGCCGACTTCTTCGGGTCGCCCCCGATGAACCTGATTGAGACCTCCGTGCTGAGCCGCGAGGGCACGGCCTATCTGCGCTTCGGCGCCTGTCAACTCCCGCTGCCGGAGGATCGGGCCACCCGGTCGGAGGTGCTGGCCTACGTCGACCGGTCCGTCATCATGGGGATCCGCCCGGAGGATCTGCACGACGAGCTGGACCGCTTCCCGCTCTCGCAGACCGTGATGGACGTCACAAACATCGAGGTGGCGGGGCTCGAAACCCACCTTCGCCTCACAAACGGGGACTGCGACATCACGGCCCGCCTGTCACACCGCCCGGCCGTGAAGCCCGGCGATTCGTTCCGCATCGCCTTCGACCCCCAAAAGATCCATCTATTCGACAAAGACACCGGCCGGTCCGTCCTGACGCCCTTCTAAATCGCGCCAAAACCCCCGCGCCCGCGCCGGTGATATGCTCCCTTTGTGAGAGACAGTGAAACAGAAAACACTGTTTGTCATGAAGGGAGTGTTTTTGTGTCGAGACCTAGCCCGCTATATATTTTGACCTCGCGCCCTATGTTTACTTACTTTTGCGCCGATATTGCTGGTTGCGTGCGTTCGGCGCGTCCGGCAATGTCATCTCTATCAGGCCCGCGTCAAGCGCGGGACGCAGATAGTTTTGCCTGAACGTTGGACGGTGCTTCAAAGCAAGCAAGCTCATAAGTTCCGCCGCTGACAACGCGCTTGTGCCGAGGACATCAAGCAGACGTTTAACTTGGTCGGTCACTTGATCGGTTACTTGGTCGGTGTGCCCGTCAATTGTCGCGCCAATGGCGTTCAGCATAAACGCGATAAATTCTGTGGCGTCCATTGCGTCATTGGAACGCGAAAGCGCGGCGTAGTATCTCTGCTGGCGGTCACGGACAATGCTTTCAATGGGCAGCCATGCGAAGATCTGCTTCCATTGCGACAACAAAAGCGTTTGCCACATTCTGCCCATCCGTCCGTTGCCGTCTTGGAACGGATGTACGAACTCAAACTCGTAGTGGAAGACGCAGCTTTTTATCAGAGGGTGCACGGCGGCTTCTTTGACCCACAGGAACAAATCCGCCATCAGACCCGATACATCAGCTGCGGGCGGCGCAATGTGTATTATCTCTTCGCCGCGAGCGATGCCGACAAACCCACTCCTGAACTGACCTGCCTCCGCGACAAGACCTTGCGTCAGCACTCCGTGTGCGGACAGCAGATCATCAAGGTCATAGGGGTTCCAGTCCAACAGCTTGTTATACGCTTGTATTGCGTTTTGCGCTTCCCGTATATCCTGCGGCGGCGCGAGGATGCGCTTGCCGTCAATCAACGCCGTGACCTGCTCAACCGTCAGCGTATTGTTCTCAATCGCCAGCGAGGACTGTATCGACTTTATGCGGTTTATCCGGCGCAGTTTCGGGTTCTGCTCCATACCGCTGTGAATTGTCAGCGCCTCCACTTTGGCGGCGATGTCCGCGACAAGCGTGACGATTTCGTCCGTGAGCGTGTACTTCGGTTTGTACAAAAACTCTTTCATCTCGCATCCGCCTCCTTTACCCGCGGTAAGCAAAATCCCCAGAACCGTTGCGGCTCTGGGGATTGGCGTTGGTTGCGGGGGAAGGATTTGAACCTTCGACCTTTGGGTTATGAGCCCAACGAGCTACCGAACTGCTCCACCCCGCGATATGGCTTTGCGCAGACAGGGGACCCCGTGCCCCGGCGTGTGCCGCTGGGAAACGCCTCGGACGGCGCTGGTGCCGGAGACCGGGCTTGAACCGGTACGGCTTTCTCAAGCCGCGGGATTTTAAGTCCCGTGCGTCTGCCAGTTCCGCCACTCCGGCATAAAAAATCTGCGCCATAATAGTGTAGCACAACCCGCGCACTCTGTCAATCGCTTTTTTCGTTTTTCTCGAACAACGCGCACCCGGCTGCGTGAAAAGGCGGCAAAATTGGTAATTTTTTACTTTTCTGCCGCTGCCCCCGTCTCCGGGCGCGGCGCCCGCGCAAGGCGCCGCGCGTTACAAAGTGTCCACGGCGCAAAACCAAAACGCGCCGCGGAACTGTCACGGGGCCGCCGGGCCCCGCGGGGTTCTTGTCACCGCTCCAACTTGCTTTTGGGGTTTACGATATCGCGCCAGTCCAAATCTCCGCGCGCCAGGCCGTGTACCAGGACCTCGGCGGTGGCCACGTTGGTGGCAATCGGCACATTGTGCATATCACACAGGCGCAGCAGCGCGTTGTCCGACTCATGCAGGCCCGTCGCCATTGGGTCGCGGAAAAACAGCACGAGATCGATCTCGTTGTAGGCGATGCGCGCGCCGATCTGCTGCTCTCCGCCCTGCGGGCCCGACAAGAAGCGCTTGACCGGCAGCCCGACGGCGCTCTCGACCAGCTTGCCCGTTGTCGCCGTCGCGCACAGGCTGTGGCGTAACAGGATCCCCCGGTAGGCGATGCAAAATTGCACCATCAATTCTTTTTTCATATCTTGCGCGACAAGGGCAATGTTCATTCGTTGCGTCCTCCTTTTTCACGGCCGTCAGGCCCTCCGCGGCAAAACCGCGCGCCGCTTTGCCCGGCGGGTCCTTTGGCCCTGTCCTCCTGGTTTAGTACCGCGCTTTGACGCTCCGGGGCGGCGGCACCCGCTGCCCGTCGAGCCGCCTGGCCATGTCGAGATAGGCCTGCGCGGCGCCTTTTCGTGTGTATAAAATGACCGGTACATTCCGGTTGCCGGCACAAATAACCGCCACATCCTCCGGCACCACGCCGAGCAGCGGAAGGCCCACGGTGTCCATCGCGTCGTCTGCGTTCGCGGCGCCCGGCACCCGCAACAGTTGGGGACGTACCCGGTTGATCACCAGTGCGGCCCCCGTCATGCCGACCCGCTCCAACGCCTCCACCGCGCGGGCCGCATCGCGCAGCGCCGCCGGTTCCAACAGGCTGACCACCAGCGCGCGGTCGCAGCCGGCCGCAGCCATCCGAAACCCCGCCCCCAGCCCGGCGGGAGAGTCCACAAAACAATAGTCAAAGCGCTCGGCCAACCCGGCCATCAGCCGGGCGAAGGCCTCCGGCTCCGTCTGTTCCGTCCGCAGCTCCGACGGCGCGGCAAGCAGAGAGAGGCCCGGCAGACCCGGCGGGGCGCTGAGCGCCTCGTCGAGGGACACATGCCCCGCGATCACGTCGCCGAAGTCGAGCGCGGTCGTGTCCGTCAGCCCGAGCGCGAGGTCCAGGTTACGCAGCCCAACGTCGGCGTCCACACAAACCACCCGGCGCCCCAGCGCGGCCAGACAAGAGGCGATGCCGGCGGTCACAGAAGTCTTCCCGGTGCCGCCCTTCCCGGATGTGACGAGGATGCGCTTGCCCACGGATGCCCCCCCTCTCGCCCGCATGGTGGTTTGTTATTCACTATATCACAAAAAAGCCCGGTGTACAAGCGTGACACAGGGACATTCCTCGACAAAATAAGGAAATTTCTTCAAGTGGCTTGTAAAGTTTGGGTGAATCGTTTCGATACTAGAGTTGTCCGCACAAGGCGCGGGGCGGGCGCCAGGTCCGTGAGGGCTCACAGGTCCGCCTCCGCCGTGCCGGCTTCTTTTAAGATTTTCCCCCGACCTTCCGGTCGCGCACCGGGCCTACGCCGACGGCACAGAGTCGTTCCGGATGGATTTCCCCTTTCCGGACGTACCGCGTCGAGCACCGGCCAATGACCCGGAGGCGGGATGACAGGATGCCCCTCCCTCTTACCCGATCTGCCAAGCGGCCGCCGAAATCATACAAGATTTCGGCGGCCGTTCGGCGTTTGTGGACACGCCGCCGTTTTTGTCTCTGCGATTATCAATATAAAATTATCGATTATCGATAAAAATAGATTGACAAACGAGATGCCGCCCCTTATAATGGTCCCGACAGGCCACCTTGGCCGCGTCAAGCAAAAACGCGCACGGGAGGCGAACACAATGAGAACTGACGCCACAAAGACACTGCCGGCACTGCTGTTTTGGATCGTCACGGGGACATTTGCGCTCAACCTTGTCCTATTGCCGCTGCTGCCGCCGTTTTTGTCTCTGCGATTCAACGCCGCGTGGGCCGATCTGTTTCACGGCGCGCTCCGGCTGAGTTTTTTCCCGCTCGACCGGAGCCAATGGCCGGATTTTCTCTGGCGGCTCGCCTTCTATGAGGTCTGCGGCACCTGTTCGGCCGTCATCCTCTGGCAGCTTCGCGCCGTGCTGAAAAATTTGGCCGCGCTGCGGCCCTTCGTGGCGGAAAACGCCCGCCGCGTCGGCACGGCGGCCGTCTGCCTGTTTGTCGTCTCGGCGGCGGCGCTGGTGAGGCTGTGCTTCGAATGGCTGTCGTACGGCCTCTATCAGATCCTCGCCACTTACAACACGCTGTTTGTGCCGGTGTTTTTTGTCGCGGGCCTCCTGTGCCTCGTGACGGCCCGCCTGTTTGAGCAGGCCGCGCACCTCAAAGAAGACAACGATCTCGTGATCTGAGGCCGGACGCCGGCGCCGCACACCGCCGTGTGGAGGCCGTGTGAAAACACGAAGGTTTTCATCAGGTCATACAATATATAGCTTTATCTGTATTTTGTATACTATATATTGTATATTCAAATGTGAAAAATTGCTTTTCACATGCCGCCGTGGGAGGGAACATATGCCGATCATAGTCAATCTCGATGTCATGATGGCGCGCCATAAGATCGGTCTGTCGGAACTGGCCGCCCGGGTCGGGCTCACACACGCCAATCTGTCGGTCCTAAAGAACAACCGCGCGCGGGCCATCCGCTTCTCGACGCTGGCGGCCGTCTGCCGGGCGCTCGGATGCCAGCCCGGCGATATCCTCGAATATGTGGAAGGAGACGAAGACGATGGAGAACCGTCCTGACCGCCCCGCGCCGGCGCACACCGAACCGCCGGCCCACACACCGCCGCACCCCGTACCACCCAACGGCCCGGCGCATCCCGGGCAGCCGCACCCCCACGGCCCGACGGCCCCCGGCCCGGCGTACCACGGCGCCGCGGGGCCGGCCTGGCCGACGCCGCCGCCCGCCTATGTCCGCCGGGTCTACACCTACGACGGCGCCGACCGACGGATGCTGGCCGGCGCGTGGCTGGCCGGTTTCTTATGGCTGCAGCTTCTGGGCGTATCCGGTCCGCCGCAGGCGGGGATGCTGCTGTATTTTCTCTTTGCGCACGTGATCCTCTTTTTGTACACGACCGGCCGGCGGCCGGCCAAACTCTCCGCGCCCTGCCTCGTGCTGTACGCGGCGCTGCTGGCCCTCGCGCTTCCCTTTTTGCTGTTTTCGAACCGGTTGCTCGCCACGTTCAACCTCCTGGCGCTGACCGGGTTGTCCGTTGTCCTTTTTTTGCTGCTGCGAGACGGGGAACACACGCCCTGGGACAGCCCGCGCACACTGCTGCGCGGCGCGCTGAACTTCTTTTACCTTCCGTTCGCGCACCTCGCGCGGCCCTTCGGCGCGGCGCGTTCCCTGTCCGGGTCCTCATGCAAGAAGACCGTTTTGCATGTGCTGATCGGCCTGGCGGTCGCGTGCCCGCTGTTTGCCCTCGCGCTGCTCTGGCTCACCGGGGCGGACGCGGTGTTCGGCCGCTTTGTAACGATATCTCTCGACTGGCTGTCCGCCACCTTCGGCCTCTTTTCGATGCGCCTCTTCTTCGGCGCCCTCCTGGGTCTCCTGTTCTACAGCGCCGCTTACGGCATCCGGCACGGCGCGTTGGCCGCCGGACCGCGGGCCGCCGCCGCCGGACGGACGCCGCCGCCGATCATCATCACGGTGCTGTCCCTCTTTGCGCTGCTCTACGCGCTGTTTTGCGCCGTTCAATTTGTCTATCTGTTCGGCGGCACGACGTCCCAGCTGCCGGCGGGGGTGTCCGGCTACGCCCAATACGCGCGCGCCGGCTTTTTTGAGCTGTGTTACGTCACCGGTCTCAATCTCGCGCTGACGCTCGGCTGCCTGCAACTTTCGGCCGCGTCCCGCCCGGGGCTTTGGCGAACCGTGCGGGCCCTGTGCGCGGTCATCATGGGCTTCACGGCGGTCATGCTCGCCTCGGCGGCGTACCGGATGGGCCTCTACATCGCCGTACACGGGCTCACGATCCTGCGCACATTCACGCTCTGGGGCATGGCGGTGATGTCGGTGCTGATCGTCGGCGTCCTCTGCAAAGCGCTGCGGCCGCGCTTCCGGTTCTTCCGCCTCCTCACGGCGACGGTTCTGATCGGGTACGCGGCGCTGAATTTCGCGAACATCGACGCGCGCATCGCCTCTTTCAACGTAAACCGCTTTCTCTCCGGGCAGACGGAATACGCCTATGAAGAATATCTGATCTTCCACCTGTCGTACGACGCCCTGCCGGCCCTGGAGGCGCTGCGGGACTCCGGCTACAACGAGATCCGCTACAGCCGCTCCTACTACACGCCCTACGCGACCCTCGACGAGGCGATCTCCGCGCGCCGCAACGCCGCCCGCGAAGAATGCGCGGACCTGCGCTCGCTGAGCCTGTCGGCGCACAGAGCGGCCGGGTCGTGACGGTGCGGCGGGAGACGCCCTGCGGTCACCGTGCCGTCACTTCACCAGCAGCCCGACCGCGCGGGTGAGTTCCTCCACGGCGGACATGTCCCCGTTGTGTATCGCGTCGACAAGGCAGTGCTCGATGTGGTCTTTCAGCATGATCTCGCAGACGCCGTTCAACGCGGAGCGCACGGCGGAAAGCTGGATCAGCACATCGGCGCAGTCGCGCCCGTCCTCCACCATACCGCGCACGGCCGTCAAGTGCCCGATGGCGCGAGACAGGCGGTTTAGGATGGATTTTGTATGCGCGTGACTGTGGCTGTGGCTGTGCGCCGCGTCGGGCGGATGATGCGTATGTCCACTGTGGTCATGGTCATGGGTATGGTCATGGGTATGCGCATGGGTATGGTCATGGGTATGCGCAGACGGCTGTTCGCGACTCATGTTCGACGGCCCCCATCATCAAATAAACTGTGCGCTCCGCGTTCCCACGGCCGCCTACATCTCCACAAACCGGTACTTTGCGCCGAAGTGGCCGAAGATCTTCGGTATTTCCCGCGGCGCGAAGATGATCGTCGCCGTGTTGTCGTTCGGGTGGACGCCGAAGCGCTCGTTCGCGTGGATTTCTTCATCTATGAGGAACGTCACGTCCGTGTCGGGCCGGCCGACAATGTTCAGAAACGACACCGAACCCGGACGGATCCTCAGTTTTTCAAACAACGCCTCCTCGCCGCCGAAACTCAGCCGCGACTCGCCGAGAATCTCGCGCACCCTCACCAAGTCGGCGCGCTTTGTCAGGGGGAGCGACAGCAGATAATACCGGCTTTTGTCGGCGTTTCGCAGGAACAAATTTTTGAAAATCACCGCCCCGACGCCGAACCTCTGTTTCTCGGTGTCCGACTGCGAGAACATCGGCGGGTGTTCCACAACGCTGTATGGTATGCCGAGCGCGTCAAACAGCGCGTACACCTCGGTTTTGTTGTCATCGTTCATCTCTTCCGCTCCTCGCGATGGGCGTGTACGTCAGCTTGCCCCGTATCCGCTCCGATTTCATGAGTTCGATCGCGCCGACCGTTTCGCCGAACGGCTCCACCGTCCACGGCGACGCGTCCGTCACGACCTCGCGACCGAGCGTGATGTGCGGGCTGAACCGGCGGCGCTCGAGCGCGAAGCCCGCGGCGGTGAGCGCGCGCGCCAAGTCGCTTTGCAGCGCCGTCAGCGGCCCGCTCTCGCACAGCCCCGCCCACCAAACGGCGCCGCCGTCACGGCCCCCGGAGAAGCGCCCGACACGCACAACGGCAATGTCGAACGGCGCAAAACGGACGGCGGCCAGCACAGCCCTCGCGGCGGCGGTCTGCCTGCCGTCGCACGCGCCGAGGAACGCGAGCGTCACGTGCAGGTTCTCCGGCGCGGAGAAGTTCCCGCTCTCCGACTTCCCGCGCAGCTCATCGCGCAGGGCAAGCAGCCGCAGGCGCGTGTCGGGATTGAAGTTGATGGCGACAAACAGACGCATAGCGTGTC
>JAIRTA010000090.1 GCA_031255175.1 Oscillospiraceae bacterium | reverse complement strand
CCGGGCAGCCCTTTCGCGGCGCCTGTGACGGCCTTCACGCAGTGCTCGCAGGACATCCCGTCCACCCGCAAAATTGTCCTCTCCATGCGTCTTCCTCCTGTTTGCATCCCTTGGATTTTAATTTTTCGGGTCTCATTGCCCGCCCCTCGGGGCGGGCAGTTTCGCGCTTTTGGAGGCCCGATCTCTCAGCATCTTATGCCCCGCCGCTTTGCGGAGGGGAAATTTTGATGCCGTATGGCGTAAACACAGTATAAACACAGTGTGGTTTGCATGTCAAATCGAATGTCGAATCAAATGGCAGAGCGCGTGCGGTCAGCCGATGTCGAAGGGTTTGAGCAGCTTTTCCACTTCGACCGGCCGGCCGGCTTCGTCCATAGTCTCCACCGTTGCCAGCGTCCAGCCCTCAACGGTGCCGACGTCGACGCCGGCCCGCCGGAAAACTTCGGGGTCGAGCACAAAGACAATATCCTTGTCGTTGGCCGTCATATCCCGCGCCCACTCAAACATGAAGCCACCGTCCAGATCGACGCCGAAGTGGTCCATCGCCGCGTGGTATCCGATGCGTGTGCGCGCCCGCGTCACGATCTGCCCGTAAGACAGCACGGGGCTCGCCGATGTCTCCGGCGCCGGGGTCTGCGCGCCCAGCGACACGCCCGCGACCAGCCGGCGGCCCTGCGCCATGCCGGCGGGCAGGCGGGCCGGATCCAGGCCGGCCGCCGTGAAGGGGGCCGCGTCCAGCTCCAACCAGACGTCGTACGCGTCCGTTTTGCCGAAATCTCCGCTCCAGACAAACGCGGCGGCCCCGTCCGGCGCCGTCAGCACCCAGGTATCCCCGTCCGCGGCGGCCGGCAGAACGTTTAACATCTCATCAAAGGCGGTCACGGAGTCGTTGCCGATCACGTCGAGCGCACCGCAGGCGGCGAGCAGCGGAAGGGCCGCGCACAGGGCGCACAGCAAAAGTTTCTTCATACCGCGCGCGCCTCCTCCCGGTCGGCCCGGAAGCGCTTGAGCCGCAGGGCGTTTGTCAGCACCGACACCGAAGAAAGGCTCATGGCGGCGGCGGCGAAGATGGGGCTGAGCAACGGCCCGCCCAGCAGGTAGAGGACCCCGGCCGCGACGGGAATGCCGACCGTGTTGTAACCGAAAGCCCAAAACAGGTTCTGTTTGATGTTGCGGATCGTGCGGCGGCTCAAGCGGATCGCGGTCGGCACGTCCATGAGGTCCGAGCGCATGAGCACAATGTCGGCCGACTCCATCGCCACATCCGTACCGGAGCCGATGGCGATGCCGATGTCCGCCTGCACCAGCGCCGGCGCGTCGTTGATGCCGTCGCCCACCATAGCAACCCGCTTCCCCTCGCGCTGGAGTTTTTGAATCTCGGAGGACTTGTCCTGGGGGAGTACCTCCGAGAGCACCCGGTCGATGCCGACCTGCCGCGCAATGGCCGCGGCGGTTTTGTGATTGTCGCCCGTGATCATGGCCACCTCAATGCCCATGCGGTGCAGGCTCTCAATGGCCGCGCGGCTCGACGGCTTTACCACGTCGGCCACGGCGACGATGCCGGCGAACTGCCCGTCGCGCGCCACATACATCGGCGTCTTGCCCTCCTCGGCCAACCGGTTCACCCCGGCCCGGGGCAGCGCGACGCCCCGCTCCTCCATCAGCGCGGCGTTGCCGACGAGAACCGCCGCGCCGTCCACCGCGGCCTCGACGCCGCGCCCGGTCAGCGCCGTGAAGTTCTCCGCGGGAGAGAGGGGCAGCCCCTCGGCCCGCGCGCCGTACACAATCGCCTGGCCCAGCGGATGTTCGGACCCCTGCTCCGCCGACGCCGTGAGCCGCCAGAGCTCCTCCTTCGACAGCGTACCCGCGGGCAGGACATCCGTCACGGTCGGTTTGCCCTCGGTGACGGTCCCCGTCTTGTCAAACACAATGGTGTCCACCTTGTGGGCGGTCTCCAGCGCCTCGCCGCCCTTGATGAGGATGCCGTTTTCGGCGCCCTTGCCGGTGCCGACCATGATGGCGGTCGGCGTCGCAAGCCCCAGCGCGCAGGGGCAGGCAATGACCAGCACGGAGATGAAAACCGTCAGCGAAAAAGACACGTCGCCCGTCCCGATATACCACGCGGCGCCGGACACCAGCGCGATGGCGCACACGATCGGCACGAAGTAGCCGGACACGACGTCGGCAAGCTGCGCGATGGGGGCCTTTGACCCCTGCGCGTCCTCCACCAATTTGATGATCCGCGCAAGCGCCGTGTCGCCGCCGACCCGCGTCGCCGTCACCCGGACCGCGCCGTTTGTGTTGAGGGTCGCGGCGTAGACCGCATCCCCGGCCTGTTTGTCAACGGGCATACTCTCGCCGGTCAGCATGGACTCATCCACGGCCGTGTGCCCCTCAAGCACCGTGCCGTCCACCGGGATCTTCGCGCCGGGCCGCACGAGCAGGACGTCGCCGATCTCCACCTCGTCAATGGGAATCTCCGTCTCGGCGCCGTCCCGGAAGACGACGGCCGTCTTCGGCGCGAGACCCATCAGCTTCTTGATCGCCTCCGAGGTTCGCCCTTTGGAGACGGCCTCCAGGGATTTTCCCAGCAGGATCAGCGTGATGATGACGCCCGCCGTCTCAAAATAGAGCGCGTCGACCGCGTGATAATCACCCCGCGTGATCCGCCACGTGTTGTAGATGCTGTACAGGAAGGCCGCCGAGGTGCCGACGGCGATTAAAGAGTCCATATTGGGGCTGCGCTGCCAGAGCGCCCTGAACCCAACCGTGTAAAACCTGTGCCCCACGGCCATGACGGGCACGACCAGGATGAGCTCGGTCAGCGCGTACACGAGCGGGAACCGCATCGGCGCGAGCATTGCCGGAAAGGGCAGCCTGACCCAGGTGATCATCGGCGCCATCGCGATGTAGAGCAGCGGCACGGAGAACACGGCGGCGATGACAAAGCGGGTCCAGAGCGCGCGAATCTCCCGCTGCTTGCGGAGGCGGTCCTCCTCCGCCGCGTCGGCCCGGTCGGCCTCCAGCGCCCGGTAGCCGAGCTTCTCAATGGCCGCCCGAAGCGCGGACACGCGAAGGCGTTTGGGGTCGTATGTCACAAAGGCCTTCTCCGCCGTGAGGTTGACGGAGGCTTCGAGCACGCCGTCAAGCCGCCGCAGCGCTTTTTCGATCCGCCCCGCGCAGGCCGCACAGGTCATACCCCCCACGGGGATGACGACGGTGCCGCTCTGCGGTTTCTCCAGCACCTCATAGCCGATCTTCACCACCGCTTCTTTGATGGCGGAGAGCGGCAGATCGGCCGCGTCATATTCCACAAACAGCTTTTCGCTGGCCAAGTTCACGGCGGCGCGGCGCACGCCCGGGAGCTTGCCAACCACCCGTTCGATCCGCCCCGCGCAGGCCGCGCAGGTCATGCCGCCGATGCTGAGTATCTGGTTGTCCATGCGGACCCTCCTCTTCTTTACTTTTTCCGCCTCTCTTTTCTCCGCCCGACCGGTTTGCCCGCCCCGAGAACCCGCGCGCGGCGGGCGGCCCGATCAGCTTTCCTCAACGGTGATCGTGCTGCGGATCATACCCATCCAGCAGAAGTAGGGAAATGTGCCCGCTTCCGTCGGCGTGAATTCGATCAGGTTGGCGCCGGGCTGGAAGGGAACTTCGATTCCATATTCTGGAATATACATGAGATTGTTGCAACCGGTGATGCTGCCCGGCGGGGCCTCCACGGTCCATTCCACCGGCACGTCCACCCGCACTGTGATGGGGTCGTAACGCCCCGGCTTGAGCGTGGTGCTCACCCGCTGCACCCCCGGCGCGTCCTCCGCCGGCGACGCCTCCGTCAGCGCCTCCGCCGACGTGTTTCCCTCCGTGGACAATGAAATCCTCGGTATCTCCGTTCTTTGCGTCGCGGCGGGGGCGCCCGCGGGGAGAAACCCGGAAAGCGTCCAGCCGTTTGTGAACGTCGAAAGGCCGAGCACCACGACAAGAACCGCGCCGACAGTCATGGCCTTCTTTGTAAAAGTCCGGCTGAGTACCGTGCTGAGCGCGCCGAGGCCGAACATCAGCGGCACGGTCCCCAACGAAAACACCAACATGGCAAGCGCGCCCCGGGCCGGGCCGCCGGTGGAGAGCGCATAGAGCTGCATGGCTTGCAGCGGGCCGCAGGGCATAAGCCCGTTCAGCAGCCCCACATACAGCGGACCCAGCCCGCGGCGGCTCCCGACGCTGTCGACCCGCCGCGTAAAGAGACGCGGCATACGGGGCACCAGCCCGCGCAGCCGGGGGAAGAGCCCCAGCATCGTCAGGCCCGTGAGAATCATAAACGCCCCCGCGAGGAGTTGTATGGCCCCCTTGGCCGCGCCCGAGAGACTGACCGCCGCCCCCAGCGCGCCGACGACGGCGCCGACCGCCGTATAAGAGAGCACGCGGCCGAGGTTATACAGCAGACTCGGCCGCAGCACGGCCCGCCGCCCGGCATCCGGTGTCTGAGAGGGTTGCGGTGGTTGAGAAGATTGAGAAGATTGAGATGTCTGGGATGTCTGCGGGAGACACTGCGAGAGATTGAGCCCGCCGCACATCGCCAGGCAGTGCACCGATGTCATAAGCCCAATGACAAAGAGCATCCCGTAGCCCATACCGGCCTGCGCGGTGGGGAAGGCGCTCAGCCACCCTGTGAGGCCCAATTGCCGCAGCATCATATACAGCGCGAGCACAACCAAGAGAATGCCCGCGGTTCGCGCCGCGCCCGCCCCCCTCTCGGCGCCGCTGAGCACCCGGTAGCCCAGCTTTGTGATGACCGCGGCGATGCCGTGCGGCGCGATGATGTCCGCGTCGTAAGTCACAACGGCCGTGCCCGCGCCGTAACTCACCCGCGCGCTGCGGATACCGGCGGTGCCGCGCAGCGCTTTTTCGATTTTGCTCTGGCAGTGCGCACAGGTCATGCCGCCGATGCGCAGTGTCTTCGTTTTCTGTCCGGCGCTCACGATGCGTCCCCCCCTGTTCGTACCGGCGTTGAAAACCCCGGCGGAATCCTTCTGACGGTGTTTTAGACAGTGCTTATTATATCAAGACGATGTGTAGATTTTGTGTAGACCATAAAAATTTCTGCTCCTGTCAAATTTTCTGAATTTCTCTCTGGTAATCCAACGTTTTTTGTGGTATAGTCTTTGCGTATACGGCAAAGGGTATCCTTTCGTCCAACGTGCCCCTAACCACCCAAGTTTTCCCAATATAAGTCTTAAGGAGTGTGTCGTGAGTATGGATGCAAACACCATACAGGTACTGATCGCCGTAGCCTCCTACATGATCGTCATCGTCGCCATCGGTTTCTTGTGCGCGCGCAGAGCCAATGAAAACAGCGAAAACTACTTCATCGGGGGTCGTTCCCTGGGGCCGTGGGTGACCGCCATGAGCGCGGAAGCCAGCGATATGAGCGGCTGGCTGCTGATGGGCGTGCCGGGCCTCGCCTATTGGTGCGGTTTCGCGGACGCCGCGTGGACGGCCATCGGGCTGCTCGCGGGTACGTACCTCAACTGGCTGATCGTGGCCAAACCCCTGCGCCGCTATTCCACACTGGCAGGAAATTCCATCACAATCCCCGAGTTTTTCTCCAACCGTTTCAAAGAGCAAAAGAACAAGCCGCTCCTCACCATTTCCTCGCTGATGATCCTCATCTTTTTTGCCGTATACGCGGGGAGCTGCTTTGTCGCGGGAGGGAAACTCTTTGCGCAGATCTTCCAGATGCCATATGTTCCGATGATGCTCGTCGGTGCGTTCTTCGTAATTCTCTACACATTTTTGGGCGGGTTTTTGGCCGAGAGTATGTCCGACTTTGTTCAGGGCATCGTCATGGTCATCGCGCTGGTGGCCGTGCTGGGCGCGGCGGTTCTTGCGGCGGGCGGCCCGAACGCCGTGTTCGACAACATCAAAAACATCCCGGGGTTTGTGAGCTTCTTTGGGCTCGCGAATCCCACAACGGACGCAAACGGCGTGCAGCAATTCTTAAACGGTGTCCCGCGGTTTGGGTCGGCGTCTCCTTACGGTCTGCTCACGATCCTCTCCACGCTGTCGTGGGGGCTCGGTTACTTCGGTATGCCGCAAGTGCTGCTCCGGTTCTTCGCGATCCGCCGGTCCCATGAACTGACGCGCTCCCGCCGGATCGCCACGATCTGGTGCGCCATCTCGTTGGCCGCGGCGCTGTTCATCGGTCTCAGCAGCCGGGCGCTCTTCCCCGCGTCGGCGGAACTCGCCACCCGCGCGACCGCCGAGAACGTCTTCATTGTCGCGTCACGCACGCTGTTCCATCCGCTGATCGCCGGCATCATGATGGCCGGCATCCTCGCGGCGATCATGAGTTCCTCCGATTCCTACCTGCTGATCGCCTCCAGCGCCGTGTCGAAGGACATCTTCCAGGGTATCATCAAGAAAAACGCGACCGACAAACAGGTGATGCTCGTCAGTCGTATCACACTGCTGGCCGTGGCCATAGTGGGGATCCTCATCGCGTTGAATGAGAACAGCGTCATCTTTACAGTCGTCAGTTTCGCCTGGGCGGGCTTCGGCGCCAGCTTCGGGCCGCTTGTCCTGTTCTCCCTCTTCTGGAAACGCTGCACCCATGCCGGCGCGGTGGCCGGTGTGATCACGGGCGGCGCTATGGTGTTCATCTGGAACTTGTTCATCAAGCCGATGGGCGGCGTGTTCAACATCTATGAGCTGCTGCCCGCCTTTTTGCTCTCCTGCGTGGCCATCGTCGTCACATCCCTGCTGACGGCGCCGCCAAGCCGCGAGATCCAAAAGGAATTCGAGGCCGCCAAGACCTTCGTCTGCTGAGAGCGGCGGTCGTCCGGCGCGGATTGATTTTCCCGGAGATCCTAAAGACAAAGCACGCTCTTCGCCTCGCCGGGCATACTTGGCGGGGCGAAGAGCGGATGTCGCCGATATTGAAGAGGCTCTCCGCCAAACAGCCGCGGGCGGGGCCGCGTTGGGCGGCCGCCGACGGGTTCCGTCGGGTTGCGGCGGCTTATCTCGTCAGGCGTTTGCCCGTAAACTCCGCCGCCGTCACCTTAAACACCGCGACGGACGCCACCTCGGCGGCGGTGAATGCAAACGCTCTGCCGGGTGCGTAATGGCGCATGATCAATTGCAGGCCGCGCTCTTTTTCCCCTTCGTCGCTCACCATCTCCGCCGTGCCGCGGCCCATGACGCTCTCGTACTCCATAGTGAAGGCGCAGGCGCGGTCGCCCGCCGCAAGCCGATGCGAGCAATCCGCCTCGAAGCAAACGGCCGCCTGTCTGCGGATGGCGGCAAGTTTGCGCCCCTCACGCGCGCCGTGGAAGTACAGCGTAAGTACGCCGGCGTCATATTCATATCCAAAGTTCAGCGGCACAATGTACGGCCCGCCCTCGTCCACAAGCCCGAGACGGCATACGTCGCATTTTTCGAGGACGCCGATCATCTCGGCCCAGTCGGTTATTTCGCGGTCCTTGCGCCGCACGGCAGTTCACTTCTCTCTGTGTGGAATAATATGGAAAAATTCTCCCGAGAAAGGGCTTGAAATGTGAAAATCGTTGTGGTATAATGAAGGCCGTTGGTATCCGGGTGTGGCGCAGCTTGGTAGCGCGCTTGAATGGGGTTCAAGAGGCCGCAGGTTCGACTCCTGTCACTCGGACCAATCCAGAAATCCTTCAACCGCTTGTGTCGCAAGCGTTTGGGGGATTTCTTCTTGCGTAAAAAACGACCACTAAAATGGGATTATATGTAAATTTTTGCCCCTCTGCACGATATTAAATAAATAAGAAAGGGTATGAAGTGGGTATAGAATATGCCGAAAC
>JAIRTA010000080.1 GCA_031255175.1 Oscillospiraceae bacterium | reverse complement strand
TTTTTTTGTGCGTCTAAAAAGGTATACCTTGTCAAAAGTGTGCCGCGGATGCCGACATCCATCATTATATTCCACACAATTTGCAATGTCAAGAGTCGTGCGTAATATTTTTTATCTATTTCGACTGAATTGGAGAGGCTGAATTTTTAGAAATGACAGTTTCCAAAAGGTATAGTATAGCAGGCCACGCGGGAACCGCCAAAAGGGCTGCGGCCCTTTGGGTTTGCGTGGGGCAGCGAAGTGTGTTCGGAAGCGGGCGGTCGTTTTGTGTGCAGAGGAGACGACCGCCGGCGAGACTGTTGTGCAGACGGTTTTGTTCCGGAGTTCCTGTTCGCCGTGGGCCCGGCGAACCGTTGACGGGCCACTTGTATGTCATCTCAGCAAAGAGGGAAGGAGACGGAAACTTTTCGAGGAAGGCGCGTATATCAAAACAAAATGAATGCAGGAGAGTGGATAGAATGCGCAGAAAGTATGGCAAAGTCATGGTTTCATTCTTGGTTGTCTTGATCATGTTGTGGCAAACTGTTCCGACCCTCGCGCTGTCCGAGACGGACGCCAGGGTCCGTGACGCCGTCATTGGCGGTGAGCGCAGTGAGTTGTTCAATGACGACTGGAAATTTTACGTTTCGGCGACTGATGCGAATGCCCTGGCTGTCGATTATGACGACTCGAAATGGGCGGATGTCACGCTGCCGCACGATTGGCAGATACACCAATTTGGCGCCAGCGCCACAAACAATGTCAGTACCATGTATGCCAACGGTTATGGCTGGTACCGCAAGACGTTCTATATGTCGCCGGACGACCAGGGCAAAAACATCACCCTTCGTTTTGACGGCGTCTATATGGACGTGAATGTCTACATAAACGGCACGATGCTGACGCTGAACGCCGTCGACACGGCCAGGACATGGGCCTACGGATACACTGTGTTTCATCTGGACATAACGGATTATTTGCGTTACGGAAACACCCCGAATGTCATCGCGGTTCGGTGTTGGTTCCGGAATCCAAACTCCAGATGGTACGCCGGCGCTGGCATCTACCGCAATGTGTGGATGATCAAGACCGACCCCGTGCATGTCGCGCCCGACGGCACGTACATCACAACCGACGGGGCGGGCGGCCATGTGACGATGGATACTGAGATTGTCAACACATCGGCGGCGGCAGTTTCGGGCCTGACCGTTACCCAGACGCTGTACGGTCCGGACGGTGCCCAGGTCACCGAAAAATCGACTCCCCTTGCGTCCGTGGCGGCCGGCGCGACAGAGACGGTGCAGCAGGAACTTTTTGTCGACACGCCGGCGCTGTGGGACATCGAAGATCCAAATTTGTACACCATGAAGACGACAGTTTCGGGCGGCGGAGCCCATGACGAGTACATTACAAAATTTGGATTCCGCACGATTTTGGCCACCCCCAAAGACGGCTTTTTCTTAAACGGAAGACGCGTCACGTTCCAAGGCGTCTGTATGCATCACGATCTGGGCGCTTTGGGGGTAGCCGTCAATTACCGCGCGGTAGAGCGCCAAATGGAGATTATGCGGGACATGGGCGTCAACGCCATCAGAACGGCGCACAATCCGCCAACGCCTGAGCTTTTAGAAATATGTGACAGGCTTGGGTTGATGGTCATTACCGAGGCCTTCGATTGCTGGAGTTCGCAAAAGAATACATATGACTACGCACGCTTTTTTAACAATTGGAGCGCCCTCGATGTGAGAAGTTGGGTCAGACACGACCGCAACCATCCGAGCGTCGTCATGTGGAGCTTGGGCAACGAAGTGGGCGGCGCCCACACAGACGGCAACGCCATCGCGAGAGCTACCAGACTGCATGACCTTGTGCGTGAATCCGATCCGAGGAAGAGCGCGTATACGACTTATTCGTCGAATGCCCCGGAAGACGGAAGCGGCAGACCGATGCAGATCGGCGGGGAAGTCTTTGATGTGTTCGGCTACAACTATCTGGACATCAACATACGCGGTGTGAACTTCACAAAATGGCATGACAAATACCCCAATATGCCCATTTTTGGCGGGGAAACATCTTCGGCTGTACGCAGCCGTGGCATCTACATGCTGCCGGATACCGCCACCTTCAGCACTACAGGCAACATGAGAAACCAAGCGTCCAGTTATGACAATCATATCCAGAGTTCCGCCAACGGGATATATACAAAAACCGCCGCGGACGCACGCAAATCGGTCAGAGATTATTCGTTTAATATGGGCGAATTTATCTGGACAGGTTTCGATTATTTCGGCGAACCGTCGCCGTATGGCGGCACCTCCAGCAACACAAATGCCAAGAATTCCTATTTTGGCATTGTGGATACGGCCGGGCTGCCAAAGGACATCTACTATTTCTACCAGAGCGTCTGGACAGACAAAAAAATCTTGCACTTGCTGCCCTACTGGGCGCCGGTATCGACCATTTCTTACAACGGCGCGGACTCGCAAGATGGGGTGCCCATTTGGGCGTACAGCAACGCGCACAGTGTGGAACTGTTCTTAAACGGCCGCTCTTTGGGCAGGCAGTATGTGGACCTGCTAAAGGATGAGACGCTGCACTACAGGTGGGTCGTCCCATATGAAGACGGAGTCGTGGAGGCAAAGGCCTACGACGAGAGAGGCGAGGTCATTGCGACTGACAAAATTGAAACTTTCGATGTCCCCGCGAAGATTGACATGAAGCCTGACCGCGCTGCGATCAACGCGGACGGAAAGGACCTCGTATTTGTAGAGACAAGCATACTCGATGAAAACGGCGTATTGGTTGCCAACGCGAACAATTACGTCGAGTTTAGGGTGACGGGCGCCGGGACTTTTGTAGCCGCGGATAACGGCAACTCAAATGATTTCGACGCATTTGGCGCGCCGGCCCGCAGGGCGTTTTCCGGCAAACTCGTCGCGATTGTAAAGTCAGACGGCACAGAAGGCCCGATCACGGTCACGGCCGTGTCCAACGGGCTCGAATCTGAGACTGTCACGGTGAACGCCGTGCGGAAGCAAAAGGTGACCGGCGTCGCGCTGTCTGCGATCGACGGTTCGACGGCGATTCATACGGCCGGAGGCCAACTGAAAACAGTGGCCGTCACATCGCCGGCGAACGCGGACTATGAATCGGTTTCTTATGTCGTGACAAACGTAGACGGCTCGGCCACAGACAAAGCTGTGATCAGCAAGAGCGGCGTTTTGAAAGCGCGCAAAGACGGTGTGGTAAGAGTGACCGCGAAGGCATTGGATGGCGGCGGCGCCTCCGGTTTCATCGATATCACCATCGACAATCAAACCTCATTTGTGCCGGCGGCGGGCCTGGCGGTGACCGGCGCGGGCGGCGCCACGGCAATCACGGCCAAGTTTCGCCCCTTGCAGATGTCGGCGGCCGTCTCGCCGGCCGACGCCTCGTCCAAAGACGTGATTTGGTCTGTGTATAATAAGACAGGCGCGAAGGAACCGCTTTTGGCGACGATCGACGCGGCCGGGGTTCTGCGTCCGCTTTACGACGGTGTCGTGACGGTGAGGGCGGCGGCAGCGGACGGGTCCGGCGTATATGGCGAGCTGGATGTTGCGATCTCCGGGCAAAACCCCGACATGGTACCGGTCACAAGCATCTTCATCGAATTGCTCTCCGGGTCACAAAATCTGTCTGCCGCCGCGAATACGGCGACCGTCAGAGCGGTGGTGTGGCCGCCCAGCGCGACAGCCGGGGTTACACTGAGTGTGGGAGCAATGGAAAATTTTGGACAAACTTCGCCGAATGCGTCGATTCACTATGACGCCGAAACAGGTGTGGCGACAGTGACCGCCTCGCGGAACGGTACATTTGCCGTCGTCGCCTCGGCCACAAACGGATGGATCGGTTCCCCCGTGCGGACGACAATGTCATTTAGATCCGTTGGGTTTACGGAACCGGAGAACATAGTCAATCCGTACCAATTGGTGAAGGCCAGAAACTTCGACAGCGGCCGGACCAATGACAGTGACGGGGGGAACAACCTGGCCTTGGTGGGCCCTGCGGACGACCGCCTGGTCAACAACACGGGAAACCGCAGTTGGGTACTCTACAGAAACATTGACTTCGGCCCCTGGGGCAGCGACAATCTAATCTTCTACGGCGTGAACGCCAACGTCGGCGGCAACGCGGCGGAGGCGGAAGTCCATTTGGGTTCGCGCAGCGGTCCGCATCTCGGCACGGTCCGCTTTGAAAAGAATGCGGATGCGTGGGGCTTCAATTATACGGCGCAGACGTTCATTCCGGCGGATGCCAGCGTGTTGCGGAATCTGACGGGCATACAGGACATATGCTTTATGTTTACCAGCGGGAGCATGTATTTCTATGGCTGGCAGTTTACGGAGAATCCAAAGGTCGAGAGAGATCCTTACAAGGTAAATCCGGTGGCCGGCGCGGACGTCAAGACCGCGGGTCTGACAGGTTACCACGGCCTCACCTTCGGCGACGCCGGTTCGAGGAAAATTGTGATCACCGGTGCGACGAAAAATGCGGCGGCAAAGGTGGAACTCCGCGACGGGGCCGAAGCCGGAGCGGTTCTCGCGTCATTTGATTTTCCGGATACGAGCGGTGAGACGTTGGGGAAAGTATTCAACCTATACGGGTCGGCCATAAAAAGGGCGCATCATCTGTATTTCACCTACCCGGATGACGTGTTCACATTGGAATCCGTGCAATTCATCGAAGCACGGCCGGCGTCTGTGAGCGCGTATCAGATGATGCAGGCCGAGGATTTTGACGTTTCGGATGACGGGTACGCGATCCGCCGCGACATAGGCGGCGCCGACGGCGACAAGACGGTTGTCCACGTAACCGACCCAAACAACGTATCGTTCATCTACAAAGGGCTGGATTTTGGGCAGGAAGGCAAGAATATCCTATTGCGCGTGTACGGAAAGGGTGACGGCACCAGGGATGTTCGCATAAACACAAGCCCTGACAGCAGCACCACAATCAAGATCGGAGCCGCGGGGAATCAGGACTACGCGATTTGGGAATATCCCATCGGGAAAGAAACCGGCCTGCGGGATATTGATTTTTACTTCATGCCGGGGACAGACGTCTGGATCGATTGGTTTGAATTTGTCGAAGTGCCGGACGGGCTTGTCACAGTCGATTTCAAAGCCGGCAGCCTGCGCGAAGCCGCGGGAGGGACGCTGGACATGGAGATTCGGGTCAACCGGTCGTCACTGCCCCCGGACGGTTCCATGCACGCCTATGCGGCCTTGTACGACAGCGCCGGCCGTCTCATCTCAGTGGACAGGCATCCGGATGTCAAAAATGGCCTGTACACCGTGGACATTCCCGCGGACCCAACCGGCATGACATTGCGATTGTTCTTCTGGGACGACAACAATGTACCGCTGATAGAGTCGATTTCTTTCAGGTAGTCCTCTCTTCTTTTTTCCTATCGTCGGACACGTCCTGCGGATGGGCGGCACAAAGGCACGGGCGAAAACCCGTGCCTTTGTGCCGTTGTCCGTTGCGCTCCGCCGGCCGGGGCAGTCCCCGCTCAGCCGAAGACGCTGAGCAGGAAACCGGCGGCCACGGCCGAGCCGATGACGCCGGCCACATTGGGGCCCATTGCGTGCATCAGCAGGAAGTTGGAGGAGTTTGCCTCCTGGCCGACTTTTTGCGAGACGCGCGCCGCCATCGGGACGGCCGACACGCCGGCCGAGCCGATCAGCGGGTTCACCTTGCCGCCGGAGAGTTTGTACATGAGTTTTCCAAACAGGAGACCGCCCACCGTCGAGAAGCCGAAGGCGAACAGGCCGAGGGCGATGATCTTGATTGTGTTGAGGCTGAGGAAGCCCACGCTGACGCCGTCGTTGTTGATCAGCCAGCCCACGCTCGTGGCGCCCACGGTGACGCTGAGGAAGATCGTGACGATGTTGATGAGCGCGTTTTGCGCCGTGTCGGAGAGTCGCTCCACCACGCCGCACTCCCGGAAGAGATTGCCCAGCATCAACATGCCGATGAGCGGCGCGACCGACGGCAGCAGCAGCACGGCAAAGAGGGTCACGACAATGGGGAAGATGATCTTCTCTGTCTTGCTGACGGCGCGCACCTGCTCCATCTTGGTTTCACGCTCTTTTTTCGTCGTCAGCGCCCGCATGATGGGCGGCTGGATGAGCGGGATGAGCGCCATATATGAGTAGGCGGCCACCGCGATGGGCCCGAGCAGGTGGGAGGCCAGCCGCGAGGTCAAGAAGATGGCCGTCGGCCCGTCGGCCCCTCCGATGATGCCGATCGAGGCCGCCTCCTGCGGGGTGAAGCCGAGCAGGAACGACAGGATGAAGGCGCAGTAGATGCCGAGCTGCGCCGCCGCGCCCAGCAGCAGCGAGGACGGGCGGGAGATCAGCGGGCCAAAGTCTGTCATGGCGCCGATGCCGAGGAAGATGAGACAGGGGTAGACCCCGAGCTTGACGCCCAGATAGAGGATGTCCAACAGGCCTCCTTCGTGCAGGACGCGCCCGTAGTCGACGACTTTGTCTTGGTAGAATTCCATGTGCATGAGTCCGCCCAGCGGCAGGTTGGTCAGCAGCATACCGAAGGCGATGCCCACGAGCAGCAGCGGCTCAAAGCCCTTGACGAGCGCCAGGTACAAGAGGACGCACGCGATGACCACCATCACGGCGTTTTCCCAGTGAACAAACAGGTTGTTGAACCCGGAAGTCTCCCAAAGGTCTTGCAAGACTTTCCCTACATTCATATTTTCACCCCACCTATACCAATGTGAGAAGCGGTGTCCCGGTATCGACGGAGGCGCCTTGCGCCACCAGCACCTGCCCCACAGAGGCGTCCCGGGATGCCATGATCTCGTTTTCCATCTTCATGGCCTCGAGAACGACCAATACGTCGCCCTTTTTGACGGCCTGGCCGGCCGCGACCTTGACGGACAGGATCGTGCCGGGCATCGGCGAGGCCACCGTCTCACCCGCGCCGGCGACCGGTGCGGGCGCGGCGGCGGGCGCCGCAGGCGCGGCAGCAACCGGGGCCGGCGCCGCGACGGGCGCGGGGGAAACGGCGTCCGCCACATCGACCAAGATGGCCTCTCCCTTTTCTACTTCCACTTCGTAGGTTTTTCCGCCCAATGTCACACGGTATTTCATCTCAGTTCCCCTCCTGTACTTCCTTGATGGAAATAAAACGCAGTTCGTTCAGCGGCAGCTTCATCTCATCGGCCACAATGGCCATGAGCATCGCCGCCGTTTTGTCTTCCACGCCAAAGAGCGCCACGGCGCCGGGGGTGGACGCCGGCACGGCGGCCGGAGCCGATGGCGCCGGCGCGGCGGCGTCCGTCTGCCCGCGCTTGTTCTGGAACGATACGATGATGGCGCTCTGCAGCTTTGTCAGCGCCATGATGGCGACGAGCGCCAAGAACACGACGGAGATACCGATCACGGACATAAGCAGTCCGCCGGACAGTGAGATCTCGGTGAGCTGCTCCGCGGTTCGGGCGGCGGTGAGAAACAACATGGCGTCTCCTCCTTTATATCTTGACGATTGTGTAGGGGAGCCGGCGCGTTTTCTGGTCTTCGCGCCAGGCGAAGAAGCGCTCCGCCACCTGCGGGAACACAATGTAAGAGAGCACGTCCTCGGTGGAGTGCGCCAGCGCGCCGGCGTCCTTCCGGCCCGCCTCCAAGCCGTCGCCAAGGGTGCCGGCGAAACGTTTGGTGATGGGGGTCTCGTCGCCCAGTACCTTTTTCAGCACCTCCGGGTTCACCGGGCCGGGCGCCGCGCCGTATTCCCCGCGCAGGTACGCGCGCACCTCTTTTGAGACGTTGCGGTAGCGCTCACCGGAGAGCACGTTGGCCACGGCCTGCACGCCCACCATCTGGCTCATCGGTGTGACGAGCGGCGGGTAGCCGAGGTCTTCCCGCACCTTGGGCGTCTCCTCCAGCACGGCCTGGAAGCGATCCAGCGCGTTTTGCGCCTTGAGCTGGCTGACGAGGTTCGAGAGCATCCCGCCCGGGATCTGGTAGTTGAGCGCGTCGGTCTCCGTGCCCATGACCAGCGCGTCCATCAGGCCGGACTGAATGTATTCGTCGCGGATCGGCCTGAAGTGGTCGTTGATCTCTTTCAGCACGTCCGTCTTGAGGCCCGTTTCGCAGCCGAGCTGCGTCAGCGCGTAGGCCAGGGTCTCGGTGGCCGGCTGGGATGTGCCGCCCGAAAAACTGGAGATGGCCGTGTCGATGACGTCCGCCCCGGCCTCGACCGCCTTCAGATAAGTCATGAAGGCGAGGCCCGTGGTGGAGTGGGTGTGCACATGCAGCGGCAGCTTGGAGTTTGCTTTGATGGCCTTTACGAGGTCGTAGCACTCCTTCGGGCTCATCACGCCGGCCATGTCTTTGATGCACAGCGTAGACGCGCCCATCGACTCGATCTGCTTGATGAGCGCCACATAGTTCTCCAAAGTGTGCACGGGGCTTGTGGTGTAGCTGATGGCCACCTGGGCGATGCCCTTGCGCTTGATCGTCTCTTTGACGCTGACTTCCAGGTTGCGCAGGTCGTTCAGCGCGTCGAAAATGCGGATGACGTCGATGCCGTTTTCAATGGACTTCGCGACAAAGGTTCGCACCACGTCGTCCGGGTAGTGTTTGTAGCCGAGCAAATTCTGGCCGCGCAGCAGCATTTGCAATTTTGTATTCTTAACGCGCTTGCGGATGTTGCGCAGCCGCTCCCACGGGTCCTCGTGGAGGTAGCGGAGGCAGGTGTCGAACGTGGCGCCGCCCCAGCATTCCAGGGAATAGTAGCCGGCCCGGTCCAATGTCTCCAAAATGGGTTCGAACTTTTCATATGGGAGGCGGGTGGCAATCAGCGACTGACCCGCGTCGCGCAGAACGGTCTCTGTGAACGCGATTTTTTTCATCTGACGGTCCTCCTTCACGCTATGCATATCAGATCTACTATACCACATGCAAACGGGTTTGAAAAGATCTGTTTGTGGTTTTTTTCACAAAATTTTTTAGGAAGATCACGATGCCTCCGCAAAACAATCTGTAAACAATGGCCAAGCGCGCCCGCGTCAGGCTTTGGCCCGCGCGGGCACCGGCAACCTGCTGATTACAAATCAGCTGCTGTGCCGCAGGCTTCGTCCCGCGTGCGGGCGTCGCCGTGCGGCTTGAAAATGAGGCGCTGCGAGAGGATGTAGTTCAGCAAAATCACCGCCACGTTGACAGCGCCCTTGACCCAAAAAGCCGGCCAGCCGACCAGGGTCACGAATACGAAGACGCCGCCGAGTTGAAAGAGCATGGTGGCCGCGCGCGCCGAAAAGAAGGAGAACGCCTCGCGCACCAGCGCGCGCCTGTCGGCGCAGCGGGCGTGAAATACAAAATGTTTGTTTGCCAAATAGGCAAAACACACGGCGCACACCACAGAGATCGCGTTGGATAGATTTTCATCCGCCCCACAGGCGGTGTAAAGCAGCGTAAACAGCCCCCAATCGACGACCGTGGTGAGCCCTCCCACCACGCCGTAACGGAGGAGCCGCACCCAGGTCTCCCGCCGCCGGTCCGCCGCCGGTCCGCCCGTTTTCTCTCTCTCGGCCGGCATATCGCCGCCCCCTCTCTCATCCCGCACGCGGCCCGCGTCGCTGCGCTCATGGTTTTTATCATACCACGGGAAACCCGCACTGGCAATCGGGAAAACGCGTTCGCGCGCGGGCCGGCCCGCCCTGACCCGCCGGCCTTGTCCGCCGGCGTGACCCTTGCGGATTGACACCCGGGGCCCGGCGGGATACAATGAAGACAGAAAGATGCCCGAAAGGGCGGCTCCGCGGAGGGAACCTGTACGGTTCGGATGCGCCGGGCCGCGATTTGTGATGACGGGGGGAGATGGTCGTTGAAAAGAACCGGATACCGTCCGCGCGGCGCCGGGCGCCGCGCCGGGCGCGTGGGTTTGGTGTTGGGCGCCGCGCTCCTGCTTGGCGCGGTGTTGGGCGCCTGCGGGGCCGATCCGGAGCCCACGCCGGCGCCCTCGCCGGAGGTGACGGAGACGCCCGCGCCGACGTCCACCCCCTCGCCCACGCCGGCGCCGACGCCCACCCCAAACCCGTACGAGGGCCTGGAGGGGTTCAATCCGCTGACGGGGCTGCCGATGGACGCGGACTACGAGGACCGGCGGCCGGCGGCCATCATGCTCAACAACTTAAAGAAGGCGCTGCCCATGTTCGGCGTCTCGCAGGCGGACATCATCTACGAGGCGCTGGCCGAGGGCGGTATCACCCGCATGGTGGGTGTCTTCCAAAACCCCTCTCACGTGCCGCAGATCGGCACCGTGCGCAGCACGCGGGCCTACTATCTGGACATCGCGCAGGGGCATGACGCCATCTTGCTGCACGCCGGAGGCAGCCCGGAGGCGTATACGGAGATCAAAAGACGCGGCGTGGCCGCGCTCGATTGTCTGCGGGGTTATGAGGGGTCGCTTTACTGGCGCGACCAGGACCGCATCAAAAACGCCGGGCTTGAGCACAGCGCCTTCACGTCGGGGGAGCGCATCGAATCTGTGTTTCAGACGTTGAGCGTGCGCATCCGCCATGAGGAGGGCTACCGGGAGACCCTCCGTTTCGCCGACGACGGCACACCCACGGGCGGCGAGCCGGCCGCGTCGATCTCGATCCGCTATTCCTCCTATAAGACGGGCCTCTTCACTTACGACCCGTCGGCAAAGCGCTACGCCTGCACGCAGTACGACGCGCCCTACGCGGACGGGCAGGACGGGACGCAGGTCTCGGTGGTCAACGTGCTGGTGCTGCGCGCCTCAGTCAGCCAGATCAAGGGCGACAGCGCCGGGCGGCTGACGACCCGTCTGACCGGCACCGGCGAGGGCTTCTTCGCCTGCGGCGGCCGGACGGTGCCCATCGTCTGGTCCAAGGCGTCCCACGACGCCCCGTTTGTCTACACGCTGAAAGACGGCGGCGCGCCCCTCGTCCTCGGCCGGGGGCAGAGTTACATAAACATTGTTCCGACAAACGCCAAGGTGGAAGTGAGCTGACGGCGCGCCGGCGTCCGGGGGCGGGTGCCTACGCGTCCGGCCGGGCGCGCGGCGCGCGGCCCAGCAGCTCGCGCAGCCCTATGGAGAGCAGCAACAGCCCAAACAGGCGGCGCAGCCATACGCCGTCGATCGTCTGCGCGAGAAGAGCGCCCAGCGCGGCGGTCACGAGCCCGCCGGCCGCCGCGGGCCGGGCGGCCGTCCAGTCGACGCCGCGGGCCCGGATGTGCCCCCGGAGCGCCGCCAGGGCGGCGGGCAGGAAACAGAGCAGGCCCGCGCCCTGCACCGCCTGCTGCGAGAGATCCATCCGCGACAGGTAGAGCATGAGCGGCGCGCCGCCGCCGAGGCCGCACCCCGCGAGGAACCCGGCCGCAAACCCCGCCAACACGCCGGCAAACGGGTTCACGAGAGCAGGCACCGCACGCCGCCGCACAGAAGGAGCAGCCCGAGCGCGCGCCGCAGCAGCGGGGCGGGCAGACGCCGAAAACACAGCCCGGCCAGCAGCCCGCCAGCGAGCCCGCCCAGCAGGCAGGGCCACACGCCGGCGACGGGCAGCGCGCCGCGCAGCCCGTACAGGAGCGCGGAGAGCAGGCACAGCGGTGTGATGACGGCCAAGGAGGTCGCCATAGCCGTCTTGTCCGGCAGCCCGGCCCACCGGCGCAATAACGGCGCCAGCAGCGACCCGCCGCCGGTGCCGAAGAGACCGTTGCACACCCCGGCCGCCGCGCCGGCCGCCGCACATTTGATGCTTCTGGATATGTGCATAAGAAAACCCTTCTCAAAGAATTTACAAATTTTGGAATACATGAGGGCGCGCCGGCGTCCGCCGGCACGGTTAGTACGCCGTGTCACCCAAATATTTACAAATCGCCGGTCTTTTTTTCGCCATACTGCGTTGGCGGAACCCGCCGCCTTGTCTGACGGGAAAAATCCACGCCGCTTTATGACAAGATTTAGATGACACGGAGTACTAGTCTGCGCCCCGGGCGCGTGTGCTATACATGGTTAACATGCGGACACATGGTCAAACCCCAAGGGCGGACCCTTGGGGTTTGTAAATTCCATCAGAAGGGGATGATGGCGCTTCTGTGGGAGCCGGCCGGCTCCCGGAGTTTTTTGTCACGCGTAACAGTTGATCGTTTTTATGAGGTTCTCCGGCGCCCGTCGACCCGGTTTGCATACCCCCTCGCTCCGTTATGTCCGGTGGATCACCAGCGAACACAGTATATCCGAAAGGTGTTACGAAAGTATGAATATCTGTTAAGGAACCGTGAAGTGGTGATGAATGTTTTGTGAATTCTGCTCATCGACACAATGCGCCGAAAAAATCACCGGCGCCGGAGGGCAAAATAGGCCCTGTTTTTACCCCGTCGGGCGGATGGTTCCGGCGTCCGTTCCGGCGAAGTCACGGCCCGGCGAGGCCCCTTTGTGCGGTTTTTCTTGACAGGGTTCCGGCCGCTCATATATAATACAAAGTGTTTACCGGCCCCGGCGGCAAAACGCCGGAGATCTTCACGAGGTGGTGTCCGACTTGCTCCGAACTTATCAGCCCAAAAAGCGGCAGCGCGCCAAAGAACACGGTTTCAGAAAACGCATGGCCACAAGAAGCGGCCGAAAGATCCTTTCCAGCCGCCGCGCCAAGGGCCGCCGCGTCCTCTCGGCCTGAGATGCGTCACACGGAGCCGCTGCGTCTCAACCGAGACTTTAAGCGGGCCTACACGCGCGGCCGTTCCCTGGCGGGCCCCCTGCTGGCGCTGTACGCGCGGCCCAACCGGTCGGCGCGGATACGCCTGGGGCTCACGGTGGGGGCGAAACTCGGCAAAGCCGTGCGGCGCAACCGGGTGCGCCGCCGCATCAAAGAGGCCTACCGTCTGAGTGAGCACCGTTTCCGCCCGGGGCACGACCTCGTGGTGGTGGCGCGTGTCCGGGCCGGGGAGGCCACTTACGCCGAACTGGAGCGGGAGCTCTTGCGCCTGATGGCGCGTCTCGGGCTCGTGACGGCGTCATGAAGCGGGTATTGCTGGCGCTCATCCGGTTTTATCGGCGGTCCATCTCCCCGCTGCGCCCGCCCGCCTGCCGTTTCGTGCCCACTTGCTCCGAGTATGCGCTGGAGGCCGTCACCCGGTACGGCGCGGCGCGCGGCGCCTGGCTTGCGTTGCGCCGACTTTTGAAGTGCCATCCCTTTCACGCCGGCGGGTACGATCCCGTCCCCTGAGCGCGGCCGGTCAGAGGCCGCGCGTTTCACCGGTTCGCGTCCGCGTCGGGCGGCGCGAACCGCAAAAGTCCGATCCGGGGCGCCCCGGGTCAAAATCAGTTTCTGCCGCGTTGCGGCAAAAACATAAAGTCCGATCCGGGGCGTTCCGGGTCAAAATCAGTTTCTGCCGCGCTGCGGCAAAAACATAAAATCCGATCCGGGGGCGTTTCGGGTCAAAGATTTTACTGATGTAGGTGGTTGGCGGCTTTGGGTTTTGATCAGATTATCAATGTGCTTATCTATCAGCCGTTTTCGTGGCTGCTGCGCACGATGTATGAGTTCACCGGTTCTTACGGGCTGGCACTCATCTTGTTTGCGCTCGTGACAAAGATCATTTTGCTTTACTTTTCAGCCCGCGGCAAAAAAGCCATGATGCGGACCCAGCGTCTCCAGCCGAAGGTCAAGGAATTGGAAAAACAATACGGCGCCGACAAGCAAAAGTACCAGGCGGCCGTGCAGAAACTCTATCAGGACGAGGGCGTCTCGATGATGGGCGGCTGCCTCTGGTCGTTGCTGCCGTTTCCCATCTTCATGGCGCTCTACACCGTCATCCGCCAGCCCTTCACGCGGCTGATGGGCCTCACGGCGGAGCAGCTCGACAGGATAGGCCAGTTTTTGGCCGGCTTTGGCGTCGATGTGGCGGCGACGGACCCGTACCGGGAGTTGCTCCTTTCCAGCCGGCTGGGAGAACATATGGGGCAGCTGCCGCCCGACATTGCCGCGATGCCGCTCGTCAATATCAATTACAATTTCCTGGGCCTCAATTTGGCCGACAAGCCGTCTTTGCAGCTGTCCTGGCTGATTTTTATCCCCATTATCTCGGGCGCGACGGCCTTTTTGTCCATGTGGATCGCGCAGAAGATCTCCAAACAGCCGGCCATGCAGGGCGGCCAGGCCAGGATGACGATGTTCTTAATGCCGCTGATCTCCGTCTGGTTCGGCTTCGGATTCCCGGGGCTGCTCGGCGTGTACTGGATCGCCCAGAACGTCTTCGGCATCGCCCAGGACGTCACCCTCACAAAATATTACGACAAGGTTTTCGAGCGGGAAGACGCCGAACGCGCCGCCCTGGAGGCGCGCCGGAAGGCGGCCGAGGAGGCCATGCGCGAGGAGCAGCGCCAGCGCCGCGCCGCCGCGATAGAGGCCAAAAAGCAAAAGCGCAAGCCGGGGCAAACCGTCTACAAAATCAAAAACAAACCCAAGCCGAAAAACAGCGGGCCGGAAGCGGACGATTGACATAAAGATCCTGTCCATTGACCGCCCGCCGAGAGAGGATTGGTCAAACATATGGAGACATATCTGGAAAAATCCGGAAAGACAATCGACGCGGCCATTCAGGCCGCCCTGGACGAGTTGCGTCTCGACCGGGATCAGGTGACCGTGGAGGTTATGGAAAAACCCAAAACCGGTTTTTTGGGGATCGGCGGCAACCCGGCGCGCGTGAGGGTCTCCTACGTGCGCTCGCGCGCCGCGAAGGCGGAGGAATTCCTTATGGGGCTGCTGAGGCGGCTTCAGTCGCCCGCGACCGCCCGCATCGAGGAGGCGGAGGACGGCACGGTGAACATTGAGCTGGTCGGGTCCGGTCTCGGGTTCCTGATCGGGCACAGGGGAGACACGCTGGACGCCATTCAGCACCTTGTCAATTACGCGGTCAATCGGGGGGACGAACGCCCCGCCCGCGTGACAATCGACGCGGAAAATTACCGGGCAAAGCGCGTGGAGGCCTTGCAGCGGTTGGCCAAGAAGATGGCCGCCAAGGCGCTCAAATACCGGAAGAATCTGTCTCTTGAGCCCATGAACTCCTATGAGCGGCACATCATCCACGCGGCGTTGCAAGACACGGAGGGGGTTTCTACCCGCTCCATCGGCGTGGAGCCGCACCGCCGCGTCGTGGTCGTGTGCGAGGGGGCTCCCCGGCCGGTAGGCGGCCCGCGCCCGCCCCGCAGCGACAGGCCCCGCCAGCCCGGCGGGCGGCCTGCCCAGGGCGGCGGTTACAACCGGTTCGGCGGCGGCGGACGGCCGGACAATCGCCCCGGCGGCGGGTTCCAGGGCCGCTCCGGCGGCGGCTATGGGCGGCCGGACAATCGTCCCGGCGGCGGGTACAACAGGCGCCCCGACGCGCCCAGGCCCGGGCCCGGACCCGGCGGCGGGATGTCCCGGCCGGGCGGCGCGCCCCGGACACAGCCCCCCGGGGCCCCGCGTCCATACGACAGGATTCCCGGTGCGCCGTTTGGAGAAGACGACGAATAAGGCAAAATCTGAGGCGGCATCATACTTGCGGCCCGGTATCTCCGGGGCGGGCCGTGCCCATAACCAAAAATCCTGTTTTGCCGCCGCTTCGCGGCAATCAGGCAGTGCGGGGCGCCGGGGAGCGCTCCGGTGGCCGGCGGCAAAAGGGCGGCCGACTCGGTTTCGCGGGGCGGGCCGTGTTTCGGCCCGGGCCGGCGTGTGCGCGAGGGAGGAACGGTATGCGATTGGAACTCAGCCCCAAACAGTTCAGACGGCTGTTGGACATGGTGTATATCGGAAATTGGATCCTCAATTCCACCCGCAGCGAAGACCGCATCACCGACTACGACGAGGTGGAAAGCCTTGTGTTCGCCCACTGTGAGAAGGAGGGCCTCACGGCTCTCTATGAGCGCATGGGAGACGAGATCATCCCCTCCCGCGCGTTTTCGGAGGGCGGCATCCACGAGGCTGTCATGGACTATGAGGATACGGTGTTTTTTGAGATCTTGGCCGAGGAACTGGCGCGGCGCGACATGCAGGAGGCGTCGGTGGACCAGGACGACGTGGATGAGCTGAATGAGCGAATCACGGCCTATATCGCGGAATTTGAGCGAAACGGCACCGACAACATATCTTTGAATCTTTAACAGGCAAGCGCAACAGGCGAAAAAAGGCCCGGGACGTAATGTCCCGGGCTGTTTGCATGCAGCGAATCAATTAGAGTTGTTCGAGGCCCTTAATGCAGGAAGCGCACACCACTTTACCTTTGTAATCTACCGTGTTGTGATCTTCCCCACAAAAGATGCAGGAGGGTTCATATTTCTTTAGTACGATGGAGGCGCCCTCCACGTAGATTTCCAAGCTGTCTTTCTCCCCGATGTTCAGGTTGCGGCGCAGCTCGATGGGCAGGACGATACGTCCAAGCTCATCTACCTTCCTCACGATTCCAGTTGATTTCATCGTCATGTCCCTCCGTAAAATGGTAGAAGAATGCCGGATTCTTCTGTACACTTCATATTATAGCAGAATTCATAAAAATGTCAATGCCGTTGTAATATTATGGATAAAAATGTTTCTAAGAAAATATAGTAATAATCTGAAAAAATATAGAATTTCAAATCTTTAGCAAAAAAACGCTGAAAAACCGAGAAACCTTGCGGGAGAAGGACTTTGAAGCCTGGATAAATTTACCGAATCTAATTCCCAACTGCCGAAAGACCAGAAACATTCACAAAAGATACAAAAAAGAGAAAAAAGCCCTGGAGAATTTTTCGCGGAATTGGAAAAAACGGAACTAAAATTTTTTGTACTTTTTTGTTTTCTCCGCAGACATGTCTGGCCGGAGCCGGACATACGCTGGCAGTGGCCGGCGTTTCGGCCGGAAGAGGGGGTCGCTCTGTGGTTTTGTCCTGGGTGTGGATCTGCATGGTGGGGGCGTCGGTCCTGTGCGCCCTGCTGACCGGTCGGGGGGAGGCGCTGTCCCGCGGGGTGGTGGAGGGCGCCTCGGCGGCCGTGGAGCTCTGCGTGGCCACGGGCGGCGTCCTGTGCCTGTGGAGCGGCGTCATGGAGGTCATGCGCCGGGGCGGGCTGGCCCGGGCATTGGCCGGGGTGCTGCGCCGGCCGCTCGGAGGGCTGTTTCGCGCCGCGCGGGGCGACAGGGAGGCGATGGAGGCGCTCTCGGCCAATGTGTCGGCCAACTTGCTGGGGCTCGGCAACGCGGCCACGCCGCCCGGCCTTGCGGCCGCGAGGCGCCTGCGCGCGCTGGCCGGCGGGACGGAAAGAGCCTCAGACGCCCTGTGTATGCTGGTGGTGCTGAATACCGCGTCGCTCCAGCTCATCCCGGCCACCGTGGCCGGGGTGCGCGCGGCGGCGGGCGCGGCGGCGCCGTTTGACATCTTGCCGGCGGTTTGGATCAGCTCCGCCGCCTCCGTGGCTGTGGGGATCTTGTCGGCCAAGCTGCTGGCCAGGGTGTGGCCGGCGTGAGCGCGGCGCTCGCGTTTTCCGTGCCGCTCATCTTGCTGTGCGTGGGCGGCTGGGCCATGTGCCGCGGCGTGGACGTGGCGGGCGCGCTGACCGCGGGCGCCGCCGACGGCCTGCGTGTGCTCGCGCGCATTTTGCCCACGCTTGTGATGCTGCTCACCGGCATTCACATGCTGCGCGCGTCGGGCGCGCTGGACATCGCGACGCGTCTGCTGGCCCCTTCGCTGGGGCGGGTGGGCATTCCGGCGGCGTGCGCGCCGCTGGTGCTTTTGCGTCCGTTCAGCGGCGGCGGCGCGCTGGCCGTGGGTGCCGAACTGATGCGGACGTACGGCGCCGATTCGCCGGTCGGCCGGACGGCGGCCGTGATGCTGGGTTCCAGCGAGACCACGTTTTACGCTATGGGCGTCTACTTCGGCGCCGCGGGCATTGTCCGCGGCCGGTACACGCTCATCGCGGCGCTGCTGGCCGATGTCACGGGTTTCTTGGCGGCGGCCTGGAGCGCCGGGTGGCTCTTTTCTGCGTGAAATCGATTGCGTGCGACGCGTGGACAAAACCCTATGTTTTTGATAATATCCCAGCATTTTTCTAAAAAGCAAGGAACATAGTGACGAAGAATGTCAGATAACTGACGGTGTGATTGGAAGTGTAAGCCCCATACAGGGGGGAAAAAGACAAAAATCGCCCCGGTGCGCGGCCCCTCGCCGACGCGGCGGACGGCGGCCCCGCTAAAAAATTCCTTGCAAACCGAACGGAACATTGGTAGGATAAAAAAGGACGGAGGGGCCGGTGCCGCGGGCGGAACCCAAGGACTCTCCGGGCGGGACAAGCCCCGCGAAAACGGGTTGGACGGAGGAAGTACGGATGAGAAACACCGAGAAGACGATGGAGAAGATCGTGTCGCTGTGCAAAGGGCGCGGCTTTGTGTTCCCCGGCAGCGAGATCTACGGCGGGTTGGCCAACACTTGGGACTACGGACCGCTGGGCGTGGAGTTTAAGAACAATGTGAAACGGGCCTGGTGGAAGAAGTTTGTGCAGGAATCTCCGCACAATGTGGGGCTCGACAGCGCCATTTTGATGAACCCGCAGGTGTGGGTGGCCTCCGGCCATGTGGGCGGCTTTTCCGACCCCCTGATGGACTGCAAGGCCTGCAAGACCAGGCACCGGGCGGACAAGCTGATTGAAGACGCCGGCGAAAACCCCGCGGGCTGGGACTTTGCCCGCATGACGGCCTACATCCGGGACCGCGGCATCGCCTGCCCGGATTGCGGCGCGCACGATTTTACCGACATCCGCACCTTCAATCTGATGTTCAAAACGTTCCAGGGTGTGACGGAAGACGCCAAAAACGAGATCTTTTTGCGCCCGGAGACCGCGCAGGGCATCTTTGTGCAGTTTAAGAATATCCAGCGCGCCACCCGCCGGAAGATCCCCTTCGGCGTGGCGCAGATCGGCAAATCGTTCCGCAACGAGATCACGCCCGGCAACTTCACGTTCCGCACGCGGGAGTTTGAGCAGATGGAACTGGAGTTCTTCTGCCGGCCCGGCACGGACCTCGAATGGTTCGCCTACTGGAAGGAATTTTGCCGGCAATGGCTGCTGGATCTCGGCATGAAAGAAGAAAATCTGCGCCTGCGCGACCACGAACAGGCCGAGCTGTCGCACTATTCGGCCGCCACGACCGACTTTGAGTTTTTGTTCCCGTTCGGTTGGGGCGAGCTCTGGGGCGTTGCCGACCGCACGGATTTTGACCTCACCCAGCACCAGACGCACGCGGGCGAGTCGATGGAATATTTCGACCAGGAACGGGATGAAAAATACGTCCCCTATGTCATAGAACCCTCTCTCGGCGCCGACCGCGTGGCCCTCGCCTTCCTGATCGATGCCTACGACGAGGAAGTTGTGGACGCGGAGAAGAACGACGTGCGCACCGTACTGCGTCTCCACCCGACGCTGGCCCCCTTCAAGGCCGCCGTGCTGCCGCTGTCGCGGAAGCTGGCGGATGAGGCCCGCCCGGTGTACGAGGCGCTGGCGAAGACCTGCTCGGCGGATTTCGACGACGCCGGGTCCATCGGCAAGCGCTATCGCCGGCAGGACGAGATCGGCACGCCGCTGTGCGCCACCTTCGACTTCGACTCCCCGGAGGACCGCCGCGTCACGGTTCGGGATCGCGACACCATGACCCAGGAGCGGATTCCCATCGAGGCGCTGGCCGACTATGTACGCGACAAGACGGCCTACTGAGTATATCGAGAAAACTGACAAAAGAGACATGGTAAAAAATGGATAACAATGACGAAAAATAAAATAAAACAGACAAACAAAGGAGGGTCGACCTTGGGAAAGGAAAAAGAACTGCGGTTGCTGGCGGAACAGATTCGGGTGGCGGCGCTGGAAGAATTCGCGGCGCTGGGCTTCGGGCACGTCGGCGGGGCCATGAGCCTGGTGGAGACGCTGGCCGTACTCTACGGGGGCGCGATGCGTGTGGACCCGGCGCAGCCGGCGTGGGCGGAACGCGACCGGCTTGTGGTGTCCAAGGGGCACGCGGGGCCGGCGGTGTACGCGACGCTGGCGCTGAAGGGCTACTTCCCGCGGGAGGAGCTTCTGACGCTGAACAAGCCGGGGACGCGTCTCCCCTCGCACTGCGACAGGCTGAAGACACCCGGGATCGACATGACGACGGGGTCGCTCGGGCAGGGCATGTCGACGGCGTGCGGGCTGGCGCTGGGGCAGCGGATGGACGGCACCGGCGCGCGGACGTTTTTGATCTTGGGAGACGGGGAATGCGACGAGGGGCAGGTGTGGGAAGGCGCGCTGTTCGCGCCGCACCACAAGCTGGACAACCTGATCGCGTTTTGTGACAACAACGGGCAGCAGCTCGACGGCTATGTAAAGAACGTGCTCGACACGGGGGATATAACGGCGAAATTCGCGGCCTTCGGCTGGTACGCGCAGACGGTGGACGGGCACGATGTGGAGGCGCTGGACGCGGCGGTGACGCGCGCGCTGGCATGGAAGGGCGCGCCCTCGATGATTGTGCTGAAGACCGTAAAGGGCAAGGGCTGCCCGTTTGTGGAGGGGCGTGAGTTCAACCATCATGTCCAGTTCACAAAAGAAGAGATGGACGAGGCGCTTGCGGGCGCCCGGGCCGTGCTGAAGGCCGCGGAGGCGGCTGTGAGAGGGGGTGCGCAGGCGTGAGCGTGATTGTGAAGGCGGCGCTGGAGAAAGAACCGAAGATGATGCGGGATGTGTACTGCGAGACGCTGATGGCGCTGGCGGCGGAGGACAAACGGATCGTGGCGCTGGACGCGGACCTCATGAGTTCGTCGGGGATGAAGCCGTTTGCCAAGGCCTACCCGGAGCGCTTTATAAACTGCGGGATCGCGGAGGCGAATATGGTGGGCGTGGCGGCCGGGCTGTCGGCGATGGGGAAGATCCCGTTTGCGCATTCGTTCGCCTGCTTTGCGTCGCGCCGCGTGTGCGACCAGGTGTTTATCTCGGCGTCGTACGCGCGGTTGAACGTGCGGATCTTGGGAACAGACCCCGGGGTGACGGCGGCGTTTAACGGGGGCACGCACATGCCGCTGGAGGACATGGCGGTGCTGCGCGCGATTCCGGAGATCACATTGCTCGAACCGGCCGATTCGGTACAGCTGCGCGCGCTCCTGCCGCAACTGGTGGAGAGTTACGGCGTGTATTACATCCGGCTGATGAGAAAGAACGCGGTGTCGGTGTTTGCCGAGGGGTCGGAGTTTACGATCGGCCGCGGGGAGACGCTGCGCGGCGGCCGGGATGTGACGCTGATGGCGTCGGGCATCTTGGTGGCGGAGGCGCTGAAGGCGGCGGACGAGCTGGCCGCCCAGGGCGTGGAGGCGCGCGTCGTGAACCTGTTTACCTGGAAGCCGATCGACCGCGCGCTGGTCGAGCGCTGCGCGCGCGAGACGGGCGCCGTGGTGACGTGTGAGAACCACAACGTAGTGGGCGGGCTCGGCAGCGCCGTCTGCGAAGTGCTGGGAGAGACGGCGCCCGTGCCGATGGAGCGCGTGGGCGTGCAGGATCAGTTTGGAGAGGTGGGCCCGGAGGACTACCTGCGGGGTCGGTTCCAGCTGAACGCCGTGGACATCGCCGCCGCCGCCGTCCGGGTGTGCAAGCGGAAACAGGCCCTATGAAGGGGCGCAAATGGCTGCTGGCACTCTTTTTGATGGCCGGCGCGGTGATCGGGCTGCTGGTCGGGGAGATGACCCGGTCCGTCCCCGCCCTGCAGTGGCTGAGTTTTGGGCGGGACATTGGATTTTCGCCGGAAAACCCGCTGGCGTTGGAGCTTGTCGTGCTGCGCCTGAAGTTTGGCCTGACGCTTCATTTGTCGGTCAGCGTGATCATCTGCATGGGCGCCGCCGGTTTGCTTTACCGCCGTTTTGGAAAGAAATAGTATGAAGATTGTACTTGCGTCGGCCTCGCCGCGCCGGCGGGCCCTGCTCGCGCAAGCGGGTCTGACAGATTTTCTCACATGCGAGCCCCTCTGCGACGAGACGACGCCGGAAGGCGCCGGCCCGGAGGAGACTGTGCGCCGCCTCTCGCGGGCCAAGGCCGACGCCGTGGCGGACCGGTACGGAGAGGACGACGTGGTCATCGCGGCCGACACGCTGGTCTGTCTGGACGGCCGGCTGTTGGGCAAGCCGCGCGACGGCGCCGAGGCGGCGGAGATGCTCGCCCGGCTGTCCGGGCGCGCGCACGAGGTGTACACCGGCCTCACCGTGCGACGCGGCGCGCGCGTGCGCACCGCGTGTGAGCGGACGGAGGTTGTCTTTCGCCCGCTCACGGCGGCGGAGATCGCCGCCTACGTGGCCTCCGGCGAGCCGATGGACAAGGCCGGCGCGTATGGGATCCAGGGGCGCGGCGCGCTGATTGTGGCGCGCGTGCAAGGGGATTTTTACAATGTCATGGGTCTGCCGCTGTGCCGGCTTGGGGCCATGCTGGCCGAGTTTGGCGTATCGCTGCTGGAAGGTGGAAGATAACATGCGTTTTCTGTTGCGGCACAAGGGCCTGTTGGCGGCCGTGGCGGCGGTGCTGCTCGTGTTGGTGCTGGCCGTCGTCTCCTCACAGGGTTACGCCTCGCCGGTGTCAAACCTGCTGGGCACGGTCTTCCAGCCGCTGCAATCGGGGATCGCCAGGCTGTCGGATTCCGTCGCTTCTTTTTACGGTTACATGTACGAACACGACGCGCTGAAAGAGGAAAACGAGCGTCTGAAGGTTCAGATCGCCAAAATGGAGGAGGCGGCCCGGCTGTCGGAGGCCTCGAACGACGAGAACGAACGGTTTCGCCAGTTGCTGGGGCTCTCCGAGCGGCGGCGGGATTTTGTGTTTGAGTCCGCCACGATCATCGAGCGGGACGCGTCCAACTGGGCGTCCACGCTCACGCTCAGCCGGGGCTCCGGCAACGGCATCGCCCCGGGGCAGTGCGTCATCAGCGAGGCCGGGTATCTCGTCGGGGTGATCAGCGAGGTGGGCGCGACGTGGTCCACCGTCACCACGCTCATCGACACCGACATGGAGGCCGGCGCGTTTATCTTTCGCACGGGCCTGTCGGCGGTGGTGGAGGGGAATTTCGACCTCATGCGGCAGGGGCTTTTGCGCATGTCGTACCTGTCGAAGGACGTGGATGTGAAAAACGGGGACCCCGTGCTCACATCCGGCATCGGCGGCAAGTACCCGCGCGACATTGTGATCGGCACGGTGACGGACCTGTACATGGACGAGACCGGTATCTCGGCTTACGCGGTCATCCGTCCGTCCGTCGAGTTGGAAAAGCTCAAGCAGGTGTTTGTGATCAAGAGTTTCGACATTTCGGAGTGACGCCCCGCGCGGTGAAAGGACGGACAGGCCCGTTTGCGCGGGCCGGCCGGGAGGGTGGCTGGGTTGCGATATCGGGGCATCGTCAAGTGGATTGCGTACGCGCTGGTCTTTTTGGTCTTTCTGCTCCTGCAGACGGGCGTGTTGGTCCGCGTGCGCGTATGGGGCGTGAGCCCCAACATTCTCCCCGCGGTGGTCGCGATTGTGGCGATGCTGGAGGGGCGGGAGGCGGGCGCCGCTTACGGATTTTTTGCCGGGTTGTGGTGCGATGCCGTCATTCCGCCCGTCCCGGCCGTGCACGCGATCTTGTTTTTGCTCCTCGGCGCCGGGATCGGCCATATGACGGAGAAGTTCTTTCGAAAGAACTTCCTCACGGGTTTTCTCTGTGCTCTCGTGACGCTGGCGGCCTTCGACGTGGTGTTTTTTACGGTCCTCTACCTCATCCCGGGCCGGGCGGCCCTGTACAATCTGGTCCTTGTGGCCGCGCCGGAAGTCGCGCTCACGGCACTGTGCGTGCCCGTGGTGTATGCGCCGCTGTGGGGCGTCGCCCGCCGATTCGGCAATGAGCCGACAGGAGAATCATCATGAAAAGAGCCAAATTTTTCTTTCGCATCACGCTTCTTGTGCTGTTGCTCGGCGTGTTTTTGCTGGGCGCCACGGCCCGGCTGTACAATTTACAGATCACGCACGGGGCCGACAACCTGCGCGAGGCGGAACGCCGGCTCCGCCGGACGGTGGCGCTGCCGGCGGCCCGCGGGGAGATCCTCGACCGCTACGGCCGCCCGTTGGTGGTCAACCGGCTGAGTTACTCCGTGCGTCTCGATTTGAACCGGCTCACGCAGGCCGACGACCCCGCCGGGACGCTGAACCGGCTGGTGGAGCTGATGGACGAGGCGCGAACGGCGTATGCGGACACCTTCCCGGTTGTCGGTCCGCCCTTTGTCTACCGCGCCGACCTGACGGAACAGGACGACGACAGGCTCCGGGAGTTTTTCCAGCGCAAAAAATGGGAACCGCTCGACGCGGAGGCGCTGATGGCGCGGATGCGGGAGGAGTACGCGGTGGACGACCGCTTCTCCGACGCCGAGGCGCTGCGCATCGTGGGCATCCGCTATGAACTCGATCTGCGGGCGCTGTTCGGCATGGAGCCGTACCGGTACATCGCGCCCTACCGCTTCGCGGACGATGTGGACATCACCCTTGTGGGGAAGATCCGCGAACAGGGGCTCCCCGGCGTCACGATCGACAACGTGCCCATTCGGGAGTACCGCACGGAGTTTGCCGCGCACCTGCTGGGGCGGGTGGGCCAGATCCCGGAGGAGGAGTCTGAGGACTACAAGACGCGCGGGTACGCCGCCGATGAGATCGTGGGGCTGGACGGTTTGGAGCGCACGCTCGAGAGCTGGCTGCGGGGCAAGGACGGGGTGCGGGAGGAGGAGACCACCGCCTCCGGCAAGGTGACGAACATCGTCAGCGCCCGGGCGCCGGAACCCGGGAAGAACTGTATGCTCACAATCGATATCCGGTTCCAGGAGCAGGTGGAGTACGCCTTGGCGTCGGGCATCGAGGCCCTGCGCGAGCGGGGCAGGCGGGAGAGGCTGGCCGAGGAGGAACTGGCCGGCGGCGGCGCCGCCGTGGTCATCGACGTGTCCACCGGCGAGGTGCTGTCGATGGCGTCTTTTCCGACCTTCCGGCTCATAGATTTTTTGGACGACTACGCGGCGCTGAACGAGGACCCGATGCAGCCGATGTTCAACCGGGCCCTGGCCGGCGCCTACGAACCGGGCTCCACGTTTAAGATGGCGGTGTCCATCGCGGCGCTGGAATCGGGCGCGATTGCGCCCGGCACACGGATCACAGACAGGGGCCGCTACATGCGCTTCGCGCCCAGCTACACCCCCCGGTGCAGCGGCGGGCACGGGAGCGTCAACGTGTCGCGCGCGCTGCAGGTGTCCTGCAACTATTTCTTCTACGACGTCGGCTGGATGACCGGGATCGAGACGATGAACCGCTACGCGCGCTCTCTCGGTTTCGGCGAGGTCACGGGCATTGAGCTGCCCGCGGAGCGCGCCGGGAGCCTGGCCGGCCCGGCCTACTGCGCCCAGCAGGGGATCCCCTGGAACGGCGGCGATGTGCTGCAGGCGGCCATTGGGCAGTCGTACAACCAGTTCACCCCGTTGCAGCTCGCCAGCTACACGGCCACGATCGCAAACAACGGCGTGCGCTGCCGGCCCCATCTGCTCGGCACCGTCAAGTCCTACGACTACGACGAGACGCTCTACGACACACCGGTGGAGGTGGTGGCGGACATGGACCTGAAGCCGGAGACGCTGCAAGCTGTCCACGAGGGAATGCGCCTGGTGACGCAGCCGGGCGGCACGGCGGCGGGCACCTTTGCGAGCTACCGGATCCCGGTGGGCGCCAAGACGGGGTCGGCGCAGAAAAAGGCGGACGGCAGCCCGGACAACGGCGTCTTTGTGTCTTACGCGCCCTTCGACAAGCCGGAGATCGCCGTGGCCGTCGTCGTGGAGCGCGGCGGCGGAGGCGCGCGCGTGGCGCCGATCGCCCGGGACATATTTGACGCCTACTTCAACGGACAAAATGAGATGGACTCCATCTCCGCGCAAAACGCGCTGCGCGGTTGACCGGCGCAAAGACGCGCCGCGCTTCGCGCTTTGCGCCGCCAAAATCGCCGGCCGGCGGCGGGTAGGGCTTTTGACGCCGGAATTATCCGGTTGCCCGGCCCAGGGCAACAGCATTTACTTTTTTGAAAAAAGTCTTTGAATCTCCCACCCGAATCAGCGAAACCTTGTAACGGCAGGCTTTTTCGGGCTTAACCGGGGAGCGCGAGGCTCCCCGTTCCAAGCGGTATTCCAAGATTTTTTGTTATTTTTTCGGTCAGTTCCAGCTTGTGTCCCATGTCCAAGAAAGCGTAGTGGTTGTAGAACACGGTGACGTTGGAATGTCCGACGTACTTGGCGACCTCCGCAGAGCTTACGCTGTCGTTCATCAGCGCAGAGCAGGCGAATTTCCGCAGGGCGTGGAACGTCATTCTCGGAAAGCCTGCCTTGACCACCATGTTGGGGAACGTGATGGTCAGGTAATCGGGGTTGTAGGGTACGCCGTCGCCCCGCGTGAAAATGAACCCTTTATCTTTGTAGGCGCCTATTTCACAACAATTGCTGATTCGAAGAAGGCTCATCACCGAGACAGGTGCAGACAGGTTCGAGTACATCGCCAGCGTGAGCGCATTTTCCGAAAACAGAATCTCTACGGGCGAAGATGGCGATGATTTCCGTGAGGATGCGGAACAATAAATTCGGGAGGCATGTCGACATGACAACAATCAACGAGCTTCTCGTAGCGGAAGCCACAGAATACGAGTTCAAATCGGAGCTTGAAGTGAAGCGACCTAAGAGCTGGCTCAAGACCGTGAGCGCGTTCGCCAACGGCATGGGCGGCAGGCTTTTCTTCGGCGTGGACGACGACGACGGAATCGTTGGCGTTGATGACGTGAAGCGAGTTTCCGAGCAGATAAGCAACCTCATAAAGGAGCGCATCACTCCGCTCCCCGAGTTCAACCTCGCGCCACACCGCACGGACGATGGCAAGACTATTCTCATACTGCGCGTCCCACATGGAGAAATCACCCCGTACTATTACGTCGCGGATGGCAACACCACGGCGTATGTGCGCATCGGCAACGAGAGCAATCCCGCTTCGCCACAGCGATTGAGCGAACTTGTGCGACAAGGGAAGAACCTCACTTTCGACTCTATGCCCACCGAGTATAAGAAGGACGATTTGTCTTTCACAATATTCGAGGCGGCGTTCAAGAGAGTGACAAAGAAGGTTCTCACGCTAAAAGAATATGTGTCCTTTGGAATGTGCCTGCCCGACGGCACACTTACCTATGCGGGCTTGCTGTTCGCGGACGACTGTCCGCTTAGGCAGGCGAGGGTATTTTGCACCCACTGGGACGGTCTTACGAAAGGCTCACTCCGCGATGCCATCGACTCTAAGGAGTTTGAGGGCGACCTCGTGTCGCTACTCAAGGACAGCGACAACTTCGCGCGGTTGAACACGAAGGTTCGATGGAAAAAGATGCCCGACCATCGCGTCAACAAGCCTGACTACGCCGAGAGGGCTGTTTTCGAGGCTCTCGCGAACGCGCTGATGCATCGCGACTGGTCGGTCGTAGGCAGCGAAGTCCACGTTGACATCTACTATGACCGCATGGAGATATACTCACCCGGCGGAATGCCGGATGGGACACTGATTCAAGAATGGGACATCAACAAGGTTCCGTCGATACGCCGCAACCCAACCATAGCGGACGTGTTCAGTCGTCTTGAATACGCCGAGCGCCAAGGCAGCGGATTGAAGAGGATACGGGAAGAGACATCAAA
>JAIRTA010000014.1 GCA_031255175.1 Oscillospiraceae bacterium | reverse complement strand
AAACATCTTCTTGGATGAGGAAGGTGCGGAAAATGACAACCCGGCAACCTACACCATCCTCAAAACGCCGGTGACGCTGAAAGATCCGGTCCGCCCCGGGTACACCTTCTCGGGTTGGTACGCGTATGACGAGGAGAAAGAGGACTTTGTCGAAACTACGGGTATCGAGGAAGGCGGCACCGGCGACCGTGTGTTCCGCGCCAAGTGGGGCGACGGCGACGACTGGGAGACCCCCGACACCTACTCCATCGAATATGAAAACGTAGACGACGCGACAAACCCGAGTGAGAACCCGAACTCCTACACCATCCTTGACACGCCGATATGGCTGAAAAATCCGATCCGCCACGGCTACACCTTCTCGGGTTGGTACGCGTATGACGAGGAGGAAGAGGACTTTGTCCAAACATGGGGTGTCGAAGAAGGCGGCGTCGGCGACCGTGTGTTCCGTGCCAAGTGGGGCGACGGCGACGACTGGGATACGCCCAACACCTACACCATCACCTACCACAACGTAAACGTCACAACAAACCCGAACCAGGCCACCTACACGATCCTCGACACGAAGGACGAGGGCTTGGCGCTGCAAGGGCTGACGGGCCGTGCCGGTTATACGTTCACCGGCTGGTACGCGGACGCGGGCTACACGACGCTTGTCACGGGCATCGAGATCAACGGCCTCGAAGACCGCGATTACTGGGCCAAGTGGGGCGACGGCGGGCCTGACAACCCCAACAAGCCGGACACCTACACCATCACTTACCAAAACCTCAACGGCGCGACGAACCCGAACCCGGCCACCTACACCATCATCGACACGCCGCGCACCCTGAGAGCGCCGACGCGCGCCGGGTATACCTTTGAGGGTTGGTACGCGGACGCGGCCCACACAACGCCGGTGACGCGGATCGACGGCACAGGCAACCGCATCTTCTGGGCCAGGTGGGGCAGCGACGCCGACACCTATGAGATCATCTACCACAACGTAAACGGCGCGACGAACCCGAACCCGACTTCCTACAACATCCACGACACAGAGGGCGCGGGGCTGGCGCTGCAAGGGCTGACGGGCCGCGCGGGCTACACGTTCACGGGCTGGTACGCGGACCCGGATTACACGATACCTGTCACAAATCTTGAGCCGGGCCTCCTCGAAGTCCGCGACTACTGGGCCAAGTGGGGCGACGGCGGGTCCGACAACCCCAACAAGCCGGACAAATACACCATCACCTACCACGTGCTGGAGATGGCCTACACCTCGACCTACACCATCATCGACACGCCGCTCACCCTGAAACCGCCGACACTGCCGGGAGACATGGCCTTCGGAGGCTGGTTCATAGACAGCAACTATTCCGAAGAGATCAAGCGGCTCGCGGAAGGTACGACGGGTAACCTGGAGTTCTGGGCAGTGATCGCGATGCCCTGACGAGGGCCGCGCCCACAACCGAAATCCCCGCTGCCGCGAAGCGGCGGCACGGGACTGACGGGATCCTCTGAGAACCACAAACAGGGCGCACCGCAAAACGGTTTTTCAGAAAACGTGATGCGGCGCGCCCTCTCTTTGGAACCTTTGCAGCGCGAAAACGAGAGCGTCAAAAAGATCTGACGTTCACAATTCACACCACCATATGTTGTGGAAACCACAACATATGGTGGTGTCTGAGGAGATGGGCATATGGTAACAATTACAAGGGAAGATCTGGCGCTCCCGGCCGTGGTGCGGGTGGCGCGGGCGCGGGCGCGGGTGGCGCTGTCTGACGAGGTGCGGACGCAGATGGACGCCAGCCGCCGCTGGGTGGATGAGATCCTGGCCTCTGACCGGCCGGTCTACGGCATCAACACAGGCTTCGGCGAGCTCAGCAAGATCTTCATCTCCCCGCGGGAACGGGAGACGCTCCAGCGCAATCTGATCCTCAGCCACTGCTCCGGCGTGGGCCCGCACCTGCCGGAGGACGTCGTGCGCGCGGCCATGCTGCTGCGCGTCAACTCGCTTGCCCGGGGGTACTCGGGCATTCGCACCTCGACGGTTCAGATGCTGGTGGAGCTTCTCAACCGCGACATCTGCCCCGTCGTGCCCGCCAAGGGCTCCGTGGGCGCCAGCGGGGACCTGGCGCCGCTCTCCCACATGGCCGCCGTGCTGCTGGGCGAGGGCTCGGTGCTGCAAGACGGCCGGATTGTCCCGAGCGCGCCCGTTTTGCGCGCGGCGGGGCTCACCCCCCTCTCGCTGGCGGGCAAGGAGGGGCTGGCACTGATCAACGGCACCCAGGTCATGACGGCCATCGCCGCGCTGGTCTGTCACGACGCCGCCGCGCTTTTCAACATCGCCGACGTCGCGGCGGCTCTGTCGCTGGAGGCCCTGCGCGGCACGCGCACGGCCTTTGACCCGCGCATCGCGGCGGTGAGGCCCCACCCCGGACAACGGGAGAGCGCGGCCAACGTCCTGGCGCTGACGAGAGACAGCCAGATCATCCAGAGCCATGTCGACTGCGACAAGGTGCAGGACGCCTATTCCCTGCGCTGCGTGCCGCAGGTACACGGCGCCTCCCGGGACGCGCTGCGCCGGGCGCTGGAGACCCTGCACGCGGAGATGAACGCGGTGACGGACAACCCGCTGGTCATGCCGGACACCGGCGAGATCCTCTCGGGCGGCAACTTCCACGGCCAGCCGGTCGCGCTTGTGATGGACCACCTGAAGACGGCCCTCGCGGAGATCGGAAACATCTCGGAACGCCGCATCAACCGGCTTGTCGACCCCAGCCTGAGCGCGCTGCCCTCGTTCCTCACGGCTTACCCCGGCGTCAACTCGGGCTTCATGATCTTGCAGTACACCGCGGCCTCGCTGGTCTCGGAAAACAAGGTGCTCGCCCACCCGGCCTCGGTGGACTCGATCCCCACCTCGGCCAACCAGGAGGACCACGTCAGCATGGGCACGATCGCCGCCCGGCAGGCACGGGAGATTTTAGAAAACGTGAAGTACGTCCTCGCGATCGAACTGATGGCGGCCGCGCAGGGCGTCGATTTTCTCTCCCCCATGACGCCCGGCGTGGGCGCCGCCGCGGCCCACCGTCATCTGCGCACCCTCGTCCCCCGGCTGGAGGAGGACCGGATCTTGACGCCGGACATCTTGTCGATCCGCCGGGCCGTCACCGACGGCTCCCTGCTCGCGGCCGTCGAGGCCGCGGCCGGCCCTCTCTCCCCCGTGGCCTTCCCGTGACCCCCGCCCGGGCCATGCGAACCACCGTTTCCCCGTGAACCCTATCCGGGCCGTGTGAGAACCACCGTTTTCACACGGCCTTCGTTTGTGTGGACAAATTGCAATGAAAAAACAGGGATTTTATACACGGGGCGTAGCCTCGGGCTTTTATCCAATATCTCCCTTTTCTTCCTTTTTATGGTCCCTACTGTCGAACTGTTCCCGCATGTCGAAAAATATTGTTCCAAAAATACTTTACATTGGAAAAAACCGGTGATATAATGGCATCGCTTGGAAACTGGGCCGCGTCTGCGCGGTCTGGTTGTCCATGTCGTATGTCGCATGTAGCATCCGTATCATGGTTTACATGTCAAAAGTCCCGTCCATCGCCGGACGCGCTTCTGACATGCAAACCATACATTTGAAGGGAGTTGCAAGCAGAAATGTTAGCGAAGAAGAGAACCAACTCGCGTCGGTTGGCCAACACCCTGGCAATTGCCTTGCTGTTCGGCCTTCTCTTCATGCCGTCCTGGTCGGCGGCAGCCGGATTGGAGAACACGGCCCCGGCGGAAGAGACGGCCGGCCTCCAGGCCGCACCGGAGATCCCGGCGGATGTGCCGGAAGAGACCCCGGCGGAGATTTTAGAGGAGATTCCGGAAGAGATTCCGCCAGAGATCCCAACGGAGGCCCCGGCGGAGGAACTTCCGGAAGAGGCGCCGGTTGAGGAAACCCCGGCGGAAGAGATCCCGGCAGAGACCCCGGCTGACGAGACGCCGGCGGGATTCCCGGAGAATCTCTCCATCCAGGCGGCCCCGACGACCGACGTGTGGGTCAACATCTACCGCAACGTCAGCGGCGCGGCTCCGGCGTACACGCAGGTGCTGACGCTGGCGGAGCTGGCCTCTCTGACGTCCATTGACGCGTCGTCTTTCTACCTGGCGGCCGGCATCAGCGCCGCCTGGACGCTGGACACGGCGCAGCCGGGCGCGGC
>JAIRTA010000156.1 GCA_031255175.1 Oscillospiraceae bacterium | reverse complement strand
TTTTGAACTACCGAGAAATCCTCGGCAGTTGCCGATTCGGTGAGTTCTCCGTCAGCGTAAATGTTTTTCAAATGCAGCCCGATGTTGTCGGGCGACGTATCGAACAACTGCCCCATATTCTTTTGCGACAGCCATATCGTGCCGTCCTGAACCCGAACCTCTACGCCGTCCCCGCCTGTCTGATAAGCGAACGTCAAAAACTCAGCGGTGCTGTTGCGGACTCGCAACTTGTTTGGTGTTTTTTTCTCACTCATAATCTGCCATCCCCTCCGTCGTCTCAGCGACCATTGTTCTCGAAAGCATTAAGAATTTTATTGGCGACATTATTAACGACATTAACGACATCGATGTCGTTAATGTCATTATCAAAACTCTCTGCAAACGGGAACGTCACAACCAAACAATCGCATAAGCTCGCGGTTGCGTGCCACTGAACAAACGCGCAAGAAATTCCCGCGCGCTGTCTGTCTCAGGAAGGCTTCCCGCTCGTTAGGCGGTCACAAAGGAGACCGGATATTTTTCCTCCAAGGTCAGGCGATATTCGGACAGCTTCTCCTGTTCCATCGCGGAGCGGCCCATGACCTTCCACTGCGGTTCGCCGCTTTCGCAGAAGTAGAGAAGATGGAATTGCTCTTCGGCCTCGATGAGCGCGTGATCACCCGGCTGCCGGGCGGCGTCGAAGCACCAGCTGTCGAAGTCGTCGTAGTCCGCCGGCGCGCTGTTCGGGCCTACATCTTCGCAGAGCCCTCCGCTCGCGGCGGTCTGCTGGTCGAGCGAATACTGTATGGCCAGCGCGGCAAAGGCGTCTTCGCTCCCGTCGCTGTCTTGGAACATCTGGTATACGCTGTCGGCCTCTTCTTTTTCCGCCAGCAATATGTAACGGACGGTGACGACGTTGCCCTCGTAGTCGGCGCCTTCTTCTTTGTTGGCCTCGTAGTAGGCTCTGATCTCGTCGTCTGTGAACGAGTAGGTGCGCACAATGCTGTCTTCAAAGCTGACCGCCAGGGCAAAACGGGTCATGATGTTCTGCAAGAGACTTTCCGTCATGCCGACGCCGTACATCTGAGACAGAAACTCCTCGGGCACGACGCCGCTCTCTTCGCAGTAGGCGCGCATGTTCGACATGTTGCTCTCGATGCCAAGCTCATCTTCCATAGACAGCGTGTAGTCCTGCTCGACCGCCTCCTGGTACAGCGCGACGTAACGCACCAGATTGGAGACAACGGAGTCACGGAAGAAATCTTCCCATGTCAGGTCTTCGCTGCCCGGGTAGGGCTGCTCCCCGAAGGGCTGCGTGGGGTCGAGATAGCCGTCGAGATAGGAGCCGTTTACCGAGAGAAATTCGTTGACGGCGGTTGTGTAGTGGAACTGATACTCGTACCCGGTGATCGCCTCGTCGCCCACCATGATGATGGGGCTGGCCGGGTCGGGCACCTCCTCGCCGCCGATGTCCGTGTCTGTATCGACCGGCGGCGGGTCGCTCACCCCGCCGTTGTCGACGGGCGGCGAACTGTTGCAGCCCGCCAGCAGCAAGACGGCGCAGAGCAGCAGCGCCAACAGAGAGATCCAGCGTTTCATAAGGGCAACACTCCAAACATATCTAAAACTCCGGGTCGGAACGCCGCGCGCTCCGTTGCGCCGAAAGTCCCGGAGATCCCCGTCGCCCCGCGACAGGGCCATGCCGCGCGAAAGTGGTCTTGCCCACGATGCCACGTCTCCCCAAAACTCTTCTTCCATCGTAACACAGTGTGGGAAAAACCGCAATGCCTGTCAAATAATTTTGTTGGAATCTCCAATTGTCCCGCATTCCTCATTTCCGACTTGCGTTTACGCGGAAAATTGAGTATAATACCCTAAGAAAGAGCACTCGATTTGCGTATAAAGATTCCATAATTTTACATCTTTGTCTGCCGCAGGTTGCGGCAAGTTCCACAAAATCTTGTGCGGCGGGCCGGTGGGTCTTTCGTACTGCGAAAGGGGACATGAAAATGGCGTTGACAAACAACAAGGCCGTGCTGGACTGGGTGGAGGAAATGGCGGCCATGACGCAGCCGGACGCCGTCGTATGGGTCGACGGTTCGGAGGCGCAGCTGGATGAATTGCGCGGGCAGGCGCTCAAAAGCGGCGAGATCATTGCACTCAACGAGGAGAAGCTGCCCGGCTGTTTTCTGCACCGCACGGCGGTGAATGACGTGGCGCGGGTCGAGCACCGCACCTTTATCTGCTCGCGCAGGGAGGAAGACGCCGGGCCCACCAACAATTGGATGGATCCGCAGGAGATGTACGCCAAGCTGAAACGCCTCTATACGGGCGCGATGAAGGGCCGTACAATGTACGTAATCCCCTTCTCTATGACGGTGCCCGAATCGCCCTTTGCCAAGTTCGGCATCGAGATCACCGACTCGATCTACGTCGTGCTCAACATGGCCATTATGACCCGCATCGGCCTGCGCGTGCTGCGCTGCCTGGACGCCTCCAAAGACCCCTCCGATTTTACAAAGGGCCTGCACGCCAAGGCGGAGATCGACGAGGAAAACCGCTACATTGTCCAGTTCCCGGAGGACAACGCGATCTGGTCGATCAATTCCGGCTACGGCGGCAACGTGCTGCTGGGCAAGAAGTGCTTCGCGCTACGCATCGCCTCCCACCTGGGGCACAACGAGGGCTGGATGGCCGAACATATGCTGATCTTGGGCATCGAAAACCCACAGGGAGAGGTGCGCTATCTGGCGGCGGCGTTCCCGTCCGCCTGCGGTAAGACCAACCTGGCGATGCTCATCCCGCCCGAGATCTACAAGAAAAAGGGTTACAAAGTCTGGTGCGTGGGCGACGACATCGCCTGGCTGCGCATCGGCCCCGACGGCCGTCTCTGGGCGGTCAACCCGGAGGCCGGCTTCTTCGGCGTGGCGCCCGGCACCAACATGAAGTCAAATCCCAACGCCCTGCTCTCCACCCAAAAGAACACGATCTTTACAAACGTCGTGCACAACCTGGACGACAACACGGTCTGGTGGGAGGGTCTCGACAAGAACCCGCCCGCGAACGCCCTCAACTGGAAAGGCGAAAAATGGGACAGCGCCGACGGCAGCAAGGGCGCCCACCCCAACAGCCGCTTCACCGCGCCGGCCGGCCAGTGCCCCTGCATCTCCGACAAGTTTGAGGCGCCGGAGGGCGTGCCCATCTCGGCCCTTGTCTTCGGCGGTCGCCGCGCCAAAACCGCGCCGCTCGTCTACCAATCGCGCGACTGGCAGCACGGCGTTTTTGTCGGCTCGATCATGGCCTCCGAGACGACGGCCGCCGCCTCGGGCGCCGTCGGCGTCGTACGCCGCGACCCTATGGCGATGCTGCCGTTCTGCGGCTACCACATGGGCGACTACTTCCGCCATTGGCTGGAGATGGGCAAGCGGATTCCGAAACCGCCGAAGATCTTCAACGTCAACTGGTTCCGCACGGACGAAGACGGCGGCTTCATCTGGCCGGGCTTCGGTGACAACATGCGCGTGCTCGACTGGATCATCGGGCGGGCCTTCGACGAAGCGGACGCCGTTGAGTCACCGGTCGGCTATCTGCCGAAGGCCGAGGACATCAACCTGGACGGGCTGGATAAAATCTCTCTAGAGACGCTCCGCTCCCTGCTCTCGATCGACAAAGAGCTGTGGCGCGAGGAGGCCCGCGGCATCCACGAATTCTATGAGAAATTCGGCGACCACCTGCCGCGCGAACTGCGGGACGAGCTGGCCAAACTGGAGGCCAACCTCGCCTGAGGGCCGTCTGAAACAGTCTGATTTTTAACGCCACTGTATCTTGTGGTAACCACAAGATACAGTGGCGTTATTGCGCAGACTCACTCCACAGATTCACTCCACGGCGATGCCGTACGACCACTGTCCGTTCTCCTCGTCCGGGTCAAACGGCAGGTCGATCTCGCCCTTTGGCGCGAAGGTATTGTAGTCGTAGGCCCGAATCTGATAGCCGTCACCCACCATGTACAGCGTGCCGCCGATGTAGCACAGCCGCCGGCCGTGGTAGCCGTACCGGCGGTCGTCAGATCTCTCTTCCCGCAGCCGGGCGCGCACGCTCAGGCGGCCCGCCTCCACGGCGACAACCACCGCGCCCTCAAAGCCGCCGTCCGTTTCGTCCCACAGTTGCAGCGGGAACCCAATCTGCCGGCGGTCCGCGTCCGCCATCAGGGCGCGCGGGTTGTACTCCGCCTCGGAAGAACCGGAGCCGAGCAGCAGCACATCCAGTTCCCGCGGGTCTGACGGCACACTCACGTCAAACAGCGAGAGCTTCAGCCCGGCGTCTTGAACCCCCACGATCTCCTCCGTGCCGTCCTCCATGCGGATAAACATCTCCCGCGTGTGGCGGCCGAGCCCCACCATCAGGCCGTCCCCAACCGGGTGCAGGTACTCCGAGAACCCGGGGATCTTCAGCGCGCCCAGCACGCGGGGCGCCGCGGGGTCGCTGAGGTCGATGACAAACAGAGGGTCCATCTGCCGGAATGTGACCATATAGCCCATAGAACCCATAAACCGCACAGACTGAATCGTCTCGTCTGCGGCCAGGGCCGGCGTCCGCCCGGTCTCCCGCAGCGCCCCGTCGAAGATCGTGACGTAATTGCCGACCCCCGCCGCCGTGGTGGCGATGCGGAAGTGCCCGTCATATTCGTCCATGCTGTATTGGTTCAGCGGCTGGCCCACCGCGCGGCCGGTCCCCTCATAGCGGATGTCCGTCCCCTCCAGGGAGAACCGGTAGATGTCGGACATCGGCGGCCCCTCTTCAGACCAATCGGGCCGCACAATATACAGAGAGCGCTGGTTCATGTAAAATGTCTGACCCGCCCCAAGGAGGCTCTGCACCTCGCACGGGACGTCTTTTGTGATGTCGAAGGCGCCGAGCAGCAGATAACCGGCCTCCGGCGCGTTGGGGAAATAACGAAGCGTATCCACCGGAAGGATCTTGGCGTCCGGCGCGGCCGCGGTGTCGCGCGCCGCGGGCAGCAGGGTCTCCGGCGTCGCCTCTTCAAAGGCCACCGGGTAGACGGCCTTGTTGGCGGCGAAATACAGCAGATTGCCCACAAGACGGGTGGCCAGCGCGTACCCCTCCACCTCCACAACGCGGACCTGCTTCGGACGGGCCCTGTCGGAGATGTCGTACACCAAGTGCCCGGTGAAGGATTTGCCCGGCCTCCAGAAATACCCCCGGGCCAGGCGGCCGGCCTCCGGCTCTTCTTCCGCCTCCGGCTCCCAGCGGTCGGCCGCCAGCACCAACCTGTCGCCGACGACGTACATCTCCCGAACGGACGCGCCGGCATACGCGCCTTCCGGCCGGATCTGAGATACGGACCGCATGGCGCCGCCGTCGGCCTCCACAATATAGATCTGTGTCCCCCGCGCCACATAGAGGAAGCGCCCGTCCGTCTTTACGATATCGCCCTCTTCGACGCCCAGGACCTGGCTGTTGGTGGTCGAATAACCGTCGTCCGCCGCGGCCGCGCCGTCATACGCGGCCCGGAGAGGCGCGCCCCCGCCGGTGTCCGCCGCGGCCGCAGACGGCGCGGCTTCGGCCACCGCGCGGCCCGGCATCCCGTCGTCTGCGGCAGAGTAGACGAACCCCTCAGCCACGTCGAACCCTCTTTGCACCGCCTCCCGCTTCACGAGCACGCCCATGTCGTTAAAAAGGCGCAGCAATTTTGCCATGTCGCCCACCCGGGGCAGCTCGGGCCCGGGCGCCTGCGGCGTCTGTGCGACCCGCGGCGTCTGCACCGCCTCGCGGTAGGGCGCGGCGCGGTTGTCCAAAATGTCCGGTGTGATCTCACCGCGCGGCCGCAGCGCGGCCTGCGTCACGGGGATGACCTGAAACCAAAGGCCGGCCAATACCCCCACCGACAGCGCCAGCGCCGTCACCCGCGTAATCCATACGGCTTTGTGGGAACGCATAGATCTTCCTCCCATCCGGCAAACGCATTTGCCTCATATGCCGTTTTCGACGTGCAAAAAGAAGATTTGTTCCCATATGATCAGAATTTTCATGTAAAATTTTTCAGGCCCCCGCCGCGTCAGGCGTCCTCCAGCAAAAACTCCACCACCGCGCGCAGCGTCTCCTCGTCGATGGCGCCCTGCGTGCCGGTCACGACATTCCCCTGCGCGTCGAGGAAAAGGCTGGTGGGGATCGCCGTGATTCCGTAGGTGAGGGCCGCGTCCTGCTCCAAATCGTAATAGACCGGAAAGGTGAAGCCCTGTTCCGTCACATAGGCCTCCCCGCTCTCCCGCGTCTCGCGCCCGCCCACGAGGTCCACCATCATAAAGTGGATATCGTCACCCGTCTCCTCATACACCCGATTGAAATCCGCCATCTCCGACACGCACGGCGGACACCAACTCGCCCAGAAGTTGACCACCACAGGCTTGCCCTGCAGCGCGGAGAGCGACACGCCGCCGCCCTCCGCGTCGAACACCGTGAAGTCCGGCGCCGGCGTTCTGGTCTGCGTTCCGGTCTCCGCGGCCGTCTCGCCCTCTTCCCGCAGGGCCGCCTCTTCCCCGCCGGCCGGCGCGCCGGGCAGGGGCACCCGATCCGGCGTCCACGTCCCGCTCAACAGTTGGTACAGCACGGCGGCCAGCGCCAAAAAGACGGCAAACGCGGCCACGCCGATAAGCGCCTTGATCTTCCCATTCATATGCCTCACCCACTTATCCTTTCTTCGGAGGAACCCCCCGCGTCCGTCAGAGCGCCCCCAGCAGAGACAGCCAGCGGCCGAACACGCCGGTCATCATCATCACACCCGTCAGCAGCAGAAAGACGGCGGAGAAAATTGTCACCGCCCGGTGGTGACGTTTGATGAAGTCGAAGGCCGACGTCAGCTTGCCGATGAGCAGGGCGCTCAGCACAAACGGGAGGCCCAGCCCGGCGGAATAGCACAGCAGCATCAAAACCCCCCGCGCCGCCGACCCCTGCTGGGACGCCTGCATCAGCGCCGTCCCCAAGAACGCCCCGACGCACGGGGTCCAGCCGACGGAAAATACCAAGCCAAACAGCGCCGAAGACCAAAACGACGGCCCTGCCTCCGAAACGGCGCGCCCGCGCCCCCCGGGCCCGACAAAAAACGGAATGGGCAGCAGCACGCCCAGGCCGAACAGCACGACGACCGCCCCGGTGACAATGTTCACGGCGTTTTGGTACTGCCTCAGCAGCGCGCCGACAGCGCCGGCAAACGCGCCCATCAGCGTAAAAACAACGGTAAACCCGGCCACAAACCCAAACGCGCCCGCCACTGTCTGGCCGACGGAGCCCCGCCGGCCGGCGAAATACGTGATATACACGGGCAGCAACGGCAGCAGGCAGGGGGAGAGAAAGGTGATGACCCCCTCGAGAAACAACAACACAAACGGCATCGGACCGCACATCCTTATCGGGGCGCCGGGCGGTTGGGCGTCCCACCCATTCAACACCGGGCGCCGTCCGTTCGATATAAATACTGGAAGCGTAGGCACAAAATGCCAAAACGCGCTTTGTCGCGCGCGAAATACGCAAAACCGGCGGCGCAAGCGGCCGCACCCCGTCTGGAGGTCAGTAAGATATGAAACGCAAAACATCACTTTCAATCGCGGGAAAACTGTCTGCGATCATTCTGGGAATGATTTTGATCAGCACCGTGTCCATCGGGGTATTCGGTTACCTGCTCTACCGGCACGACACGATACGCCTCGGCGGCGAGCGGGCGCTGTCCATCGCGCAGGCCGTGGCCTCAAACGTGGACCCGGAGAGCATGGCGCAGGCGATGGCGCAGGAACAGCCGGACGCCCAGTGGGAACAGGTGAAGCGGATGGCGGACAACACCGCGGTGCGGACAAACGCGCACTACCTCTATATCTTGGGCGCCGAGTACGACGACGCGTTCACCTATTATCTCGAAGGCTACAACCCGATCACCGGTGATGAGGAACTGGTCTTCGGCGACCAGGAGGCGCTCTACGACGAGAGCGGTCTTCTCATCTACGCGGACGAGATGTTTGAGACGCTGGCGGACGGCGTCCCCCGGACCACCGACGCCTACCAGTCCGGCGAATTTGGGACTATGGTGTCCGGTTTGGCGCCGATCACAGCCGAAGACGGCCGGATTGTCGGCGTTGTGGGCGTGGACCTGCTCATAGACAATGTGCTGGCCGGAGCCCACGGCTTCGCCCTCAAAACGCTCCTCATCGTCTTGGGGTTCAGTATGCTCTTCGGCGCCCTCAGCGCGATGCTGATCCGCCGGATTGTCGGCCACCCCATCGGCGCACTGACCGACGCGTCCGAACAGATCGCGCGCGGGAACCTGAATGTGCCCATCGACGCGCGGAGTGACGATGAGATCGGCCGTCTGTCCGCCGCCTTCCGCGAGATGATTGTCAGCACCCAGAGGCAGATTGAGATGCTGGAGGCGCTGTCGAACGGGGACCTCTCCGTGACAGTGACGCCCCGCAGCGAACACGATATGATGAGTCTCGCCATCACACGGATGGCAACCAGCCTCAACGAAACCTTTGCGGCGTTCTACAAGAGTTCGGACCAACTGGCCCAGACCTCCGTGCACATCGCCGGCGACGCGAAATCCCTGGCCGACGGCGCCGAGCAGCAGCGGCTCACGATCGAAAACCTGGCCCTGTCGATCGGCCATATCACGACCAAGACACAGGAGAACGCCGACATGGCCCAAAAAGCCACGCAGCTCGTCGAGGCGATCAGGGAGGACGCGGAAAAGGGTTCGCTCCAGATGGAACAGATGGTGACGGCCGTGACGCAGATCAACGAGGCCAGCCGCTCGATCAGCAAGGTGATGCAGGCCATTGATGACATTGCCTTCCAGACAAACATCCTCGCGCTAAACGCCGCCGTGGAGGCCGCCCGCGCCGGCCAGCACGGAAAGGGCTTCGCGGTGGTGGCGGAGGAGGTGCGCAGCCTGGCCTCCAAGAGCGCGGCGTCCGCAAAGGAGACCGGCACGCTGATCGCCAACTCACTGGAGAAGGCCGCGCTGGGCGTACAGATCGCCGCGGACACCTCCGAGACCTTTGAAAACATCGTGACCGGCATTCAGGAAAACGGCCGGATCGTGGCCGGTATCTCGGAGGCCTCTTCGGAGCAGAACCGGGAGATCACCGACGTCAACCGCAACATCGACCAGGTGACCGGCGTTGTCCAGCGGACCAACGACACCGCCCTGGAGAGCGCCGCCGCCAGCGACAAATTGAGAGACCAGGCGCAGCAGCTAAAATCCCTATTGAGCCAGTTTCACCTGAGAACAGAGACACAGCGCCTGCTCCCCTGACGCCGCCGCGCCGCCAAGCAACGTCAAGACCATTTTGTCACGCATGACGCGATGACAAAATGGTCTTTTTTCGCCTCACAGCTGGAAATCCTTCTCTTCATAGTCGGTGCGCAACCGGGCGGGGCGGGGCGGCACCCGCTTGAACGGATCATATTTGAAGCGGCGGCAATGTGACCACATGGGGACAATGCCGCGCCGCAGGCAGCCCATCTCCTCCTGCTCCAACGGGGTGCTGTGCGCGCAATAGGCACAGCACGGCTCTATCTTGGCACGAAACAATTTCACGGCGCTCATCTCCCTACGCACCCGCAGCATCTCCGCCCGCCGGCGGGTCTCCTCATACTATATCACACGGAGACGCGCTTGACCAGCACTTTTAGCCGACACCGCGCCCGCGTATTTGCGGCGTGCATCGCCGTCGATTTTTCGGTTCAACACAAACGGACGCCGGAGGCGCAGGGCCTCCGGCGTCTGTTTGCGTTTGGGTCATCCGACGAAAATCATATGTCGCGGCGCCTCAATCGGCGCCCAGCGCGGCCATCGTGATGTAGTTGTACGGCTGGTTGAAATGAGGCAGGAAGAAGATGTCGAGCAGCGCCAGTTTTTCGATGGTCAGCTTCTCCGCGATGGCGAGTGAGAACAGGTGGATCCCCATAGAGATGTCCTGGGTGGAGGCCATTTGCGCGCCGAGGATGCGGCGGGACTTCTCACTGTAGACAACGCGCAGTTTCACTTTGGCGTTGTCTTCCTCAATAAAGGCGGGCTTTTGCAGGTCCTCGCAGTCGGTGTATACGGCGTCGAAACCCGCCCGGCGGGCGGCTTCGAGGCTGAGACCGGTGGAGACCATCTTGTACCCGTAGATGCAAATGCCGTTGGACCCCTGGACGCCGACGGAGGCGAGCGGCGTGCCGCAGGCGTTGTGGGCGGCCACGATGCCGCTGCGCACCGCGTTGGTGGCGAGGGCGATGTACGCGGGCGCCTCCAGGGCGTTGCTCCACACGGTGGCGCAGTCCCCTATGGCGAAAACGTCCGGGTCGCTGGTCCGCTGGTGAAGATCCACCAGGTAGGCGCCGTTGTCAAAGAGTTTCAGGTGGTCACGGCCCAGGGCGCTGTCCGGGCGGAAACCGACGGCCAAGATCACGAGTCCGGCGGGATAAGCGCCCCGATCACTCACCACACGGGAGACACTCCCCTCTCCTTCGATCGCCCGGAGGCGCTCGTTGAAGTGCAGCTCGATGCCGTGGTTGGCCAGGTTTTTGTCCATCTCCTTCGAAAAACAGGGGTCGTAATAGCCGGACAAGCTGGTGTCGGCGGCCTCAAACAGCAGGGCCTTCTTACCCCGGCGCTGCACGGCCTCCGCGATCTCCACGCCGATGTACCCCGCCCCCACAACGGCGACGGTCTGCACGGCGGGGTCCGCCAGGGCGCTGTCGATGGCCTGTCCGTCTTGAAACAGCTTGACAACGTGCACGCGCTCCAAATCTTTTCCGGGGATGTTCGGCTCAATGGGCAGGGACCCGGCGGCGATGATCAGCTTGTCGTAGCGCGTCTCGATGGATCGGCCGTCTTTGTCCGTGGCGTGGACCGTCTTGCCGGCAAAGTCCACGCGGTCCACGGCCGTCTCCATATGTATCACGGCGCCTTTGCTGCGCAGTGCCTCCTCGGAGGCATAAAACAGCCCCTCGGTCCCCTCGATCTGTCGCCCGATCCACAGCGCGGTGCCGCAACCCAAGTAGCTGATGTTGGAATTGCGGTCGAAGATGACAAGCTCATGGTCCGGGTAGCGGTCCATGATGGTGTTGGCGGCGGCCGTCCCCGCGTGGTTGGCTCCGATCAGAACGATTTTGCTCATGTAGCACCTCCAAAAAATTTTATACAATCCTGTATGAAAATCAGCCCGTACCTAAATTATAGCAAACCGGAGGCATATCTGGCAAGCAAATCCAGACATGTCCCCGGTATTTCGCCGAAACAAACCCCCAGGCGCCTCAAAGCGCCGGCCTATACCCGGCCGGGAGAGGTCGCGTGAAAACTTGAGATCTTGATCCCGATATACAATATATAGTGTTTATGTCGCAATATATACTATATATTGCGCTTTCGGGTGGGATGATATGTTCACACAGCCCGGAGGAGGGCGCGGAGGGCCAGGAGATAGCTGTCCGCGCCAAAACCCGCGATGACGCCGCGACACACCGGCGCGAGGACGGAGTTGTGCCGAAACGCCTCCCGCGCGTACACGTTGGAGAGATGCACCTCCACCACCGGCACGCCGATTGCCGCGATGGCGTCGCGCAGGGCGATGCTGTAGTGGGTGTAGGCCCCGGCGTTCAAAATGACGCCGTCCGCCCCCGCGGCACGCTGCACCGCGGACACCAACTCACCTTCCCCGTTGCTTTGAAAACATTCACAGACAGCGCCGAACGCCCCGGCCGCCTCCGTCAACCGCCGGTTGATCTCTTCCAATGTCTCGGCGCCGTAAATCCCCGGTTCCCGCGTGCCAAGCAAATTGAGATTCGGCCCGTGGATCACCGCGATCCGCCTCGGCCCACCGCCCACCGCAGTCGTTGACTTTTTCATGGACTCCCCTCCTTCAGATAGTCGATCCCTTGCGGACTTCAATGGTCTTCGGCCGTTGGTCAATTCAGTTTCGAGAATAGCCTTTTCAAATGCCCACAAGTTGTGACCGTTTTATTTCCTTCATGTTTCAACCGGCTCATGTGCCGCTGTAACAGCCGATGACTTCGAAATACTCGCAGGAGGCGGACGCCTGCCGCAGGGCGGCTACGGCGTCTCCGTCTAAAACGCTGCCGCTCAGTTCCGCGAAAAAGCGGTATCTGTCCCGGGTGGCGGTGGGGCGCGATTCGATGCGCATGAGGTTGATGCCCTGCGCCATAAAGGGCAGCAGCGTCTCGCACAGCGCGCCGGAGCGGTGCGCCGTGGAAAAAGTGACGGAGATGAGATCGCTTTGCGCGTCGTACTCCGGTTCGGCGGCGATCACCACAAAGGATGTGCGGTTGGCGGCGGAATCCATGATGTCCGGGACAAGAACCCGCAGGCCGTTCAGCTCCGCCGCCCGGCGGCTGCCGATGGCCGCCGTCCGGCCGTTTTTCGCGGCGGCGGTCTGCACGGCAGCGACCGCCGTGTTCCGGCAGGAATGCAAATCCCAGGCCCGCCCGTGCAAGAAACGGCGGCACTGCTTGAACCCCTCCGGGTGGGAAAACACTTCGCGCACATCAGAAAGCGCCGTGCCCTCCGGCGCCAGCAGACAGTGGTGGATCTCGACCCAGGTGCGCCCGACGATGTAACATCCGTACCGGCGCAGCAGATCATATGTCTCGCCAATGGCGCCTGTCTGCGAGTTTTCGATGGCCACCACGCCGTAGCGCGCGCGCCGCTCCTTCACCTCGATGAACACATCTTCAAAAAATTCGACGGCCCGCCGCTCGGCGTCGGGGAAGAGCCGGGCCAGCGCCTGTTCGCTCCACGCGCCCGGCACGCCCTGAAACACGCACGGAATCCGCCCCCGCTCCGGCGCGCGCGCGGGCGGCAGCAGCGGCGGCCCGCCCTGAAACAAAAACCCGCGCTGGCGCTCCCGCGAAAGGGCCATGACGGCGCGCATCAGCAGCGACACCTCCCCGCTCAGGTCGTCCCGCGCCCGCGCCGCGGCGCGGTCCACCACCTCCTGTTCGCGCGCCGCGTCCAAAATCGACAGGTTCTGCCGCGCCTTCTCCTCGGCCACCTGGCGGGACGCCTCCATGCGCTCCGCAAACAGGTCGACCATCCGGTCGTCAATCTCGTCGATGCGCTGCCGCCAAGTCTCCATCCGTTCTTTCGCGTCCATGTCCCGCGCTCCCTCCTGCTTCAATATATTTCTGCAATATATTTCTGTCAAAGACCGTCGTCTTCCGCCAAAACGGCGCGAAGCCGCCCGATCTTTCGCATCAGCCTGTCGAACAAAAACGGTGTGATCGACTGCTGCCCGTCGCACAGCGCCCGCTCCGGCTGGTTGTGCACCTCGACAATGAGCCCGTCCGCGCCCGCAGCCACCGCCGCCAGGGCCATCGGATATACGAGCTCCCAATGCCCGGTCCCGTGGGACGGGTCGATGACCACCGGCAAATGCGATTTCTTTTTCAGCACCGGCGCCGCCGAGAGGTCCAGCGTGTTGCGCGTGGCGGTCTCGAAGGTGCGGATGCCGCGTTCGCACAAAATCACCTGGCTCTTCCCGCCCACCAGGATATAATCGGCCGCCTGCAACAGTTCGTCGATGCTGCACGAGAGCCCGCGTTTCAGCAGCACCGGCTTGCCCAGCGAACCCACCTCGCGCAGCAGGGGAAAGTTCTGCATGTTGCGCGCGCCGACCTGAATGACGTCCACATCCCGCGCGAAGATCTCGCAGTACTCCTGCGACATGATCTCGGTGACAATGGGCAGCCCGGTCTTTTCCCGGGCAATCTTCATCATCTCCAGCCCGTCGAGCCCCAACCCCTGAAAGGCGTAAGGCGAACTGCGGGGCTTGAACGCGCCGCCGCGCAAAAAGCGCGCGCCGGAATGCTTCACATCCCGTGCGATGGAGAGAATCTGCTCCTCGCTCTCCACCGAACAGGGGCCGGCCATCACCGCGAAATGGCCCCCGCCGATCCGGACGCCGCCCGCCTCCACAACCGTGTCCCGCGGGTGAACCCGGCGGCCCGCCAGCTTGTACGGCTCCGACACCCGCACGACGCGTTCCACGCACTCATGGCGCAGGAGCGCCTCGTCGGACAGCATAGACGTGTCGCCCGCAAGGGCGACCATGCGGGTGTTCTCGCCCTGAATGTCCTGGATCATCAGGCCGCGCGCCGCCATCTCCCGCCGGATCACCTCGGCCTGCCCCTCGTCGGCCCCCTGCCTCAAGACAATGATCATCTGCCTCACTCCTCCGTTCTCTTCCGCTTTTGCGCGGGACCGCGCGTTTTACGGCGATTGCATGTCTGCCACGGCCCGCCTCGCGATGGGGTACAGCGCCGCCTTGTCGAGCGCCCGGCCAAGGAAGAGTTCGTCGGCCAGCAGCGCCTGGTAGATCAGCATATCCAGCCCGTTTTGTACGGCGAGCCCCCGCGCCTCGGCCGCCCGCAGCAGACGCGTGCGGGGCGGGTTGTAGACAAGGTCGCACACCAGCGCGCGCGGCGGCAGGGCGTCTACAAACGACAGGTCGTCGAAGTCCGCCGCCGCGGAACACATGCCCAGCGGCGTCGCGTTGACCAGCAGATCCGCCGTCCGCGCCGCCGCCGCAACCGTCTCCGGCGTCAACGCCCCGGCGCGCACCGGGGCGGCGGGGGCCGCCGCCCGCACCGCGGCCGCCAGCGCCTCGGCGCGCTGCGGGCGGCGCGCCAGTATGACGATCCCGCGGGCGCCCTCGCGCGCGGCTTTCAGCGCGACGCCGCCCGCCGCGCCGCCCGCGCCCAGCAGCAGCACCGCCGCGCCCCGGTATCCGCGGCCCGCGGCCCGCAGGGCGGTCAGCAGACCCTCCATGTCGGTGTTGTATCCGCACAGACGCCCCCCGCGCGCGACCACGGTGTTCACGGCCCCGCAGAGGCGCGCCTCCTCCTCCGCTTCGTCCAGGAGGGGCAGAATGTCGCGCTTGTGCGGGATCGTCACATTGCATCCCTTCAGTTTGCCGGCGCGCAGGCCGGATGTAAAATCCGCCAGGGCCCCGCGCGGCACTTGGAGCGCCGTATAGTCCTCCGCGACGCCGAGGGCGCCGAACACCGCGCGGTGCAGCAAAGGGGACAGCGTATGCGCAATGGGGTCCCCGACAACGGCATAGCCGCCCGGCGGATTGCGCGTCCGGACCAGCGCCAGCAGCGCGGCCAAGGCCTCGTCAAAACCGGCGTCGTTTCGCAGCGTCGCGTGCGCGGCCGCCTCGTAGAGAGGCCGCCGCCGCGCGGCCAAGGCCTCCAGATCCCGCGCGCCGGACACCAGGGGCCGGCTGCCGTCGTAAGCCACATGGCGGGCGATGTGCGCCACCGGGCGGTCGAGGAAGACGAGAAATCCGGCCTCGCGGAGCAGGCGCACATTCTCCGGCCGGAGCACCGCCCCGCCGCCCGTGGCGATCACGCCGGAGATCGGTGACGACGACGCCGCGCGCACGGCCCGCGCCTCCCGTTCCCGGAAATCCGCCTCGCCGTACCGGTCGAAAATCTCCCGAACGCGCAGACCCGCCTCCTGTTCGATCCGCTCGTCCAAGTCCGCAAAAGGCAGGCCCAACATCTGCGCCGCCCGCCGGCCCAGGCTGGATTTACCGCTGCCCGAAAGACCGATCAGCACAATGTGCACCCCTCATCCCTCCCCAGATCATCTGAAAACACATCTAAACGCACAATTTATGTGATATTCCAGAATTTTACATATTGTTCCGCCAACGCAGTATGGCGAAAAAAAGACCGGCGATTTGTAAATATTTAGATGACGCAAGATACTATATATAGAAATACCTACTATATGTAGTATAGCAAGGGGAAAACTTTCAAGTTTTCCCCTCGCTATATTTCGGGCTGGGAGCGTGGGAGGGCGGCCATTCACACGCAACGACAAACCCACGCGGGCGGATACCATCCCGCCTCCACGGGCCGCCGTCGTTCCCCCGCACCAGAGAATCCCCACCTCATACCTAATTAG
>JAIRTA010000143.1 GCA_031255175.1 Oscillospiraceae bacterium | reverse complement strand
ACAAAAAAATCAAACGCAGCCCCATGATCCTCCCGGTGATCATGGAAATATAAGGGAATACAAAAAACGCCCGGCGGAAAACCCGGGCGTTTTTTGTTTGCAACGGGACACCCCGCGGGGTGTCCCGTTGCGTTATTATAAATTTTCTTTGATTTTGATTACGGTTTCGGTAAAGCAGTCTGAGAGAGGGCGCTTTTTATTTTCCAGAAAATAGTTGAATAGGTCGACAACCGACTGATACCCCTGGCGGTAAGGTTCCTGACATATTGTGAAGTCGATCTCCCCTTTTTTGATCAGTTCGCAGGTTGTCTCAGGGTCGTCGAAAGATATGACTTTGATCCTGTGGTCGCGGCGCAGGCCCGAATCCGCTATGGCGCGGCAAACGCCCGTCACGCCCGCTGCGGAAATATAGACGCAATTTGTATCGGGATGTTCGCGCAGAGCGTCGAGGGTTACGTCATAAGCGCGCTCCTCATCATCGAGACATTCGCAGACAGAAGCCATCCGGTACTCCACATTGCTCTCGTTCAGCGAGGTTAAAAATCCCGCGATGCGATCATTGTGGCCTTTTATCATTGTGGAGCCGGTTACGGTCAGGATGACGAGGGGAAATTCACTGTAAATGCTGAGCAACCTGCCGGCCGCTTTCCCACCCGTTAGATAATCGCTTCCAATATAGCAAAGGCGGTTTGTCCCTGTGAGGTCGGTGTTTATGGTAATAACGGGGATCCCATTGTTGATGACGCTGTTGACATAATCACGGATGTCCGGCACGTCCATTGTAGACACAATCAGCGACGAACAGTTTGCGTCAACCAGACTTCTGATGGCTTCAATATGCCCTTCGATGATATAACCGTGGACTTCGCGGATCTCCAGAGACAGGCCAAAGTCGGCCAGTTCATCCTCCGCCGCTCGGAATCCCGTCATTACTTCGTCCCAGAACGCGTTGCCTAAAGAAGGAAGAAAGCAGCCTATCTTTATAGGCCTTTTGCGCGTAACCAGCACTTTGCCGGCCTTGTTGGGTGTGTAGCCCGTTTCGTTGATGACCTCGCGGATGCGTTCCGCGACTTCAGGCTTGACTTTGCCGCGATTGTTGACGACGCGGTCAACAGTCCCCCGCGAAACACCTGCGGCGTGGGCCACTTGTCTGATTGTAACTGGCATGTTCGATCTCCTTTTTACTGCAGCACGGCCAAAATTTCGAAATCACTGCGCAAATTGACATACAGTCTTTTGAACAGGTCGAAATATCCTTTGTATTTGACTCTATTCGCTTCTATGGGCTCGTTCAGCTTTTCCCTGACCACAATCTGCTCGCAGGCTTCTCCAACAGAATCGTAAAGACCGGCGGCGACCGCACCGAGAATCGCCGCACCGAGGGCCGGGCCCTCATCGTGCCGCGCGGAACTGATCGTACAGCCCAGCGTATCGGCCAAGATCTGCCGCCATAGACGGCTGCGCCCGCCGCCGCCGCAGATCATCATATCGCCGGCGGTGACGCCCATCTCGGCAAAGACATCCAGACACTCCCATTGGGAGTATGCGACGCCCTCCATGATGGCGCGTGTCATGTGCGCAGAACCATGTATTGCGGACAACCCGAAAAATACACCTCTGCAAAGAGAGTCAGGGTGCGGCGCCCGTTCGCCCATCAAATAGGGGAGAAACAGCAGACCTTGCGCGCCTATCCCGACTTTCTCCGCGAGCCCGCCCATAAAGTCGTAAACGTCCATGCCCAGCTTTTCCGCCTCAAGAATTTCTTTTAGACAGAAATTATCGCGGAACCATTTTAAGGACAAGCCCGCGGCTTGCGTGCAACTCATGACCGTCCAGCCGCCCGGTACGGATGCGCACAGTGTATTGACCCGACCGGCCAGGTCTATGGATACTTTGTCCGTGACCGCGTAGATGACGCCGGACGATCCTATTGTCATAAACGCAGAGCCCGGTTTTGCCACGCCCATGCCGATAGCCGCCGCCGCGTTATCACCCGCTCCTCCGGCGACGACGGTTCCGGCGCGGAGTCCGGTTTCTCCGGCGGATTTTGCGCAGACGACGCCGGCCTGGTCCGGAGATTCGTATATCTTAGGAAGCAAATCACCAGAAATACCCAATTTATTAAGGATCTCCAGCGACCAGGTGCGTTTTGGAACATCCATCAGCTGCATGCCCGACGCGTCGGACACATCGGTCGCGAATTCACCGGTGAGCATATAGCGTATGTAGTCTTTGGGAAGCAAGATGTGCGCACATCTTTCGTATATGTCAGGCTCGTTTTCACGAACCCACAAGATTTTTGACGCGGTAAAACCGGTGAGCGCGGGGTTGGCGGTGATCTCGATCAGGCGTTGCTTCCCTATCAAAGCGTTCATGGCCTCGCACTCACGCGCGGTTCTCTGGTCACACCAGATGATCGCCCGCCTGAGCAGATTTCCATCCGCGTCCAGCATGACGAGTCCATGCATCTGCCCCGACAGACCGATCGATTTGATATCCGCCGGAGCGACGCCGCTTTCGGATATGAGACCGGACACACTTTTTTGTACCGCGTGCCACCAATCCAGCGGATCTTGCTCGGCCCAGCCGTTGCGCGGCTGATAAAGGGGGTATTCTTCCGTTTTCGAAAGCACCGCTTTGCCGTTTTGTGTGAACAACGCGGCCTTTGTGCCGGAAGTGCCTATATCGATTCCAAGACAGTACAGTTCAGCCATTTTTACGACCATCCCCTTTCGCGAAATCTGCTCCACATGCCGGGAGCGGAACGAATTGCCGGCTCGCTTCGCGCGGGACCGGGTGAGACGTTGCCGGGCGGCGCAGAGCCGGCCCGGCGTCCTCCGGCGCCTCACCGAACAGCGCGCTGCCCATGCCCTCCGAGGCTCTATATCTCAAAAAACCGACATCGACCCACGCAGAGACTTTCTTCTTCGGCTCCAAGTATATCATGCCCCCTGCGGATTTTCAACACATTGTTTTAACTTATTGCCAAGCCGGCTGCCCGGCCTCGCGCGGTCTCAGGCCCCCCGGTTGGCCGTCCGAATTTCGATGGGCCCGGAGACTGTCCGTGAAGAAGGTGCTCGAGCACAACAAGAAAAAGTGCCGCTTTTGTAGTAAAAAACGGCACTTTTAGATGATATCGATAAGGTATACCTTTCCGAAATTGTTTTTTTCGGGATTTCGACATATCTAATTTGGTCGAAACACATAAAAAATATTATATTTGACCCTTGACATTGCGAATTGCGTGCAATATAATAGGGGCGTCAATGGCTGCGACGCGTTTTCAGAAAGGTATAGCATAGCAAGTTAGATGGAAAACGTTGGAAAGGTTGCGGCCCAATGGGTTTCGTGTGTGTGGCGTGTCAGGAAGCAGAAGCGGTTGCCTTTGTGTGCAGAGGAGGCGGCGGCCGGCGAGGTCGTTTGTGCAGGCGGTCTTGCCCCTGGGTTCTCGTCCACCGCGGATCACGGCCAGGCGCCTTTTGCGTTGTCTCAAAGGAGGTCGGAGTATGGACGGCAAAGCCCACTGAGCGGAACACGTCGTCATTAGAATGACGGTTCCGCAGTCCGAAAACCGAGCATGTCTATTCTTAAGATGAGCGCAAGTTCCTCAAGTTTCCTCAAGTGCCCCGAGTCGGCATCGCCGAGTTCCAAATTGCGCCTTTGCGGCGCGTAAAATTGTGCACGGTCACACCGCGGCGCGAAGCCGCAGTATATTTACATTTCGAGGAGGAGAAAAGCATGAAAAAACTTATAGCCTTATGTCTCGCGGGGATTATGATGTTCGCGCTGGCTGCGTGTGCCGAAAAGCAGGAATCGACGCAGACCAGCACCGGCTTCAAGGTTGGAATCTCGATGCCGACAAAGAGCCTTCAGCGTTGGAATCAAGACGGCGACAATCTGAAACAACAGTTCGAAGCGCTGGGGTACGAGGTTGACTTACAGTACGGCGGCGACAACGACATCGCCACGCAGGTGTCGCAGATTGAAAACATGATCGCCGGCGACTGCCAGGCGTTGGTGATCGCGGCCATCAACGACAGTTCGCTCACCGAAGTGCTGAAGCAGGCCAAAGACAAGAACATCTCGGTCATCGCGTACGACCGCTTGATCAAGGGGACAGACGCGGTCACCTACTACGCCTCGTTCGACAACTACAAGGTCGGCGCGTTGCAAGGTACATATATCCGCGACGCCCTGGGGCTCGATACGGAAACCGGTCCGTTCAATGTTGAGCTCTTCACGGGTTCCCCCGACGACAACAACATCCACTTCTTCTTCGGCGGGGCGATGGACGTTCTGCGGCCGTACATAGACAGCGGCAAACTCGTCGTCAAGTCCGGTCAGACCGAAGAGGCCCAGTGCGCCACATTGAACTGGAGCACCGAAGAAGCCCAGAAGCGTATGGAGAATCTGGTTTCTCAGTACGATTACCGGCCGGGCGGCACCCCGCTGGCAGCGGTCTATTCGTCCAACGACTCGGTGGGTCAGGGCATCTCCAACGCGTTGAAGGGGGCGGGCTACACCGCCGACAATTTCCCGATCGTCTCTGGTCAGGACTGCGACAAGGCTTCGGTCATCAACATGCGCAGCGGACTCCAGTCCATGTCGGTGTTCAAAGACACGCGCACGCTCGCGGCCGCCGTCGTGAAGATGGTGCAAGAGATTCAAAGCGGCGCGCAAGTCACGGTCAACGACACGGAGACATATGACAACGGCACGGGCATCATCCCGTCGTTCCTCTGCGACCCGGTTGCCTACACGATCAGCGACATCGGCAAGCTGGTCGAAAGCGGCTATTACAACTGGGATGACATCGGCGGCCCGCT
>JAIRTA010000030.1 GCA_031255175.1 Oscillospiraceae bacterium | reverse complement strand
GGCGACACAGGCCAAGAGTCTCCGCAAATTCCTGAGCCGGGACGTCGTGAACGACAAGACGGGGGAGGTGTTTGATTCCTCTGAGCTGAAGGCGATGCTGGATATTGACAAGGTCAATCAATACAGGGAGGGCATGGGCTACTATCAGATTGTCACGTCGGAGCTTTGCATGCATCCCCAAGAAGTGATCGACAAATATCACGGCCTGTCGCGAATCGAAGATCAATTCCGCGTTATGAAGAGCGAGCTCGGCACGCGTCCCGTGTTCGTCAGAAACAGAGAGCACATCAAGGCGCATCTGCTAATATGCACAATCGCCCTGATCATGATGCGGATAATTCAGAACAGGATCGTTGATTCGGGGGCAATGCCCTCCGCAAAGGACAAGGGCCTCAATTGGACGGCGGGGCTGTCGGCGGAGCGTGTGCAGACGGCGCTGTGCAAATGGCAGGTCGAGAAAATGCCCGGCGACAATTACAGATTTTTGAACATCGACGATCCCGATCTTAAGATCATCCTTGGCGCGTTCGACGTCAAAATACCGTACAAAATGTTCCAAAGGGGCGAACTGAAAAGCATAAAAACGGGTACGCGAATTTTCATGTAGTCATATTTTGTGGTCATATTTTCTCAAATTGCCCAAACGTCCCGATTTCAACAGAAACCGCACCGTATCAGAGAAAACGGAGCCATTATGCGCTCCGTTTTCTCTTTTGAAGTGGCAAACTCGGGCTATATCAGGTCCACACTCCCTTTTCAAATCTTCTGTCGTTCCCTATGGGGACATTATACAACCCCAGCGCCACTTGTCAAGAGGGAAACGCAAAGAAAAAGAAAATTACCCCAACAACACGCGAGATTGAGAATTGAGCATTATTACCAACCCCAATGTAGGGGCGGGCCTTGTGTCCGCCCAAAGGCGTTTCCCCGCCCCTGCCGGGTGTTTCCCCGCGGCGTGGTGTGCGGTGGCATCCTGCGGGCTACATTTTGCGCTTTGGGGATGTAAATAATTGTCAATTATCAATTGTCAATTTTTCTCTCAGCGCCTGATAGATCTCCGCCCGCCGCTTTGCGCCTCCGACGACGCGATACCATGCGCCTTGTTCCGCCCGCTCCCAGTGCTGCGTCATTTGAACCTCGCTGTCATAATGAGGGCGCGGATGTGTGAAATCCCGATCGTCGCTGGAGATGATGAGAAAGCGAAACACACCCGGTACGTCTTCTCCGGGCGAGGGATCGCTCACCAATTGGATCTCCATAAAATCGACGGATAACGAAGACGCGGTGTTTGCGGGCTGAAAGAGTTTTCTTCTAAAGCGGGCGTCAGACAGCACATCGTAAATGGCTTGGATCTCCCGGTCATCCGTGAACGCGTCGCTGGACAGGAGTTCCGACCCTCCCTCGACGCCGGGCGTCACTCTCATTTGGGTGACGATGATCTCCGAGACGCGCGCCCGGGGCGCCATCGCGTCAAAACGCAGTGGGATCAGATAGAGCGAACAGACAGAGATGACACAGAGCGCAACGACGCCCAACAGCAATTTGACTCTGTGGGTGCGAAGAAATGTTTTCATGAGAATGGCCCCTCCTAAAAATTTATCTGTAGGGGCGGGCCTTGTGTCCGCCCAAAAGGTTTACGCGTTGGCGGCCAAAACGCCGTCGCGCATGGCAAGCACGCGCTCAACCGAGAGCGCGCCGACGCGGGTGCGAGAAAAATATCCAATGTAACGCCAATGCGTCATCATTGTACAAACACACAAATTTTGCAGGACAATTTTGTCATTCCGTCTCCGCGTCCCGGGGTCCGCCGCGGACATCGCCCCCGGCCGCGTCTTTCGCGGACGCCGGGGTCTTTGCATCCCTCGAATCTTTCGCGTCTTTTGCGGACTCCGTGTTTTCCGGACCCGCCGTGTTGTCTTTTGCGTCTTCCGGATCTTCTGTGTCTTTCAGATCTTCTCTGTCTTCCGGATCTTCCGGATCTTTCAGATCTTCCGAGTCTTCCGCCTCCGGGCCGGCGCAGCGGCGCAGGAGGTCCTCGTAGAAGGCGACCGCCAGCCCCAGCGCCTCCAGGCTCACGCGCTCGTCGACGGCGTGCATACGCGCGCTTTCGTCCGGCGTGAGGACAAAGGGGCAGAAACGAAACACATGGGAGGAGAAGGGCTCGTAGCGCCGCGCGTCGGTGGCCGACGCCAGCAGGAAGGGCACGACCGGCACGGCCCCAAACACGGCCCGCACGCTCTCGCCGAGCTGTGCGAACGGAGCGCCCCGGTAGTCTGAGACGGAGGAGGGGTCCTGCGAAAAGAGAACCTCCATCTCGAGGTCCAGCCCGGAGAACAGATCCCGCAGATAGACAAGGATGTCCTCGCCCCGCTCCCCGTGCAGCAGACGGACATTCAGCACGGCCTCGGCGGTGTCGGGCAGAACGTTCGGCGCCGTGCCCGCCCGCGCCGTCGTGGGCGCGAAGGTCGTGCGCACCCAGGAGGTCTCGCCGGAGCGCGCCAGGCGGCGCAGCAGAGGCCGGCGCAGCAGGCGGCGGTTGGCGATCAGAAAACGCCACGAAAAGGAGAGGTTCGGCGCGAGCTGGGTCAAGAGGTCGGTGATCAGCGGCGTGAGGCGGGCCGGGCCGGGCCGGAACTCCACGCGGCAGACGGCTTCGGCGATCCGGCCGAGCGCCGTGTGCCGCGGCGGGTGCGCGGCGTGGCCGCCCGCGCTCCGGGCGGTGAGGCGCACGTTCATCATGCCCTTTTCGCTCACGCCGACCTCGGCCACCGGCCGGCGAAGCGAGAGGGCGCCGCGGGTCAGCGCGCCGCCCTCGTCGAGGACCAGGGCAAAGTGAAGATTTTGTTTGGCAAACAGCGCGGCCAGCGCGGCGGCGCCCTCCGCGCCGCCGGTTTCCTCGTCGTGCCCAAACGCGAAGTAGATGTCCCGCGTGGGCGAAAATCCCTGCCGGAGCAAGAGTTCGGCGGCCTCCAGCAGGCAGGTGACGAGGTGTTTGCAGTCCAGCGCGCCGCGCCCCCAGACGTGGCCGTCCTCAATCAGGCCCTCAAAGGGCGGGTGGCGCCAGGCCCCGCTCTCGGCGGGCACCACGTCGAGATGCGCGCAAAAAAGCAGCGGATCCCCCTGCGGGTCCGGCGCTTTCCAATGGTAGAGCAAACTAAACAGCCCGACGGTCTCCCGCGTCATGGCCGCGTGGACAGACGGGTAACGGCGCTTCAACTCGTCGCGCAGATGCACCCATTCGGCGCGCTCGCGGGGCGCGTCGTGGGAGACCGTTTTGCAGCGGATGAGCGCGCCCAGGGTCTCGGCGGCGCGCGCCGCGGTCTCCGGGTCCGCCGCGCGGCCGAGGACGGGGCCCACCCGCGCCCGGCCGATCTGTCCGGTGCGGACGAACATCCGCGCGGCCGTCAGCGCGAGCACCACCGCCGCCAGGGCCAGGGCCAGCCAAATTTCCTGCGGCATATCAGTGGCAATGCTCGCAGTCGACGTTGCAGCCCACAATGGGGACGGGGTCGATGCCCTGCCGGAGATAGTAGTCGGAGATGGCGGACTTGATGGCCTCCTCGGCCAGCACGCTGCAATGCATCTTGACGGGCGGCAGGCCGTCAAGCGCCTCGGCCACGGCCTTGTTGGTCAGCGCCAGCGCCTCCGTGACCGTCCGGCCCTTGACGAGCTCCGTCGCCATGCTGGAGGTGGCCACGGCGGCGCCGCAGCCGAAGGTTTTGAACTTGACGTCCGCGATGACGTCGTTTTCGATGCGCATCATCATCTTCATGATGTCGCCGCACTTGGGGTTGCCCACCTTTCCCACGGCGTTGGCGTCCGGCAGTTCTCCCACGTTGCGGGGGTTTGAAAAATGATCCATGACCTTTTCGGAATACATGGCTGCTGTCAGTCCTCTCTCTATATTACACAATTGCACAACAATCCGGCGGAATCGATCGCCGGCCGGCGCCGGGCGAAGCGCGAACCGTCACAGGGAGGCGGGGACGCCCTGCGGCCAGAAGCGCTCGGTGGGGGATTGGGTCTCCTCGTTCCACAGGGGCGACATCCGGCGGCTCCGGGCGACGATGTTTGTGACCTGCTCGATGAGGTAGTCGATCTCCTCCTCGGTGTTGTTTTCGCTGATCGTGAGGCGCAGCGAACCGTGGGCGACCTCGTGGGGGAGTCCGATGGCGAGCAGTACGTGCGACGGGTCCAGCGAACCGGAGGAGCAGGCCGAGCCCGACGAGGCGCACACGCCCACCATGTCGAGCCCGAGGACGAGGGATTCGCCCTCAACCGCCTCAAACACAAAGGAGATATTCCCCGGCAGCCGGCGGACAGGGTCCCCGGTCAAGAGGGAAAACGGGATGCGCGAAAGGCCGTCTATGACGCGCGCGCGGCGCGCGGCGACGAGGGCCATTGTCTCCGGCAGCGTCTGCACGGCGCGCGTCAGCGCGGCCGCGAGCCCCACGGCGCCGGCCACGTTCTCCGTGCCCGAGCGCAGGCCCCGCTCGTGCCCGCCGCCGTGCAGCAGCGGAGGGAGGCGCACCCCTTTGCGGATATACAGAGCGCCCACGCCCTTCGGGCCGCCGAATTTGTGCCCGGCCAGCGAGAGCAGATCGACGCCCAGCTCGGTCACGTCCACCGGAATGTGCCCGACCGCCTGCACGGCATCCGTGTGAAAAAGCGCGCCGTGGGCGCGCGTGACGGCGGCGATCTCGCGGATGGGCTCGATGGTGCCGATCTCGTTGTTGGCCAGCATGACGGAGACGAGGGCGGTGTCCGGGCGGAGCGCGTCCCGCACCTGTTCGGGGCTCACAAGGCCCCGTTCGTCCACCGGCAGCAGGGTGATCTCACAGCCCTGCCGCCCCAGGTACTCCGCCGTGTGCAGCACGGCGTGGTGCTCGATGGCGGTGGTGACAATGTGCCGGCCCCGGGCGCGGCGCGCCTCGGCCGCGCCCTTGAGGGCCCAGTTGTCGGATTCGGTGCCGCCGCCGGTGAAGTAGATCTCCTCCGGTTTGGCGCCGAGCGCGCGCGCCACATCCTCCCGCGCGCCGTGCAGCGCCCGGGCCGCCTCCCGCGCGACGCCGTAAACCGAAGAGGCGTTGCCGAAATTATCGCGCAGGAAAGGGAGCATCGCCTCGAACGCCTCCCGGGACAGCGGCATGGTGGCCGCGTTGTCGGAATACACGAACATATCTCATTCTCCTTATGCAAGATACCCATGCTCTTCTCATGATATGCCCGGGGCCGGCGCAAGTCAAGAAAAGTCTTTTGGTGTTTTAGAAAATTTTTACGTCGGCGGCGACCGTCCGGAGCAAAACCCCCGGGGATTCCCCGCTCCGCGCCCCCGCGTCGGCGCCGGTTTCGCGTGAAAAACCGCGGGAAAGTGAACATTTGGAAGGGAAGTGCGCGTGAGGCCGATAGATCCGTGCAAATATATAAAAAACAAATAAAGAAATCTTGACTTTGTGAGCAATGTGCAGTAAAATATAACGGGAATGCCCTGCGGTGCGCGCTTTCGCGAAAAGGTGTAGTACGCCGTGTCATCTAAATCTTGTCATAAAGCGGCTGCGTCCCGGGCATTTTGGCGTGTGTCACCCGGGCGCGGCCGTTTTGCGTGCAGGCAAGGCCGGCCGCGCGGCTGTGTGCAGGCAGCCCGTCTCCGGGGCAAGGCGCCGCCGAGGGCAGCACACAAATTTTGCAAGAAGAAGGGCCGGCCGCCGCTCCGGCGGCGGTCCGCCGAGGGAGAGTCCCAAGTGTTTGGTGTTTAGTGTTTAAGGAGGAAGTTTTGTGAGAAACATTTGCAAAAGGGCATTGGCCGGGTGCCTGGCGCTGACGATGGTCGCGGCGCTTGTGTTTGCCATGCCCGCGACCGTCACCGCCGCGCCCGCCGAGGGCAATCCGGAGCTTTCCCGCGCCGTCGGGCCGGAGGGCATGGTTCTGCTCAAAAACGACGCGGGCGCCGACGGCGTCCAAGTGCTGCCGCTGCGGGCGACGGATAAGATCTCGGTTTTCGGCGGCGCGCAGATCAACACGGTCAAGGGCGGCACCGGCTCCGGCGACGTCAATGTGCCCTACAACCGAAACATTCTGTATGGGATCAGGCAAAAGGTCACGGCCGGCAAGGTCGGGCTCGACGCGGCCACGTCCGCGCAGTATGAGAGCAGCACCGGCTACGCGGCCACGGACGAGTTCGTTCTGGCCGCCAAGGAGTCCGGCGCCAACAAGGCCGTTGTCGTTTTGGGCCGCAATTCCGGCGAAGGCGGCGACAGAAGCGCCGGCAAGGGCGACTATTATCTCTCCGACGCGGAGACGGCGCTCATCGGGCGCGTCACGGCGAACTTTGCGGACGTCGTCGTCGTGCTCAACATCGGCGGGGTGATGGATCTCACGTGGGTGAATTCCTATCCGCAGATCAAATCGGTCCTGCTGGCGTGGCAAGCCGGGATGGAGGGCGGCAACGCCGTCGCGGACGTTCTTGTCGGAGACAAATACCCGTCCGGGCACTTGGTGGACACGTTCGCCAAGACCTATGACGATTACCCGTCCTCGACGGCCAGCGGGATCGGCATGTTCGGCGGCAACGGCGACGTGTATTACAGCGAGGACATCTACGTCGGGTACCGGTATTTTGCCACGGCGGACCCGGCGTACGAGAAGGTGCAATATGAATTTGGGTACGGCCTCGGCTATACGCGGCTCGACACGGTTCCGGCCGTCCGCGGCGCGGCGCCGGCGTACGGCCCCGTGGCCGTCGAGGGGGACAGCATCAAGGTCTCGGCGACCGTGACCAACGCGGGGGCGGTGCACAGCGGCAAAGAGGTGGTGCAGGTCTACTTTGAAGGGCCGGACGGCGCGCTGGGCAAGCCCGCCCGCGAATTGGCGGCGTTTGAAAAGACGGACGAGCTGGCCCCGGGCGCCTCGCAGACGCTCGACATCAGCTTCCCGATCGACGACCTCTCGTCGTACGACGACCTGGGCGTGACCGGTCACAAATCCTGCTGGGTGATCGAACCGGGGCGCTACTGGGTCTATGTCGGCAATTCGGTGAAAAACGCCGTGAGGGTCGGCTATTACGACGTCGGGGCCCTCATCGTGACCGAGGAGGCCCACGAGTATCTCACGCCGTCGGCGGGCTTTGACGTCCTCATTGACCCCGTGACCGGCGAGACGCGGCGCAACGGCCCGGAAGTCCCGCCCGTCATATTCGCGATCGCAAACGACAAAATGTCCGTCGTAAACGCCTATGAGCCGGCCAAAAGGGCGGCGGGGATCTCGTTCCCCGTGGGCACGTCGGCCGGCGTCCCGTCCGTCGTCGGCTTCGAAACGGGCGCGTGGCTTCAGTACAACATAACCGTTTCGCAGGCGGGGACCTATTATTTCTCAGCCACGTATTCCAACGGGAACCCGACCGTGGCCGACGCGTTCGACATCTTCCTCGACGAAAACCCGGTGCGGCTGAACGCGGAAAACATCGCCCTCCCGAACACGAGCGCGAGCTCGATGTATCAGATGAAAGACACCGCGAAATATCTCGTCACGCTGCCGCAGGGCAGCCACGAGCTCAGGCTGGTTTCGAAGGCGGGCGGCAACGGCTACCTCAACTTCTTAAACTTCCAGCCGAGTTGGATCGAAAACGGCGTGGTTGCCGTCAACGCGGCGACGGCGTCCAAGCTGGTCATCGCCGACACGCACCTCGAAAATCTGATCGGGACGTCCGTGATGGAGACAATCCCGAACGGCGGCGGGGAGAAGTGCATCGGCGCGTTCCAGACAAACAGCACGCTGACGTACAAGCTGATCGTCGCGCAGGAAAACGATTATGACATAACGATCGACTACGCCAACGGCAACGCGGCCATGACAGATTCGATCCGGTTCTACCTGAGCGACAGCACGGAGAACGTGACCGCGGCCCGGTTGGAGACGGCCCCCGCCGCGATCGAGATCACGCAGACGGCCAGTTCCGGCGCGAACCGCTGGTATACCTTTGTCGACAGCGAACCCTACACGGTGCATCTGCCCGCGGGGACGCATTATTTCACGGTCCAATCCCGCGCGGGCTCGGCCGGCAACCTGCGGTCTCTCACGTTCAAGCCGTCGGCGTTTGCCGTGTCCGCTTCCCGCACAACGACGATCCCCGCGTATCTGGCCTCGACGATGTCGCCGGAGATCGTGCTGGAAACCGTTCCCGCGACGGGGCTGCCGACGGTCGCGTTTTTCAACAGCGGCAGAGTGCTGACGTACAAACTGAACGTCGAGCGGGGCGGGCTTTACAAATTCCAGCTGAACTACGCCAACGGGCGCGCGACCATCGCCGACCCGTTTACGATCACCGTCAACGGGAACGCCACGACCGCGGACGGCGTCGCCACCGACATACAGGTCACCATGACGCAGACAGGCGACGGCAGCGGGGCCGGCACCTGGTACAACCCGGCGATGAGCGACGAGTACCTGTTTGACCTGCCGGCCGGCGGGGTCACGCTGGCGTTTACGGCCAAGACAAGCAGCGGCAACCTGAATTACTTCACGCTCCGCCCGGCGGACCTGCCGGACGGCCTGGTGGCCGTTTCGGCCGCCGAAACGACAATCTGCCCGGCGTACCCGCCGACGTCGCTCGCGAAGACGGGCTCGTTCGCGTGGGAGAACGTCCCCGGGACGGAGGACCAGTGCACGGGCAACTTCGACACCGGCACGACGATCACCTACACCCTCGACGTGGCCGTCGCCGGCGCGTACAGCCTGGTGTTCCGCCACGCGAACTTCGCCGCGCGGGCCAACGCCGTGGATGTTTTGATCGACGGGGAGAACGCGTTCACCGTGAGCTTCCCGCAGACCGCGCCGGCGGGCGCCAGCGGGAGCGCGCTGTACTACACGTTCGCCGACAGCGCGCCGTACCCCCTTGCGCTGCCGGCCGGCCGGCACACGCTGACGCTGGTCTCAAAGACGACGGGGGCCGGCAACATCAGCGCGCTGATGTTCGCGCCGGCGCCTGTCGCGAACCGCGCGCCCGTCAGGGCGCAGGCAGCGCCGCCAACGGGCGGCGGGTCCGCGTCGGGCGGCGGGGGGCCCGCGCAGCCCGACGCCGTTCACGGGTACACGTACGACCCCGCCGACTACACCCCGCTTTACCACACCGACCGCGAAAATTCGATCTTCAATCCCGAACCGAACGAGGGCCCGACGCTCATGGACGTGCACAACGGCAGCGTGACGCTTGACGAGTTCGCGCAGGCGTTCACACTCACCGAGATGGCCGAGCTCTCCCAAGGGCACGGGGCCGGCGTGCCGAGCGGCACGGGTACGCTGGGCGGCCTGGACAGGCTCGGCGTGCCGGCGCTCGAAACCGCCGACGGCCCGGCCGGGCTGCGGATCGACAGCGCGACCGCCTGGCCGATCGGGACAATGCTGGCCTGCACCTGGAACACCCCGCTCCTCGAGCAGGTGGGCGTGGCCGTCGCGACCGAGATGGTCGCCAACCGGGTTGACATCTGGCTTGCGCCGGGCATGAACATCCACCGCAACCCGCTCTGCGGCCGCAATTTCGAATATTATTCCGAAGACCCGCTCGTGACGGGCAAGATCGCCGCCGCCCTGACGCGGGGCGTCCAGACCCTCGACGTCGGCGTGACGCTGAAGCATTACGCCGTGAACAACCAGGAGCAAAACCGCAACGGCGGCTCCAACTCGGTGCTGACGGAGCGCGCGGCCCGCGAGATCTATTTGAAGGGCTTTGAGATCGCCATCAAAGAGGCCGACCCGTTCTGCATCATGTCGTCCTACAACCTGATGAACGGCGTCGAAACCGCGGAGCGCTGGGATCTGATCACCGGCATCCCCACCGGCGAGTGGGGCTGGCGCGGGATTATGATGACGGACTGGGGCAACGGCTCCAACAACGCCAGGGAAGCCGCGGCCGGCAACGACATCAAGATGGCCAGCGGCAGCCCGTCCACGGTATCGGCGGCCGTCGCCGCCGGCACGCTCACGGAGGAACAGCTTCGCGAGAACATGAAGGACATCCTCTACACGACGCTTCGCGCGCGCAAGCTGTTTGTCGCAAACGAGATCCAAGTCACGCCGGTCCCGGCCGTCGGAACCGTCCGCGTCGAGGCCGAGGATTTCAACGAGAAAACCGGGGCGCCGCAGGCCGAGGGCGGCAGCGGCAGCGGCGGACGAAACCTCGGATACATGGACGCGGGCGGCACCGTGACGTACTACATCGACGTCGCGAGAAGCGGCGCGTACACATTCCTGTTCCGCTACGCGGGCAACAGCGGCAGCGGCGGGCAGTTTGACATCCAGGTCGACGGGGTCACCGTCTCCGCCTTCCGGGGCGGTCTCACGGGCGGGTGGCAGAACTGGGTGTGGGCGGAGAGCCCGCTCGCGATCCCGCTGACCGCCGGCGAACACAGGCTCAGGTTCAACATCACCGCCGGCGGCGGCAACGTTGACTGCTTCGACGTCGCGCGCGCCCTCACAGACATCTCGGCCGACGACAACTACCGGATCTATCCGTCGGCGGCCGAAGCAGAGCCCGGCTTCTACTCGCCGGAGTTCGCGATCATCAGGAACGATGCGGCGTCGGACGGCGGCGTGACCCTGATCGCCGCCAGCTACGACGCCGCCGGCAGGCTGATCGGGATCGACACAACCGCAGTTCCGGCCGGAACGGACGGCTACACAATGGCCGTCGCGATGCTCGCCAAACCCGAAAACGCCGCCAGGTATCAATTCTTCCTCTGGGACGGCCAAAACAGCCCGCTGACGCAGCTGACCTCGCTCGGCGAATAACCCCCACCGACGCGCGCACG
>JAIRTA010000107.1 GCA_031255175.1 Oscillospiraceae bacterium | reverse complement strand
CACGGTCACAGCACGGCGAGGAATCGGTCGAAGGCGGTTTGGCCGGCTTCGTCGCGTTTGAAGACGCCGGCTTGCTCCAGGATGGCGCTGAAGGTGCGGCCGATCTCGTCCCGGATGATTTCGTCCACATTGTCCGGCCCGATGGCGGGATAGTTCCCCCGCCACCGCGCCACCCAGGAGGCGTGTTTTTGGATCCCCTCGACAAGCGCCGCGTCCTCGCCGGCGAGCAGCGCCTGTTTCAGCCGGTCCATCTCCCCCAGCAGGCGCGCCGGCAGGACGGCCAGGCCCATCACTTCGATGAGACCGATGTTTTCCTTTTTGATGTTGTGGTATTCCGCGTGCGGATGGAACACCCCCAACGGGTGCTCCTGCGTTGTGATGTTGTTGCGCAGCACAAGGTCCAACTCAAACTTCTCGTCCCGCATCCGCGCGATGGGCGTGACCGTGTTGTGCGGCGTTTCGCCGGAGCGGGCGAAGATCCCCGCCGATTCGTCCGAATACTCACGCCACGCCGCGAGGATGTACAGCGCCGCCGCCACAAGTTTTTGTTTGTCCGCGTGCGCGATGCGAATCACGCTCATCGGCCACCGGACCACACCCGCCTCCACATCCGCGAAACCGCCGCCGAGGGTGACGGAACGCTCGACGGGCGCCAGTTCCATCGCGAAGGTGTAGCGCCCGCCCTGGAAGTGTTCGTGACTCAAAATGCTCCCGCCCACAATCGGAAGCTCCGCGTTGGAGCCGACAAAATAGTGGGGGAACTGCTCTAAGAAACCGAAAAGCTTTTCGAAGGTGCCGCGGTTCATCGCCATAGGCACATGCTTTTGGTTCAACACGATGCAGTGTTCCCGGTAGTAGATGTAGGGCGAATATTGCAGGCCCCACGCCTCGCCGCCGAGATTCATGGGGATGATGCGGTGGTTATGCCGCGCGGGATGGTCGACGCGCCCGGCGTAGCCCTCGTTTTCCATGCAGAGCAAACAGGCGGGGTAACCGCCGTGCGGCAGCAGACGCGCCGCCGCAATGTCTTTGGGGTCCTTTTCGGGCTTTGCCAGATTGATCGTGATGTCGATCGCGCCGTATGGCGTCTGCGTCTTCCAGCGGCGGTCGAGCGCCGTGCGGTAGCGGCGAATGTAGTTTGTGTCTTGGCTGAGGGTGTAAAAGTAGTCGGTCGCCTCCCGCGGCGAACGGGCGTAGGCGCGGTAAAACGCGTCCACCACCTGGGCGGGGCGGGGCGTCAGAACCTCCATCAGCGCCGTCTCGTATTGGTCGCGCGCGGCGGGGCTGTCGGCAAAGAGCCCCTGCCGCACCGCGTGGTCCGCCAGGGTTTCGAGAATCCGCTCCAGCGGCGGCGCGTCATCCGCCGGCGCCGGCGATTCCGGCGGTTCCGGCGGTTCATAGGAGGAGAGAGAGAGCCGTTCCAGCAGCCGGTTGCGGGCGTAAACCTCCTCAAAGGGAGCCATCAGCCCCGTCCGCTTCGCGTAGCGCAAGAGATCGTCGATCGCGCGGCAGACAACCATCATTCTCCCCCAAACCCGTCCGGATGGGCCTGATGCCAAGCCCACGCGGACGCCACAATTCCGTCGATATCGGTGCGCTGCGGGTTCCAGCCCAGCACACGCCGGATCTTTTCGCTGGAGGCGACAAGCTGCGCCGGGTCGCCCGCCCGGCGGGGCGCGATCTCGTTGGGGATCGGCCGGCCCACCACGCGTTCCGCCGCGCGGATCACTTCCTTCACCGAGAAGCCGTTGCCGTTGCCGAGGTTGAAGATGTCGCTCGGGCTGCCCTTCAGCAGGTATTCCATAGCCAAGATGTGCGCCTGCGCCAGGTCGCAGACATGGATGTAATCGCGGATGCAGGTGCCGTCCGGCGTGTCGTAATCGTCTCCGTATATGTCCACCTTCGGGCGCTTCCCGAGGGCCGCCTGCAACACCAGCGGCACCAGGTGGGTTTCGGGGTTATGCGCCTCGCCGATCCGCCCGCTCTCGTGCGCGCCGCTGGCGTTGAAATAGCGCAAGGAGACGTAGCGGACCCCGTGCGCCACCTCTGTCCAGCGGAACATCTTCTCCATTGAGAGTTTTGTCTCACCGTAGGTGTTGGTGGGGTGGGTGGGGTCGCTCTCGAGGATGGGCACCCGCTCCGGCTCGCCGTACGTGGCGGCGGTGGAAGAAAAGACGATCCGCTTGACGTCGTGCGCCACCAGGCTCTGGAGCAGAATGCGCGTGCCGTTTACATTGTTGTCGTAATATTTGAGCGGGTTCGTCATGCTCTCGCCGACCAGTGAATTGGCCGCGAAGTGGATCACCGCGCCGACGTCGCTGCGCGAGAGCAGGTCGTCTAAAAAGTCTCTGTCGCGGATGTCGCCCCGGTAGAAAGACGCCTTGGGGTGAACCGCTTGCCGGTACCCCGTCTCCAGATTGTCCGCGACAATCACATCGTATCCGCTCTCCACCAGCGCGTAGACGGTGTGAGAACCGATGTAACCGGCGCCCCCGAGTACCAATACCTGTTGTTTCATACGCTCCTCCTCCTTGTGGCTCAAAGCCTCACCGCCAACCGGCGATTGATTAAAGCGCCGGGCCCGGCAGACAGTGCCCGCCCACGGGCCGCACCGCCAGCAGATGGCAGCAGCCGTCGCCAAAGACACGCGTCATCTCCGCCGTAAACGCCGCCGCCCGCTCGCGCGGCACCAGCGCCTGGATCGTGCCGGCGAACCCGCCGCCATGCACGCGCCACGCCCCGACGCCCGAAAGCATCCGCTCCGAGATCGCCAGCCCCAGCGCCACGCTCCGTTCCTCCGTGTGCGTCACGGGGAAGATATTTTGCAGCAGTTTGAAGGATGAATCGCCCGAGGCGAGCATCAGCGCGCGGTAAGTCTCCATGTCGCCGCTCTCCAGCGCTCCGGCCTGGTGTACCACGCGTTCGTTTTCGCCGAAGAAATGGATCGCGCGGAGCACACCGCGCTGCGGCGCCCGCTCGCGCAGCGCGGGCAGCGCCTCGTAAAACGCCTCCTGGCCGACGTCGCGGAGCACCTCTTTGCCGAAGTGGGCGGCTATGGCGCACATCTCCCCCGGAATGTCCGCGTATTCCTGCGTCAGGTCGGCGTGGTCCCCTCTCGTATCGACGATGCACAGTATATACGCCGGCGGAAACCCGTCACACGAGAGACGCCGCACCAGGGGGTTCTCTTTGTCTTTGAAATCGATGCTGACGATCCCGCCCACCGAGGAGGACATTTGGTCCATCAGCCCGCACGGTTTGCCAAAATAGACGTTCTCCGCGTACTGGCCGATCTGCGCCACCCGGGGCGCGTCGATACGGCCCTCGTTGTAAAAGTGATTCATGATCGTGCCAAACAGCACCTCAATGGCCGCCGAAGAGGACAGTCCGCTCCCCTTCGGGACATTCGACGTGAGATGCGCGTCGAACCCGCCCGCGCGGTACCCGCGGCCGCGCATCCCCGCGGCCACGCCGCGGATCAGCGCCTCCGTCCGGTTGACCTCCTCCGGATGCGGCGTCGCGTCGTCCACGTCGATGTCGATGTCGCCGTAGCTGTCGAACATCCGGACCCGCCCGGTCTCCGCGGGCGCGGCCACGGCCAGGATGTCCAGGGCCACCGCGGCGGCCAGCACACGCCCGCGCTGGTGGTCCGTGTGGTTGCCCGAGAGCTCCGTCCGCCCCGGCGCGGAGAGAAAAGCGAAGGGACGATTGCCAAATTTTTCCACATATCGCCGCGCGGTGGAGAGGTAACGCGCCGCCTGGTCGCGCGCGCCGTCTCCGTAGAGCGGCGTGAGAGCGTCCAAGCCCGCCTGCGATGTCAGATAGGACTCCCACGCGGCAAGATCGTGGCACAGTTGTCTCATATTCTCACACCTGTCCGTTGTTTTCTCCGGGTCCGCGCGCCGCAAAAGCGCCCGCAGCCCCGATTTGGCCCTGGCTTCGCGTTTGGTCTTATTTTATTATATCATCGAAACCGGGGCCTTGGCAATGATCTCCCCGGATTTTTTGCGTCTTCTTCCGGCGCGCAAACAGGGCGCGGCGCGGCCAACCGGCCGCGTCCCGCCCTGTTTGGTATAAATTTCGAATCAATTACGACACGTTCACCCGCTTGGTCGGCGCCTTCGTCTTGGTCACCTTGGGCACCGGAAGACGCTTTTGCTTCGTGGGGTCGCGTACAATCTCCGGCGGCGCCTTGCCGTAGATCGTGTCGGCCGTGACGACGACGCGTTCGATCGTGTGGTCGGAGGGGATCTCATACATGATGGGCGTCATAGATTCCTCGATCACCGCGCGCAGACCGCGCGCGCCGATGTTCCGCTCGATGGCGCGGTCGGCCAGTGCCGACAGCGCGTCTTTGGCAAACTCCAACGCCACGCCGTCGTACTCAAACAGCTTCTTGTACTGTTTGGTCAGCGCGTTCTTCGGCTCCGTGAGGATCAAGATGAGCTCGTCCCGCGTCAGCGTTCCGAGCGGGGCAATGACCGGCAGACGGCCGACGAGTTCCGGGATGATGCCGTATTTGAGCAGGTCGTGCGGTTGGATCTCGGCCAGGACGGACGTGAGATCCTTCTCCTTGCGGCTCACGACCTGCGCGCCAAACCCGAGGCCCTTCTTGCCCATGCGGTTTTCGATGATCTTGTCGATGCCGTCGAAGGCGCCGCCGCAAATGAAGAGGATGTTCGCCGTGTTGACCTGAATGAACTCCTGGTGCGGGTGCTTGCGCCCGCCCTGCGGCGGCACATTCGCGATGGTTCCCTCCAAGATCTTGAGCAGCGCCTGCTGCACGCCCTCGCCGCTCACGTCCCGCGTGATGGAGACGTTCTCACTCTTGCGGGCGATCTTGTCGAGCTCGTCGATATAGATGATCCCGCGTTCGGCCAATTCTATATCGTAGTCGGCGGCCTGGATGAGGCGGAGCAGAATGTTCTCCACATCCTCGCCCACATACCCGGCCTCCGTCAGCGTGGTGGCGTCGGCAATGGCAAACGGGACGTTGAGAATGCGGGCCAGCGTTTGGGCAAAATGCGTCTTGCCGCAGCCTGTTGGACCCAGCATGAGAATGTTGCTCTTTTGCAGCTCCACATCCTCACCGCCGCCGTAGTTTACGCGCTTGTAATGGTTGTACACGGCAACGGCGAGCGCGATCTTGGCCTTCTCCTGCCCCACCACGTATTGATCCAAAATGGTGCGGATCTCCTGCGGATTCGGCAGCACGTCGGCGGATTCGAAATTTCGCTTGGGCGTCACATCAAACCCCTCGTCCAGGATATTGAGACAGAGGTGGACACACTCGTTGCAGATATAAGCGCCGGGCCCCGCGATCAGCCGCTTGACGCGGTCCTGGCTCTTTCCGCAGAAAGAACAGGTGACGGTTCTCTTGTCGTCGGACTTTGGCATGGGTTACCTCCATTTTGCTATCGGACGGCTCTGATGATCCGGCATCGGCCGGCCGGGTTATCAAAGTGCCCTATCTCTTATCGATCACTTTGTCGATCAAACCGTAGGCCAGAGATTCCTCCGCCGTCATGAAGTTGTCACGCTCGGTGTCGCGCTCGATGACGCCGATCGGTTTGCCTGTGATACCCGCCAAAATCTTGTCAAGATTCTGCCGCACCCGTATGATATGCTCGGCGTGGATCTTGACGTCGGACGCCTGCCCCCGCGCGCCGCCCGAAGGCTGGTGGATCATGATCTCGGCGTTCGGCAGCGCGAAGCGCTTGCCCTTGGTGCCGGCGGCCAGCAAAAAGGCGCCCATAGAGGCGGCCATACCCACGCACATCGTCGACACGTCGGCCTTGATATAATTCATGGTGTCGTAGATGGCCATACCGGCGGTGATTGACCCGCCCGGGCTGTTGATATAGAACTGAATCTCACGGTCCGGATCCTGGGCCTCCAGGTACAGAAGCTGCGCCACGACCAGGCTGGCCGTCACGTCATTGACTTCCTCCGACAGGAACACAATGCGGTCGTTAAGCAGACGGGAATATATATCGTAGGAACGTTCCCCGCGGTTTGTCTGCTCCACAACAATAGGGACAAGGCTCATTGACAATCACTCCTTCACACAAATCTCATCAGCACACGGGTTTCATCGAATATCATACCCAAAGGGGCCGAGATCACTCACCTTCCGGCTTGGCCGGGGCCTTTTTTGCCGCTCTCTTGCGCGCGGGTTTCTTGGGCGGCGCGGCCTCGGCCTCCGGAGACGCTTCGGCCGCCCCGGCCGCCGCCTCGGGCGGCGTCGCATCGGGGGTCGCGTGTTCTTTCACCAGGGCCACCGCCTCTCTGACCATCAACCGGCGGCGCAGCCCCGTTTCGTCGACGGCGCGTTTCAGTTCCTCCACCGATTTTCCCACCTGCTTCGCGAACGCCTCGTACTCGACGTCCATCATCTCCTGCGTGATCTCTATCTTTTCGAGCTCGGCGATCTTTTCGCAGGCCAAGTCCGCGGTGATCTGCCGGCTGGCTTTGACGCGCAGTTCGTCATGCAGCGTTTCCATCGTCTTTCCGACGAAATTCATATAGGCGTCAAAATCCATCCCATGAGACGCGAGATTTCTCTGCATGCGGCCCAGCAGGGATTCGGCCTCCTGCCACACCATCACGTCGGGGATCTCAACCCGGGTCTCGGCGACCAGCTTATCAATAAGCGCGTCTTCATAGGCCTCATCGGACGCCTGCTCGTACTGCGCCGTTATTTTGGTCCGTATATCGGCGCGCAGCTCCTCCAGCGTGTCAAATTCAGAGACATCTTTCGCAAATTCGTCGTCCAGCTCCGGCTCCTCCGACTCCTTCACCTCGTGAATGTGTACCTCGAAGACAGCCTCCCGGCCGGACAGCTCCGCCGCGTGGTATTCTTCCGGGAACGTGACCGTGACGCGCGCGTCCTCACCGGCCGCACAGCCGACAAGCTGCGTCTCAAACCCCGGTATAAACCGGTTCGACCCGAGAACAAGCCGCGTGTTTTCGGCGCTTCCTCCCTCAAAGGGGATGCCGTCCATCGTGCCCTCGTAATCGATGACCACGGTGTCGCCGTCCCGGGCGGGCCGGGTGACGGAGACGAGCCTTGCGTTTCGGGTGCGCATCCGCGCCAGTTCGCTCTCGACGGCCTCGTCCGTGACCTCCACGGGCGGTTTGAAGGCCGTCAGGCCCTTGTACTGCCCCACCTCGGCCTCGGGGCGCACGTGGACGCGCGCCTTGAACGAGTACCCCTCGGGGCCGATCTCCATGATCTCGATGTCGGCCTGCTCCACCGGCTCGACGCCGACTTCCGCCACCGCTTGGGTGTAGGCGTCCGGGTACGATATCTTCACCGCGTCCTCATAGAACACGGACGGGCCGTACATGGCCTCCACCATCTTGCGCGGCGCCTTGCCGCGGCGAAACCCCGGTACGTTGAGGCGGCCCACCCCGCGCCGATACGCCTGCCGTACGGCCTCTTCAAACACCTCTGCGCTCACCTCTATCGTGAGCGTCACCAATTGCTTTTCGTCCCTCTCCACCGTCTTTAACGCCATGCGGACACTGCCTCCTTCATACTTCCGGGTTGTATATTCCGATTTATCGTACCACAGTCTCTCTGAAAATTCTATAACATTTTGTCTCTGTCGCACCGCGCCGGCACAAAATTTTTCGCATATCCGCTCGTCTTTCTCGTATCGTCATCTATTTCATCGTCATTTTCGAAGAAAAATTCAGCCTTCCGGGCACTTTATTTTGAGCCGCCCGCCCACCGGGCATTTTTAGAAGATCCGAACGGGCTGAAACCCGAGATAATCGGCGGAGATCAGCGTGTATTCGATACCGCGGTAGTCCCCCTCGATGGCGCGTCCGTGCGCCGCGCCGTGGAGATGCCCGTAATAGCAGCGCGCCGCGCCGTACCTGTCGAGCAAGTCCACGATCCCGTCGCAGCGGTAGCCCTCGTAGAGCGGCGGGTAGTGGAGAAAAACAAGCAGTTTCTCCCCCGGCGCCGCATCATCCGGCAGCAGGGCGCGCCCCGCCCGCAGGGAGGCCTCCAGGCGCGCGCACTCGCGCAGGAACACCTTCTCGTCGTGCGTGCCGCGGTTGTCCTCCTCAAAGAACCATCCGCGCGTGCCGCACAGCGCCCGGCCCTCGCAGGCGAAGGCGTTGTTGTGCAGGATCTCAAAGCCTTCAAGTCCCTTTTCGGCAAAGAACCGCCGCATCTTCGCGGCCGTTGTCCACCAATAGTCGTGATTGCCCTTCACGAGCAGTTTGCGCCCGGGGAACGAGGCCAGAAAAGCAAAATCCTCGTACGCCTCCTCGAGGCTCATGGCCCAGGAGATGTCCCCGCACAAGATGATCGTGTCGTCCCCTGTCAAAACGGAGAGTCCGCGCGCGATCTTATCTACATAACCTTCCCACGCGCCGCCGAACACATCCATAGGTTTGTCCGCTCCGAGAGAGAGATGCAAGTCGCCTATCGCGTAAAGCGCCATCCCGCCAGCCTCCAAAATCAGCATCTATGCGCACGTGACGGCGCGTGCCGTCACGCGAGGAAAGACCGCACAACCCGCTCCATCTCCGCCGCGTCCGTGACGCCGGTAAAACGGACCGGTTTGGTCCACAGGTCCGTGAGTGCCGGCGGCGGCGACACCCCGCTCAGGGCGGCCAGCGCCTCCATCTGCGCCTTCTCCGGCCCGTCCGCCTGCGCCCGGCCCAAGGCCGAGAGCACGGCGCCGCAAAATTTGAAAGGGCTGGCCGTCGAGGCGACCAGCACGGGCGTCCCGTCCCCGGTCTCGGCGCGAAAATCCCCGGCCACGCGCAGCGCCACCGCGGTGTGCGGGTCGATCAAATAACCCCGGTCTTCATACGCGGCGCGGATCTCCTCCCGTGTGCCGGCGTCGTCGCAGTAGCCGGCGTAGAACCGCGCGGCAAAACGCGCGCGCAGCGCCTTCGGAAGCTCGTAGGCGCCCTCGCGGCCCAGACGGTCCATGCAGTCCCGCACCAGGGCCGTGTCCCCCTCCGAGAGCAAGTACAGCGCCCGCTCCAAATTGCTCGAGACCAGGATGTCCATAGAGGGCGAAAGCGTGTTGTAAAAGACACGGCGGCGGTCGTAACGGCCGTCGCGAATGAAATCCGTCAGCACATTGTTGCGGTTGGACGCGCAGAGCAGCCGCGCAACCGGCAGCCCCATCTCCCGCGCCATCAGCGCCGAGAGAATGTTGCCGAAGTTGCCCGTCGGCACGCAGATGTGGACGGGCGCCCCCATCGCCACGGCGCCGCGCCGCACAAGGTCACAGTAGGCGGAAAAGTAATAGGCGGCCTGCGGCACCAGGCGCCCCAGGTTGATCGAATTGGCCGACGAGAAGAAGCATCCCTTCTCGTCCAGCGCCGCCCGCAGCGCCGCGTCGGAGAACAGCGCCTTGACGCCTGTCTGCGCGTCGTCAAAATTGCCGCGCACGGCGCTCACGCAGACGCCCTCGCCCTCCTGCGTCACCATTTGCAGTTCCTGCACGCGGGAGACGCCGTCCTTCGGATAAAATACCAATATTTGGATCCCCGGTAAATCCCGAAATCCCTCCAGCGCCGCCTTGCCGGTGTCGCCCGACGTGGCCGTGAGGATCAGCACCCGGCGCGTGTCGCCCGTTTTGGGCAGCGCCGCCCGCAACAAGTGCGGCAGCATTTGCAGCGCCATGTCTTTGAAGGCGCAGGTGGGGCCGTGCCACAGCTCCAGCAGATGCACGCCGTCATCAAACGAGCGCACCGGCGCGACTTCCGGGGTGTCGAACCGGCCGCTGTCGTAGGCCTGCCGCGCAAACCCCAGGAGTTCCGCTTCGGTGAAGTCCGTCAAAAACAGCGCCATGACGCGCGCCGCGCGCGCGGCGTAGGGCAGCGCCGCCAGGTCCGGCAGAAAGTCCGGCGGCAGCGCCGCCAGCCGCGCGGGCGTGTAGAGCCCGCCGTCCGGCGCGAGGCCCCGCACAATCGCCTCCGCCGACGAAGCCTCCGTCGCCCGGCCTCTTGTACTCACGTATCGCATATTTGTCCCACAACCCTCAAGATATTGTAATAAAAGATATCCCGCACTGTGTCCTCCGGATAGTTCTTCCGGAGCAGCCACTCATACAGGGCGTCCAACTCCCCCACGCCGCGCACGCCCTCTGGCAGCCGCGCGCAGCCGTCGAAATCGCAACCGAGGCCGATGTGCCGCGCCCCGCCCAGGGCGGCAAAATGCTCGATGTGAGCCCCCACGTCCTCCCAGGCGGCCGTCTCCCTTTTGGTCAAAAACACGGCGTATAGATTGATCCCCGCGAAGCCGCCGGCCGAGACGATCGCCGCAAACTGCCGGTCTGTCAGATTTCGCAAGTGGCCGCGGACCGCGCGGGCGTTTGAGTGGCTGGCCACAAACGGAGCGCCCTCCATCGCTTCGGCCACATCCCAAAAACTTCTGTCGGAGAGATGGGAGACGTCGACGATCATCGGCAGGCTACGCGCCAGGCGGAGGAAGGAGACGCCCCGCGGCGTCAGTCCGCCGCCCGCACCCTCCGCACCGCCGGCCAGGACATTGTCGTGGTTCCAGGTGAGCGCCACCATACGCGCGCCCCGTTCCCAAGCGGCGCGCAACCGCGCCCCGTCGCAGCCCACCGTCTCCGCGCCCTCCAGCGAGAGAAAGGCGGCGAGCTTGCCGTCCCGGCCCGCCCGGCGGGCTTCTTCGGCCGTGCGGCACAGCGCGACGCGGTCGGCGTGCGCGGCAAACAGGCGGTGGGCCAACGGGCCCAGGACGTCGAAATCGAAACCGTACGCCGCAAAAAACTGCGCCGCCGGACAATACGCCGCCGCCCGGCGCAGGTCGAAGTGTCCGTCATTTTCGAGAAGATCGCCGCCGCGCTCATACAGGCGGGAGAGCGTGTCGGCGTGGGCGTCGAAGAGAGGCCGCATCCCAGTAACCCCCGGCGGATATAGAATGGAGCAGAATGGAGCAAAAATTCGGGCTGCGGGCGCCGCCCGCTTTAGAAGGCGTCTACGATGTGGTGTATGCGCGGGGCCTTGTCCGGTAGACCCAAAATGACCTCAATGACGTCAAACCGGGCGGGCAGCCGGTCGCCGTCGTGGCCGGCCAGCCACAGAGAGGCGGCGGTGCGCATGTGCGCCCGTTTGCGGGCCGTGACCGCCGCGCCGGGCGGCGCGAACGCGGCCGACGCGCGGCATTTGACCTCCACAAACACGATGACGCCGTCGCGCAAGGCCACGATGTCGATCTCCCCCGCGCGGACGCGAAAATTGCGCGCGAGCACCTCGTAGCCCTTGGCTCTCAGATGCTCCTCCGCGATCTGTTCTCCCGCGCGGCCCCGCGCGGCCGGGTTCACCGGACGCCTCCGCCGGCCCAAAACCGGCGCAGGAAGCGCGTCCGATGGACCGGTGTGGGGCCCATCGCGCGCAACGCCTCGTAATGCAGCTTTGTGGGGTACCCGCGGTGGCGCTCAAAGCCGTACGCCGGGTACAGCCGGGCCAGCTCGTCCATGCGGCGGTCCCGCGTCACCTTGGCGAGGATCGAGGCCGCCGCCACGCAGGCGCTTTTGTTGTCTCCGCCCACCAGACATCTCACAGGTCCCGGAAAATCGCGGGCGACGTTGCCGTCGACGAGCGTCAGATCGGGCCGTGCGGACAGCGCGGACAGCGCGCGGCGCATGGCCAGCTGAGAGGCGCCCAGAATGTTGTATGTTTCGATCTCCGCCACCGATGCCTCGGCCACCGCCCAGCAAAGAGCTTCACAAACAATGCGCGCAAACAGCGCCTCCCGGCGGCGCGGTGAGAGGGTTTTTGAGTCGCGCACCCCCTCTATGGGAGCGGAGAGCACAACGGCGGCGGCCATCACGGGCCCGGCCAGCGGACCGCGGCCCGCCTCGTCCACGCCGCAGAGCACCCGATGGCCCTCGGCGCGGACCGCCTCGTCAAACGCCCACAACGCGTCGCTCACTCCGGTTCCTCCAACGTAAAACGGCCCAACCGGCCGCTCCGGTATTCGTCCAGCAGCGTACTGGCCATGCGCTCCGTGTCGGGCACGCCGCCGGACACCAAAAAACCGCGCCGGCGCGCCGCCTCTTCGAGGAGCGCGAATCCGTCCGACTCCGGCCCCGGCGTCAGCTTGTAACGGGCCGTGAGGGCTTCGGGGTAACGGCGGCCGAGCAGTTCCATCAGGCGCGCCGCCAGCGTCTCCGTATCTAAGATATCGTCCCGGATGGCGCCGGTGTACGCCAGCAGCAGCCCGGTTTGTTCGTCCTCAAACTTGGGCCACAGCACGCCGGGGGTGTCGAGCAGTTCCAAACCCTGCGCCAGCCGGTACCACTGTTTGCCCCGGGTCACGCCCGGGCGGTCCTCCGCCGCGGCGGCGCGGCGGCCGGCCAGGCGGTTGATGAGCGAGGACTTCCCCACATTGGGGATGCCGACGATCATCAGGCGCAGCGTACGGCCCACCTGCCCGCGCGCGCGGTATGCCTCGATCTTCTCCCGCAGCAGCGTCCGCACGGCCGGCAAAAAGCGGTCGACCCCGGCGCCGCTGCGGCAGTCCGTCTCCACCGAGAGGAGCCCGCGCGCCCTGTAGTGGTCCGTCCAGCGCGCACAGGCCGCCGCGTCGGCCTGGTCCGCGCGGTTGAGCACGAGCAGGCACGGCTTGCCGCCGGAGAGCGCGGGCAGTTCCGGGTTGCGGCTGGCGAGCGGAATCCGGGCGTCCACCACCTCGCACACCGCGTCCACCAACCGGCAGTGCTCCGCAATGATCCGGCGCGTCTTGGCCATGTGGCCGGGAAACCACTGTACGTTCACGTCAAGAGACCAGCCCGAAGTTTTGCAACGGCCAGACACGCAGCAACACCCGGCCCAAAATATAGCGGGTGTCGATTGTCCCCACCTGGGTGCTGCGGCTGTCGGCGCTCATGTTGCGGTTGTCCCCCATGACAAAAACATGCCCTTCCGGGATGGTTTGCGGAAAGATGACGTCACTCCGGCGCGCCGTCGGCTCCAGGATATAGGGCTCATTCAACAGACGGCCGTCTACAAACACTTGGTGTGTCTCAAAATCGATGTCCACCGTCTCGCCGCCCACGGCGACAATGCGTTTCACGAGAGGCTGGTCCACCTCCCGGCCCTGCAGCATCTCGTGGATGCCCTTCTTGGTGAAGACGACGATGTCCCCGCGCTTGGGCGTGTAAAACAGCTTGGATATGATCAGTTTTTGGTCTCCAAACAGCGTATTTTCCATCGACGGGCCGTCCACGCCGATCACACGGGCCACAAACGAAAAGAGCAGCCCCACGATGATGATGGACGTGACCAGCGCGTGCGCCCAGTCGTAGATTTCACGCCGAAAGTCAAACGGTTCACCCTTTTCCGGCGTCGCCGCTCCCTCCGGCGCCGGAGAGGGTGTCTCTTCCGGCACGGTGTGCGGTTCGCCGAGCGCCACATCGGCCTCTGGGTTTTCCCCAGCTTGCGCCCCCGCGTCCCCCAGGGGGACAGAATCGAATTCCCGGTCCATAAAACCCTCCTCAACAGCCCTCGCGGGCCTGTCCGGCACGCCGCATATCGGGGCGGCCTGTTTGATTATACATCATCCCCGGAAAAAGCAAAAGTAATATTTTATATTTTTTCGCAAAATCGATCGCCGTCCGGGGCGCGGATGGGTCTTTTACAAAAATGAGGGAGACCGCCGTCTCCCTCATTCGGGTGTCCGATGTTGTCAGATGTCTTCTTTTACCTTGGCGCGCTTGCCCACGCGCCCGCGCAGGTAGTAGAGCTTCGCGCGGCGCACCTTGCCGCGGCGCACCGGCACAAATTGGGCAATGTGCGGGGAATGGATGGGGAACACCTTCTCCACACCCACACCGTACGACAGCCGCCGCACGGTGACGGTCTCATGGATACCGCCATGCTTTTTGGCGATGATGGTGCCCTCAAAAATCTGAATCCTCTCCCGATTGCCCTCTTTGATCTTGATGTGTACCCGGACGGTGTCGCCGATGTTCAGCGGAGGCAGATCGGTCTTGAGTTGCGGCTGCGTCAGCGCCTGGATCAGATTCACAGGAAACTCCTCCTTTATTGTCTGGAGACAACCCTTAAGAACTCCCGCCGGACATAGCGTCCAGCGCGGCGTTTTCGCGGGTCGCCCGGAGCATTCGTACCGCATCGAAACAAAAGAGGCACGCCGTTGGCATACCAGGCGGCATAGGACTGCCCATAATCACGCCAAATTAGTATAGCACGAAAATTTCGGTTTGACAAGAGCGATTTTTGAAAAGTTCCGGGCAAACGCGCTATCTCCCCACGGACCAACCGAGGCTTTCCGTTTGCAGCGTGTAGAGTTTCTTGTACAACCCATCCCGCGCCACAAGTTCGTCATGCACGCCCTGTTCCACGATGCGCCCCCTGTCGAGAACAATGATTTTGTCCGCGCCCGCGACGGTTCGCAGGCGGTGGGCGATGACGAGCACGGTCTTGCCCTCGATTAACGCGGAAATGGCCTTTTGAATGGCCGCCTCATTCTCCGGGTCAAGACTCGCCGTCGCCTCGTCGAGCAGGACGATGGGCGCGTCTTTGAGCAACGCGCGGGCGATGGAGATGCGCTGGCGCTCGCCGCCGGACAGTGTAGCGCCGTTTTCGCCGAGCATGGTGTTGTATCCCTCCGGCAGACGGGCGGCGAACTCGTCGCAGCAGGCGGCCTTTGCGGCGGTGCGAACCTGTTCGTCGGTCGCGTCCGGATTGCCGATGCGGATATTCCCCAAAATGGTGTCGTTGAACAGCACAACATCTTGAAATACAAAGGACATATAACTCATCAAATGCTCGGGGTCGAGTGTTTTGACATCCACGCCGCCTATGGTGATTCTACCCTTGTTCACGTCCCAAAAGCGCGCTATCAGGCGCGACACCGTGCTTTTGCCGCTGCCGGAGGGGCCGACCAGCGCCGTCAGGCTGCCCGCCGGAATCGTCGCACTGAGATTGCCGACAGCCTGCTCGGAGTCCGCGCCGTAGGAGAAATCGACGTTTTCGCAGACGATGGTGAAGTCCGTCAGCTGCTTTTCCTCGTCGCCGGTCATGGGCTCTATGGCCAGCAGGTCGCGCATACGCCGCAGGCTCAGCTGGAAATAGAACAACTCGGGCAGCAGCGTCGATATAACGACGACGGGGGCGTATATCTTCACGACGACCATCAAAAACGTCAGCAGCGGGACGAAGCCCAAGCTGCCGCCGCTCAGCAGCGTTGCGCCGACAAGGGCTGTTAATCCAATACCGGCTTGCAAAAGCGCTTGCGCGCCTGTCACGAACACGCCGGTGCCGATTTCCATCTTCATAGCGAGACGCATCATCTCACGCAGCGCCTTTTCCAGCGCGCCGAAGCGCTCGCCGTCCATATTGCACGCGCGGATGACCTTTATCCCCTCTATGTATTCCTGCACGCGCTCCGCTGCCGCCAGCTTCGCCGCCACCTGCTTTTTAGAGACGTTGCCGTAGATTTTGCGGCTGAGTATTATAATGCCGAGCGCCAGCGGGACGGTGACGAAGATTGCGAGCGCCATGCGCCAGTCGTATATCGCGAGCATTATGCATATCGCCGTGATGGAGATGATGTTCGCAATCAGCTGCGGGATGATATGGCTCATGACCTGCTCACTCGTCGCCACGTCGCCCATCACGTTCGTCGTCAGCTCGGAGAGGTCTTTGGAGTTGAACACGCTCATCGGCAGACGGCGTATGTGCTCGGCCACCGTGACGCGAGTCTGCTCGCACTGCATATAAGAGACGAC
>JAIRTA010000041.1 GCA_031255175.1 Oscillospiraceae bacterium | reverse complement strand
TTCCTCCGCTTTGGACTCTTCTGCTACAGGTGGCGGCTCCGATGTCCAGGCGGTTGGTTCACCTGCCACCGGCGCCTCTTCTTTAGGCGGCGGCGTCCGGGGAGCGCCGCATTGGACGCAAAATTTCTGTCCTTCCCACAGAGGTTCTCCGCATATCGGACATTGCATAACCCATTCTCCTCCCAATCCCCCGTCCACAATCTGGATGCGGCCGGTCGTTCCGCCGCCGGCATGCCTTTTTGTCTTGCTGCCGACCGAGGTCTTATGTGACAATAACACCTTAACACATTTATCTTTTTGTTGAAAGAGTTTTGCCCAAATTCCGCAAAAAACTTTCACGCGGACCACGCCAGCCGCGCCAATCGGGGCACCCGGGCAGCGTCGCCCACAGGGGATGATGCGCCGGTTCGCGAAACATGGGCCGCGTCAGATCTATGTCCCCATAGGGCACTCGAACGCGGCAGACCCCCGCGCACCGGGGCGCCAACAGGCCAGGGTTCCAAAATATTACAATTTCGTCCATCGTCAAATAAAACCGTTCCGCCGAAAAGAAGCGCCGCGCCCGCGCTGGAAAATCCTTGTAGAGCGGCGCGCCCACCCGGCGCTGCGCGTCCAACAGCGGCTCCGCCGCCGCGAGCAGACCGGCGTATGCCGCGCGCCGCCGCCCCAACAGGCTGCGCAGCGCCACCGGACAGCCGTCACAGAGATTCCATGTCTCCGCGGCGCGCCACACGGCGCCCGCGCCGGCGTCCGCCTCCTCCGTGTAGTCCCGGTAGAGGGACAGCACGCCGTCCGCCAAAAGCGTGACCGTGTAAGACAATGCCACCGCGGCGGGCGTGAAGGGGATCTCCTGCCCGGCGGCCGCGCGGCACAGGCGGGACGCCCGGCGAAGCAGCGACCGCCGGGCGTCCCGTTCCAGGCAACCGGCCAGCCGGCGATAGCACCGGTCGACACGGCGGCCCCCGCGCGGCCACGCGCGCGCCGCCCCCTGCGGCACCGACAGTTCATAGCGGAGGACGACCGGCGTCTCCCCACGCGGGAACGCGGCGCGGCGCGTGTGCGCCTCCAGTGTCTCCGCCCGCTGGGTCCCCCGCGCTTCCTGTGCCAAATCGGTTGCCTCCCCGCTCTGTCCCTTTCGACATCCGAACCATTCTATGGTTCAGGTGTCAAAAGTCTCGCCCGCCGCTGAGCGGCGATTTTTTCGCCATATTTCACAAAAAGCCTCGCGAATACATCCGATATTCGCTGCGTTTTTTGTTTTATCTGACAAAAAAATCAACTCGCTCATCGTCAGACGCACTTTCGACATCCGAACCATTCTATGAAATACACGTGTTTTTTGTGAAAACGCATTTACTTTTACACGGTAATGCGATAAGATGCTAATAGATGATATGGGCCAATAGATGATACGGATGAAACAGCCGGCAAAACGGCGGCTGACCGGCGGCGAACGGATCGAAGGGATGTGCCCGAGGCGGCGAAGCCGCTCGGAGCGAACGCCGCGTCGCCGGTGTACAGGATGACAGGTGATGCAAGATGTCTGCCAAGTTGGAAAACCCGCGCCTGGATCGGCTTTTTGAGGCGATTCTCTCTTTGAAGAGCCGCGAGGAATGTTACGCCTTTTTTGAGGACCTCTGCACGGTGACGGAACTGGAGGCATTGCAGCAGCGCTTTCAAGTCGCCGGGCTGCTGCACACCGGCCGCCTGTATGCGGCCATCGCGGCGGAAACCGGCGCCTCCACCGCCACCATCAGCCGTGTCAACCGCTCCCTGCTGTACGGCTCGGACGGCTACAAAACCGTGCTGGAACGGCTGGGGTCTTGAACGCCTACATGGGGCTTGCCGCCCATTATGACCGGCTGATGGACCATGTGGACTACGGCGCGTGGGCCGATTTTGCCGAGCGGCAGTTCGCGCGGATCCAAACGCCCGTACGTCTTGTGTTGGATCTGGCCTGCGGTACGGGCCGGCTGACCTGTCTGCTGGCCGCGCGCGGGTATGACATGATCGGCGTCGACAGTTCGGAGGACATGCTGGCCCAGGCCCAGGAGAACGCCTCCGGCCTCGACCGGCCGCCGCTTTTTCTGTGCCAGCGGATGCAGCGGCTCGACCTCTATGGCACGGTCGATGCCGCCGTGTGCTGCTTGGACGGGCTGAACTATCTGACCGCCGAGCGCGACGTGCGGCGCGCGCTGGCGCGGCTGCGTCTCTTTCTCGCGCCGGGCGGAGTGTTTATATTTGACGCGCTCACGCCCGCCCGCTTCGCGGCGCTGAACGGACGGGACTTCGTTGGCCGCGCGGAGGACGCCTTCTGTGTCTGGCACACCGACTGGAACCCCGGCCGCCTGCTGGCGCGTCACACGGTGGACCTCTTCGCGCGCGGCCCCGACGGTCTCTGGCGGCGTGCGGAGGAGACCCACACCCAGCGCGCCTACCCGCCGGAAACATGGCGCCGGCTGCTTGCGGAAGCCGGCTTCGTGGGCGTCCGCGCCTACGGCGCCCGTGCCCTGCGGCGCGGCCACGCGGACGAGGGGCGGGTATTTTTTGTCGCCCGCGCTCCCGCCGCCCGCCGGCGCGTCTGACCGCCCGCCCGGGCCGTGCGAAATCCACAATTTTCACATCCGGATACACAATTTTGAGAACCCTCTTGATTTTTGGGATTGAGTATGCTACGATAAATAAGCTGCGTGACGCGGTCTTGTCGGGCCGCGCCATATGCGCCCGTAGCTCAGTTGGATAGAGTGACTGGCTACGAACCAGTAGGTCACAGGTTCGAATCCTGTCGGGCGTGCCAGCGCAAAAAGAGAGAACCCCCAGAGCCGCAATGGTTCTGTGGTTCTCTCTTTTTTGTTTGCCCCCTGTTTGCCCCTGCTTTTTTGCCGCGGTCAAAAGAAGTCTCAGGGAACCATGCGCTGCATACAAGCATCGGCCCCCCGGCTACCCGCTTCCGGAGAACCGGCAGCCGCCTATGATGTCACTCCGCGCCGACAAACCGCCGATCGGCCATATGGGAAAGGATGTTGACATATCATTTACACTATGTTGTAATAGTGTTACAGACAGTCGTGCTTCTCGCGCGAGCGGGAACGATTCCAAATGGAGGTTGCACTATGTTGCCGATGTACCGTGTTTTAAGTGAAGAAATTGCGAGGCTTCCGCTTGAAAAAATTGGAAAAGCCGTGTCTTTTGTGAGATACCTAAGCCAGGAGTCGGAGACGGAATTAGTTCTTGACCCAGGTGAAGAGGCCGCCTTGAGAGCCGACCTCATGTCCGGAGATTTTGTCGGCGCTTCGAATGTCTTGGCAAAGATTGAGGAATTGCCTGATGATTAAATATCATAAACAAGCGGAGAAGTTCATCTTATCGCAGGGCAAAACCGCCGCCTTGCGCCTTTATCGCGCCATTGAGGGGCTCCCGCTTGGCGATGTGCAGCGACTGCGCGGTAAGGACGACCCACCGCTGTACCGCCTGCGTGTTGGTAATTACCGGATTGTGTTTTGCGTCGAAGAAGACAACGTAATGGTTTTGCGCATTGACAGTCGCGGCGATGTATATAAGCATATCTAGCGCTGTGTCATCTAAATCTTGTCAGAAAACAGCGTGAATTTTTTCGTCAGGCAAGGCGGCGCGGCATAAAACCGCCGCGCCGCCTTGCCTGACCGGGATGAGAAGCCGGAGACCCGTGTGGGCCTCCGGCTTCTTGGGTTTCGACAGAAAAGAGCGCCGCGTCAGGAGACGGTGACCATGACGCTGGAGGTGAGGTCGCTGCCGTCTGTTGTATGGATCGAGACAAGCGCCGTGCCGGCCTTTACCCCCGTGAGCTGGCCGCTCTCGTTCACCGTCACGACAGCCGGGTTGGCGGAGATAAATTCATAGGTCTCGCTGTCGGTCCGGAAGTTGAGTTGGCCTCTCTGCTTGATGCGGAGGGAGATGCGGGCCGAGCTGTGTACCTCGGCATAGGTGGCAACCGGCGTCAGCCGGACGAACCGCGCCTCGAGGCGCCGGTCCACTGCGGCGTTGAAGACATAGACCGCCTCCGCTTGGGTCAATTTGATGTCGTTTTCGTACCAGCCTTCAAACACGAAGTTCTCTGCCGGTGTGGCCGCCACGGTGACGCTCTCACCCGGCGTGTAGCGGCCGCCGCCGCTCACCGAGCCGCCGTGGCCCGCCGAGACTTCGATGTCGTAGGCTGTGCCCTCATAGGCCACGGGCTCGTCCACAAGGCCGATCTCCCACCGCAGCCACTCGGGCGCGTCCGCGTGCGGCGTGTAGGCGGGCTCACTGAAGATCATCGTCAACGCACAGTCTTTGAAGCCCTCGCCCATGATCTGCTGATCCGGCGGCGCTTCGCCCAGCCGCTGTTGGGCGGCCGAGGTGTAGATCCACACATTTTCGTAACGCTGTTGGGCCGCGCCGCGCTGCCCGTCCGTCACAGTTCCCAGATAATCCCATTTATCCCGGAAGCTGCCACTCCAGGCCGCGTCGTCCCAGCGATAGTGGCTGTCGTTGGCGGGGTTGGCCGACGGAGTGCCGCCGCTGTACACCTCCACGGTGTAGGCGTGGGTGCCCAGGCGCCCGTAGGCCCAGTCGATCAGTTCCGCCGAAGTCGGGTAATCGTCGTAGGACTGTTTGACGTAGAACCGGGCGTTGGGCCGCACGGTCTGCACCGTCTTCTCGTAGGTGGCCCGCATGGCCTCCGCAGTCGTCTCAAAGAAGGCGATGTCCGACGCCGGCATGTTCGCAGCGTCGTTCGGCGCGTAGCACCACGGGTACAGCACGCACTGGATCCCCGTGTGGGCCGAGATCAGCGCGGCGGGCGGGCGCGCGGTGAGGAAGTTTTGAATTGCCCGCACCTCCGGCTCGGAGGCCGCGTCGGGTCCCGCCGAAGACCAGGCGTTGGCGCCCTTCGAAGGTGTCTCGTAGGGGCGGTAGAAATTCCACAGATAGTCGAAGGTGCGATTCAGGTCGATGTTGCTGCCCTTCAGGTCGTCGCCGAACACGCCGTTTCCGTCGCCGTCGCGGCTTTCATACCCCAGCAGATTGGAACTCGGCCGGCTGGCCGGCGGCGCGTCGGCCGTGCCGCCCAGGTACATCTGTCCGATCTTGCCGTCGCCGTTTAGGTCCACATAGGAGTCGCTGTAGGGCCCGCCGACGCCGTTTTTGTCCATAGGCCGCATGTTCTGGCGGGTCCCGCGGTAGAACGAATTGACGTAGCCGTCCGGGTTCATGACGGGGATGACATAGGTGACGTACCCCTCCATCGCCCGCTTGGCCTCCGGGTCGCCGGCCGCGTAGGCGGAAGGCAGCCACCAGGCTGTGTAGGCCACGCTCTCCCCGCTCTCGTGCTCCCCGCCGTGGATGTTGCCGATGAGCGCGATGGGCGTCTTGCCGGCGGTCTGCGGGGAACGCACGTCCGCCGAGATCTCCAGGCACCACAGCGGGCGTTCCTCCCAAGTGTGGCCGATGGAATACAGTTTTACGGTGTCCGGATATGTCGCCGCGAGTTCTTTGTAGAGGGTCTCAAACTCCTCCAGTGTATGTCTCTGGTCCCAGAACGTCTTGACGAGTTCGGGTTCGCGGATGTTCGGCCCTGCGGCGGTCCCCAATACGCTGGCGGAGAAGACCGCGGACGGAAGCAGACAGACGGATATGATAAGGACCACGCTGATCCCGATCTTGATGAACTTTTTCAATGCGTACAACCCCCTTACGGTGTGTTATTTCTCGCAGACAGAAGCGAAATCATGGCGATGCGGCGTCTTTTCCGCCGCGAAGCCCGTCTCATGACGCAAGCGCCTGCGAACCTTCGCTGAAGATCATCACGAGCGCGCTGTTCTTAAAGCCTTCGCCCATGATCTGCTGGTCCGGCGGCGCGTGCCCCAGCAGTTGCTGCGAGCGCGCGTTCCAGATCCACACATTCTCATATGTTGTCCGATTGCTCCCGCTCCGGCCGTCCGAAATGTTGCCCAGATATACCCAGTCGCCCTCGTTGGCCGACGGTCTCGGGTCCTGCCACTGGTCTTGCCCGGTGCCTCTCGAGTAGACCTCCACGGTGTAGGCGTGAATGCCGAACCGCCCGTAGGCCCAGTCGATCAGCTCCGCCGACGTGGGGTAGTCCTCATACGACCGCTTGACATAGAAGGTGGTTTTTTCGCCGCGAACGGGCACCACGGTGTTTTCGAAGGCCGCCCGCATCGCCTCGGCCGTTTCGGCGAAGAACGCGTCATCCGGCGAGGGGTCCGGGGAATAGCACCACGGGTACAGCACACACTGGATGCCCGTGTGGGCCGTGATCAGCGCCGCGGGCCGGCGAACCCTGAGGAAATTCTGAATCGCCTCCACCTCCGGCTCGGTGGCCGCGCCCGGCCCGGCGGAGGCCCAGGCGTTCGCGCCCAGCGGGGGCGTCTCATAGGGCCGGTTGTAGTTCCACAGATAGTCGAACGTGCGGTTCATATCGATGGTGCTGCCTTTTGGGTCGTCGCCAAATATGCCGTTCCCGTCGCGGTCACGGCTCTCATAGCCGAGCAGATTCTCACTCGACCGGGCGGCCGGCGGCGCCGTCTCGGTGCCCCCGGTGTACATCTGGCCTATGACGCCGTCGCCGTTCAGATCCAGATAGGGGTCGCTGAACGGCCCGCCGACGCCGTTTCTGTCGGTGGGGCGCATGTTTTGGCGCGTGTTCATGGTGAAGGAATTGACATAGCCGTCCGGGTTCATGACGGGGATGATGTAGGTGACGTACTCATTCATGACCCGGGCGGCCTGCGCGTCGCCGGCCGCGGCCGCGGACAGCAGCCACCAGGCCGTGTAGGCCACGCTCTCCCCGCTCTCGTGCTCGCCGCCGTGGATGTTGCCGATCAGGGCGATCGGCGTCTTCCCGTCGGTCCGGGCCGTGTTCACGCCGCCGGACACCTCAAGGCACCACAGCGGCCGCTCCTCCCAAGTGTGCCCGACGGAATACAGCTTGGCGGCGTTTGGGTAGGCCGCCGCGAGATCTTTGAGAAGTTGTTCCATCTCCTCAAAGGTGTGCCGCCGGTCCCAAAACGCCTTCACCGCCTCGCTGTCGCCAAAGGCCGGCCCCGCCTCCAAGGCGACCGCCTCGTCCACGGCGGAAAACGCCGCGGACGGAAGCAGACTGAAGGAGAGCACCAGGGCTGCCACCAGCAGCAGTTCCAGTACTTTTCTCAATGCACAAACCTCCTTTGTTCGTTCTTCTTCCCGCAAACGCTACATTTCTTCTGCATTTACCCTCCTCTCCCTTTTTGACCAGACGCAAAACAGACGAAAAAATGAAAAAGACGCCACAGGATGATCCTCTACAGCGTCTTTGCCGATGATATAAATATATAACCAAACTCACCGTCTTGTCAAGGAAAAACTCTGCTATTTTGGTCGAGAACCCTCGATTTCGCGAGGGTACGCGCCGTCGAACTTGGAAATATTATCCATTTTGCGCGCCGCACCACACGGCAATCTCCGCGATCAGCGCGAGTTGTTCGTCGCCGAACGTCTCATAGGGGAACTGAATCGCACCTTTGCTCGTCTTGTATGCGGCCAGCCGCGGCAAAAAGTGCGCCATCGCCTCCGCGCCGGGGTAGATGCCGAGGTGGTTTTTTTGCGCCGCAAAGTGAATGAGGTTGTGGCCGCGCCAGAACGTCGGCATACGCCACGACAGCTTCTCCGTCGCGGCCGGGATGGTCTCGCGGAGTGCCCGCAGTACGGCCTTCAACAACGGCCGGACGCCCTCCGGCTGACTCTCGATGTACTCGTCGATGGCGCGAAAGTTTTTGTTCCACGCTTCGAACGCCGCTTTGTCGATGTCAAACACCCTGTCCTCGTACCACTTGCCGCCGTCATGGCCCAAATGGCCGTCGCGCAGTTCCAGCGCCATAAACGCGTCGATCGTGCCGCCGTCGGGCATTGTCAGGTTATATTCGCTCGCGGGCCTGAAGCCGAAACGCGGGTAATACGCCGGGTGCCCGACGATGACCACCGCGCCGTATCCGAGTGCGCGGGCGCGGTCGAGGCTGTGGCGGATGATCTCCGTTCCGTGCCCGCTGCCGTGAAGCGCCGGTTTGACGCTCACCGGCCCGAAGGTCAGCGTCTCAAGCTCGCCGCCGCCCGGACGGGTGATTTTGCTCTTGGTGTACATGATGTTCGCGACAATTTCGCCGCCGATCTCGCCGACGAAATCCAGTTCCGGCACGAACGCCGGGGCGTCGCGCATGATGTGCGCGAGATAATGTTCGTTTACACAGGGCGATTTGCTCCCGTCCGGGAATGTGAATGTCTCAAACGCCGCAAACGTCAGCCGTTCCACGGCGGCACGGTCCGCGGGCGCCTCAAGTCGTATGTTCATGGCGATTACCCCTTATCTTCTTGCCAATGTTGTTCATGTCGCGCCACTTGCACGCCACGGGGTTCGGCTCGTTCTCCGCGGCCACGGCGCGCAGCGCGGCCTCAAGCCGCGCGCATTCCCCGGCGGCCGCGGCGTCGTAGGCTTCTTGCGATTCGCGCAGGCCCAGGCGGTCATAGGCGACCGCCGCCGCGCCGTAAAACGCGACCCGTATCGAATGCGTCGCGACGTGGCACGTCAGGGCGGCGTTTGCGACCGCGCCCGCCGCCGCGGTGGCCGCCTCGGGCGCGCCGGCGGTCCGCGCGGCGGTGTGGCTGTCCCACGCGACGTCGCGCACCGCCTGGCATTTGACTTCTTTGCGCAGCCACTTGCGCGCGGTTTCGAGCGCGGTGTGCGGTGTGCGGTCATCCGGCGCGTACTTCTCCCAGATCGGCAGGTAGTACCTTTCGGCGTAGTCCACGCACCAGTTGACAACCGTCGGCTTCGACTGCGTTTCGATGAGCCGCATCAGGCGCGTCACATACGGCGCGTCGGAGTAGCAGAGCATTTTGCGCGGTTTCATACGCGCAAAAACTTCCGCGCGATCCGCGGCGCTGTCATCCCCATCTTCCGTCACCGCGTGACAATCGGCCCGACGTCGTATCCCTGGTCTTCGATTTCGGCCCGGATCCGATCCAGCGGCGTTTGAGCGGGGTCATAGTCCAGCGTCACGGTTCCGGCGCCCAGGTCCACAACCGCGCCGGCAACGCCGGGCAGCCCTTTCGCGGCGCCTGTGACGGCCTTCACGCAGTGCTCGCAGGACATCCCGTCCACCCGCAAAATTGTCCTCTCCATGCGTCTTCCTCCTGTTTGCATCCCTTGAATTTTAATCTTTTCGGGTCGCATTGCCCGCCCCTCGGGGTGGGCAGTTTCGCGCTTTTGGGGGTTCGATCTCTCAGCATCTTATGCCCCGCCGCTTTGCGGAGGGGAAATTTTGATGCCGTATGGCGTAAACACAGTATAAACACAGTGTGGTTTGCATGTCAAATC
>JAIRTA010000159.1 GCA_031255175.1 Oscillospiraceae bacterium | reverse complement strand
GGTGCTGCCATGATCGCCGCCGAACAGGCTATTACGTTGACGTCATTGGTTGCCGGAGCAAAGAGACTGTACCTTGTGGGCGAAAGTGATGCGGGCGCGTTGAGTCAGGTATTGACCGTCACGATTCCGGCCTATGTATCTTCCGACAGTGGCGGCGCAAAGAATCCCAGCGGACCGAGTGGCCCTGCTGTCGCCCCGCCCGGCGGCGACGGTCTGGGGCAGAAGTTCCCGGATGCCGCCGAGATCTCCGATTGGGCGCGGCCCTACATCAAGGAGTTGGCGGACGCTGGCATCCTGGCCGGACGCGCCAACGGCACGTTGGACCCGAAGGGTATCATCACACGCGCCGAATTTACAAAGATGGCCGTATTGGGCCTGAAACTCACCGCCGGTGAGGCGCCGAAGACGTTCACGGACGTGAGTGATGGCGACTGGTTCAAAGAGTTTGTCGACATTGCGTCCTCCACCGGCATTGTGCAGGGTGTGAGCGAGACCGCCTTCGCGCCCAACCGCCGGATCACGCGTCAGGACCTGTGTACAATCGTGTACCGCGCCTTGCAGACACTGGAGATCGCCACCCCGACGCCGGCGGGCACCCCGTTTACCGATGAGGCGCAAATCGCCGCGTACGCGCTGGACGCCGTGAAGGCATTGAAGGAGATCGGCGTCATCTCCGGCCGCGCGCACGGGCAGTTTGACCCGCGGGCGTACGCCACGCGCGAGGAGACCGCGAAGATCCTCAGCGGCGTCATGGCGTATGTAAAAACCGCTTAACCCCACTCCTTGATATTGGTTGCACACCCTGCTGGCCGGGCGGTTGGTGCCCGGCCGGCCAGTGGGGGCAGACCACTATATGTTGTGGCAAACCACAAGATATAGTGGTCCCCCGGGGCAACCGACGGAGGTTATAAAGAACAAGAGCGGGGCTTTTTCTGTCTTCTGTTAGGAGAGACGGGGAGAGCCCCGCTTTTTGTTACGGCGGAGCCGCCGCGCGAAATATCCGAAATGCCCGCGGCCCCGCACAAAAAAAGTCGCGCGCGGCGGACTCTTTTGCTATAATAGGTGTGAATCTGTTTGGGGAGAGGGGCGGAGAGCGGTGTTGACCATTGTCTGGGGCCTCGCGGGCAGCGGCAAGAGCCACACGCTGCTGGAGGAACTGATCGGCCGCGCCGGGCCGGGGCGGCGGCAGTACCTGTTGGTGCCCGAGCAATATTCACACGAAAATGAGCGCTTGCTGTGCAGGATGGGCGGCGCGTCTGTTTCTTTGCACGCCGAGGTGCTCACGTTCCGCCGTCTCTCCGACCGCGTGCTCACGGAGACGGGCGGGGCGGGGCTGACCGTGCTCGACGAGGGCGGACGGCTGCTCTCGCTCCTGCTCGCCGCCCGCGCCGTGGGGGATACGCTGCGCGTGTGGCGGCGCTTTGCCGAGAGGCCGGATTTCCTGGCCGCGCTGCTCGACGCCGTGGATGAGCTGAAGACCTATCGCATCGCGCCGGAGGCGCTGGCGCGGGCCGCCGTGGAGGTCGGGGAACCCCTGGCGGACAAGTGCCGCGACCTCTCCCTGCTGCTCACCGCGTATGAGACGGTGCTCGCCGGCGCGGCCTGCGACCCGAGGGATCGCTTGACCCTGGCCTGCGCCGCGCTGCCGCGCTCGCGCTACGTGCAAGACGCCGTGTGGGCGGTGGATGGGTTCACCCGCTTCACGGCGCAGGAACACGCGGTGCTGTCTGAGCTGCTGGCCCACGGAGATATGACCGTCTCGCTGACAGGGACGCCGGAGGAACTGCCGGCCGAGGGGCGCTTTGCCGTCGCCGGGCGGACGGCGGCCGCGCTGCGGCGCGCGGCGCAGCGCGCCGGTGTGGCGGTGCGGGAGCGGGTGCTGACGGGCGCGCCGCGGTACCGCGCGGCGTCGCTGGCCCATCTGGCGCGCCACCTGCTGGCCCCGGCCCCGGCCGTCTTTCGGGGCCCTGCGGACGGCGTGACGCTCACGGCGTGCCCCGACCGGCGGGCCGAGTGCGTGCGCGCCGCCGCCCTCGTGCGGACGTTGGTGCGGGACCACGGCTACCGCTACCGCGACATCGCGGTGACAGCCCGTCATTTTGAGGAATACCGGCCGCTTTTTGAGCCGGTGGCGCGCCTTTACGAGCTGCCGATCTTTCTGGACAGCGTCGACAGCGTGCTGAACAGACCCCTGCCGGGTTTTGTCTCCGCGGCACTCGACGCCGTGTGCGGCGGATACCCCTACGACGCCGTATTCAAAATGTTAAAGAGCGGTCTCTTCGGGCTGACGCCGGACGAGAGCGATCTGCTGGAAAATTACGTACTGGCCCACCGGATCCGGGGCACCGCGTGGACGCGCCGCGCGGACTGGACGTTTCCGCCCGGCGGCGGCTACGGGGCCGCGCCCACAGAAGAAGATGCCGAGGCGCTGGCAAGGATCAACGCGCTGCGCCGGCGCGTCACCGGGCCGCTGGAGATGTTGCGCGCGGAGGCGGACGCCGTCCGTACGGCCCAAAATCAGGCGCTGGCAGTTTACCAATTTTTGGATAATATTGGCCTGCCGGCGCGGCTGCGGGAGCGGTGCGAGGCGCTGCGCGGGGCCGGGATGGCCAAGGCGGCCGCCGAATACGAACAGATGTGGGACATCCTCACCGGCGCGCTGGCGCAGTGTGTGGCGATTTTGGGCGACGGACCGATGGGCCTGGCCGACTTTGCCGGGCTTTTCTGCCTTGTCCTCTCCCGCAGCCGTGTGGGCGCGATCCCGGTGTCGCTCGACCATCTGGTGTGCGGCGACATGGACCGCATCCGCCGGCGCGGGCTGCGCTGTGTGATCTTGCTGGGGGCCACCGACCGGGACATCCCGTCCGCGGCGTCCGCCGCCGGCCTGATCCACGACGACGACCGGATCTCGCTGGTGTCGGCCGGCCTGACGCTGGCGCCGGGGCCGGAGGAGCGGATGGACCAGGAATTCGACGCCCTGTACGGCATCCTGACGCTGCCCTCCGAGCGGCTGGCGGTCACATGGCCCCGCGTCGGCGCGGAGGGAGAGGCGTGTCGCCCCGCCTTTGTTGCGGCCGACTTTGGCCGGATGCTGGGGATAACGCCGGAGACGGCCGGCGCGGACGCGCTGGACCACACGGCCGCGCCGGCGCCCTGCTTTTTGTGGCTGGCCACCCGTCCGGCGGGGGCGGTGGCGGACGCGGCGGCGCGGGCGCTCGGCGCGCATCCGGATTGGCGGACGCGGCTGGAGGCGCTGCCCGCAAAGGCCGGGTTTGTACGCGGACGTCTGACGGGCCCGCGCGTCCGCGCGCTGTACGGCGCGGCTCCGACGCTCTCCGCCTCCCGGGTGGAACGTTTTATGACCTGCCGTTTCGCCTACTTTTTGCAATACGGTCTGCGGCTCAAAAAGCGCCGGACGGACGGCTTTGCCGCGCCGGACCGGGGCATCTTTGTTCACGCCGTGCTGGAGGAGACCACCCGCGCGGCGTTGGCGCGGGGCGGATTCCCGGCGCTGTCCGACGCGGAGGTGACGGCCATCGCGCGGGACGCCGCCGCGCGCTGGGCGCGGTCGATGCTGGCCGGGCACGGGGAGGACCGCCGGTTTGTCCGGCTCTTTGCCCGGCTGATGTACGCGCTGGATGCCGTGGTCGCCAACGTGGCCGAAGAACTGCGCCTCTCCGAGTTCGCGCCGCTGGACGTGGAGCTGCGGTTCGCCGACGGCGCGGAGGGGGCGCTGCCGGCGGTCCCGGCGGGGGGGTGCGCGCGCGTCACCGGAGTGGCCGACCGGGTGGACGGCTGGATGGACGCCGGCGTCTTGTATCTCCGCGTTGTCGATTACAAGACGGGCGCGCGCGGGTTTCGGCTGGGGGACGTCTGGCACGGGCTCGGCATCCAGATGCTGCTCTATCTGTTTGCCCTGGAGCGGGAGGGGCCGGCGCGCTACCGGGCGCGCTGGCCGTCGCTCACGCGCGTGCAGCCGGCCGGCGTGCTCTACATCCCCGCCCACGAGGCTTTTTTGCAGGCGGACCGGCCTCTCTCCGACGGCGAGCTGGCCCGCGCCGCGGCCCGCGCGCTCACGCGCAGCGGGTTGGTGCTCGATGACGCCCGGGTGGTGGCCGCGATGGAGCCCGGCATCGAGCGGGAGGGTGTTTTTCTCCCGGTGAAGTTCCGCGGCGACGGACGCCCCGCCGCGCTGTCCTCGGTGGCCGCTGCGGACCGGTTCACGCGGCTGCGGCGCCATGTGGAGGCCATGCTGGCGGAGATGGAACGGGCGCTGCTGGAGGGGGATGTGTCGGCCAACCCGGTGTGCCGCGGCGCGCAGAGCGCCTGCGAACACTGCGACTTTGCCCCCGCCTGCCAGTTCCCGCTGGCCGGGGGAGACAGGCCGCGGCGCCTTGAGACCCTCTCGCCCGCCGCGTTCTGGCAGCGGATCGACGCGGGCAAGACGGCCCGGCGGGAGAACATGTAAAAATCTGGGAATTTCTATCTCATACAATATATAGTATGTTTTATAAAATATATACTATATATTGCGGTAATAATAAAAACAAGAATTTTGGTTGTGGGCGCAGCCCACTTCACTCCGGAGGGGGGAGAGCGCATGAGCGGCCCGACACTCACCCCGGAACAGTCCCGGGCGGCGCGCGAGCGCGGCGGCGCACTGCTGGTATCGGCCGGCGCCGGCGCGGGCAAGACGCGCGTGCTTGTCGAGCGCCTGATGGCCCGGATCTGCGACCCGGCGGCGCCGAGACACATCGATGATTTCCTCGTGATCACCTACACGAAGGCCGCTGCCGCCGAACTGCGCGGCCGGATTCTGGACGCGCTGACGGCCCGGCTGTCGGAGGAACCGGAAAACCGGCATCTGCGGCGGCAGCTCACACGCCTGCCGCAGGCGCACATCTCCACGGTACACGCCTTTTGCAAACGGCTTTTGGAGGAACGCGCGCCCGTAGGACTGCTGCCGGCGCCGGCGCGGCTGATGGACGAGGCCGAGCGGGGGATCTTGCACGCGCGCGTGCTGGAGGAGGTGCTGGCGCGCTGTTATGAGGAGGAGACGGCTCCCTTTGCCGCGCTGTTGGACGCGACCCTCGGCGAAAGGGGCGACGGACTCCTCCGGACATTGGTGACGCTGGCCTACGAGAAGACGCGGGCGCACCCGGACCCGGCGGCGTGGGCGGACGCCCAGACGGCGGCGTTTGCCGGGGCCGGCGCGCGTCCGGTGGAGACGACCCCGTGGGGACGCCTGTTGCTGGACACCGCCGCCGGGCAAGTGGATTTTGCCTGTGCCGGGCTGGAGAGGGCGCGCGCGGCCATGCGGGCGTATCCGGCGGTCGAGAGCGCCTACGGGCCGGCCTTTGAGAGGGATGTCGACGCCGCGCGGGCCGTCCGCGCGGCGCTGGCACAGGGCTGGGACGAGACCGTGGCGGCGGTCTCGGCGCTGGCGTTTGCCCGGCTCTCCCCGCTGCGCGGCGAGGAAAACCGGGAGGCCGGCGCCCCCTTCCGTGCGGCGCGCGAGGCCTGGAAACAGCGGGCCAAAGCGCTGGCCAAACGCTTCGACCGGTCCGACGCGGCGCACCGGGAGGACCTGGCGGCCGTGGCGCCGGTCATACGGGGCCTGTTTGACACCGTGCGGCGGTTTGAAGAGGCGCTGGCGGCGGAGAAGCGGCGGCTGGGCGTCATCGACTTCTTCGACCTGGAGCACGGCGCGCTGGCGCTGCTGACACAGCGGGGGCCGGACGGTCCGCGCCGGTCGGCGGAGGCCGAGCGGGTGTCGGCGCGGTACGCCGAGATTTTGGTGGATGAGTACCAGGACATCAGCCTCACGCAGGAGAGCATCGTGCAGGCGCTCTCCCGGGCGGGGCGCAACCTGTTTTTTGTGGGCGACGTGCGGCAGTCGATCTACCGCTTCCGGCTGGCGGAACCGGGCCTCTTTTTGGAGAAGTACCGCACGTTTCCGGACGTCCCCGCGGGGGAGGACACGCCGCGCCGCGTCCTGCTGAGCCGCAACTTCCGCTCCCGCCCGCCCGTGTTGGACGCGGTCAACTGTCTCTTTCAGGCGCTCATGTCTGAGGAGAGCGGCGAAATGGCCTACACAGAAAGGGAATTTTTGGAAAGTTCGGGCACGTTCCCGGAGACGGAGGCCGATTACAGCGCGGAGCTCCTGCTGACCCGGTGGCGGCCGGACGAACCGGACCCGGACGACGGGCCGGGCACGTGGTCCGGCACCGCCCCGGACGCGCCGGAGGAGGAGTTCACCGGCGCGCGGGCCGAGGCGTCCGTGTTGGCGGCGCGGCTGCGCGCGCTGCTGGATGCGCGCTTTCCCGTCACCGACGAGGAGGGCCGCGCGCGGCCCGTGACGCCGGGGGATATGGTGATCTTGCTGCGCGCGCCCGCGCTGCGCGCCGACGTCTATCGGGAGGCGCTGGCCGCCCGGGGCATCCCCTGCCGCGCGGACGGCGGCGACGTTCTGTCCGCGCCGGAGGTGCAGACGGCGCTGGCATTCCTCGCGGTGGTCGACAACCCGCGCCAGGACATACCGCTGCTCGCCGTGATGCGCAGCCCGGTGTACGGGTTTGACGCCGACCGCCTGGCCGCGCTGCGGGCCGGGTGCCCGGACAGGGGAGCGGACCTCTACACCTGCCTGCGCGGCGCGGCGGGGGACGACGAAGGGGCTGCGCGGCTGTGCGCCGACCTGAACGGCTGGCGGCTGCTGGCGCCCGACCTCTCCGCGCGCGCGCTGCTGGATCTGATCTACGAGCAGACGGGCCTGCCCGCGCTGTACGGCGCGCAGACGGACGGCGCCGGCAGGCAGGCGGGCCTCCGGGCGCTCTCCGAGCTGGCCGCGCGGTTTGAGGCGGGCGGCGCCCGGGGGCTGTTTGCCTTTTTGCGCTGGGTCGAGGCCCTGGGACGGCAGGGCCCGCCGCCCGCGTCGGCGGCGCCGGAGACCGGGGACGCCGTGCGGATCATGAGCATCCACCGCGCCAAGGGGTTGGAGTTTCCCGTCGTGGCGGTGGCCGACTGCGCCAAGCGCTTCAACGAGGCCGACACCCGCGCCGCGCTGTTGTTCCACCCGGTGCTCGGCGTGGGACCCAAACGGCGGGACAGCGCCCGCCGGATCGAATACCCGACGCTGGCGCACCGCGCCGTGGCCGAAAAGCTGACGGCCGAGATGTTGGCCGAGGAGATGCGCGTGTTGTATGTGGCGATGACGCGCGCCAAGGAGAAGTTGATTCTCAGCGCGGCGTTCCCGTCGGTGGCCGACGCGCGCCAAAAATGGGAGACGGCCGCCGCGTCCGCGCGGGCCGTGCCGCTGCCCCCGCAGCTTGTCCTCGAGGGGCGCTCTTATGCCGATTGGCTGCTGTTGTACCTGGCCTGCACCGGCGCGCCGCATATGGCGCTGTCCGTCGCCGAACCCGCGCCGTTCACCCCCGCGCCGTTCAGTTCCGTGCCGTCAGCGCCGCCGGCAGAGGAGGATGCCGTGCCCGGCGCGGGCGCGGCGGGTGAGGCGCTGGCGGCGGATGTGGCCCGGCGGCTCGCCTATGCGTACCCGCACGCGGACGCGGCGGCGCTGCCCTCCAAACTCACGGCCACGGCGCTCAAAGGGCGCTTCCTCGACCAGGAGGCGGCCGAGGAGGCGGAGCGGGGCCCGGGCGGCGGCGCCCCGCGCGCGGCGTTCGACAGGCCGCGGTTCGTCTGCGAACGGACCGGGCCGACGGCGGCGGAGCGGGGGACGGCGCTGCATCTGTTTATGCAGTTTGCCGATTTTACCGCCTGCCGCACGGCGGAGGGCGCGCGCGCCGAGGCGGCGCGTCTGCGAAAAGCGGGTCTGCTGACCGAGCAGCAGGCCGGCGCCGTCTCCCCGGAGCGCGTCGCCGCGTTCTTCCGTCATCCGCTGGGGCTGCGGCTGTTGGCGTCGCCGCGTGTGGTGCGGGAGTTCAAATTTTCTCTGCTTGTGCCGGCCGCGTCGCTTCTCGGCACGGGCGAAGGGGAGGAAATTTTGCTCCAAGGCGTGGTGGACTGCTACTTTGAGGAGGCGGACGGGCTCACGGTGATCGACTTCAAAACCGACGCCGTCGCGCCGGGGGAAGAACCGGCGCGCGCGGCCCTCTACCGCCCCCAGGTGGAGGCCTACGCCCGCGCCCTCGCCGCCATCACCGGCCGCCCAGTGACACAGAGGCTGCTGTATTTCTTCCAGACCGATAAAATGGTAATAATTGGAGATTAAGACGAAAATGCCGCCCCAAACCCAAATCGCAACACCCGAAAACGCCCGGGCGGGCTCTTGGCAGACGGGCCGGCGTCTGATATAATAAACTCTTATAACGGCCCGACCGGCATACAGACCGGTCCGGCCCGGAGAGGAGCCGCTGGAATCGCTCCGGAATTGGACCAGATGGAGGATATAGGGATGCGCAGATTCTTCGGGGCCGGGGCGGCATCTTTTATATTGGCGTTGCTGTTGCTGACCGGCTGTGTGTCTGATTCCGGCGTAGACAACAATCTAAAAAGGGTTCCTAAAATCGTGCTGCTCATGGAAAAATCCACGGAAAATCTCTCGGATTCGGAGTTGGTGATTGAAAAGCTTAACGAGTATATAAAGCCGATCATCGGGGTTGAAATTGATATTTTGTTTGCCGGGACATCGACTTATGGAAAAACACTGCAAGCAATGCTTGCCGCCGAAGAGCAGGTGGATATAGTGTTTTCAGTCGCGTTCGGGTCGTTGGTGTCGCTGGTGGACGAAGGGAAAGTGATACCGCTGGACGCGCTTATCAATCAATACGGGAACGGAATCACAGAACAGATCGTGCCCGATGAGCTGGTTGTTGGACGCGTCGGCGGTCGGCTGTATGGGGTGACGACAAACCGCAACAAAGGATTTGTGTTTGGTTTTCAATATCGCAAAGACATCGCCGAAAAATATGACATCGACATGTCGGCTGTTAAGCGACTTGAGGATCTCACATCGGTATTTCAAACACTCAAAGATGCGAATCCAGATATGCGCCCATACATTCCCTCAAGATATGCCAGGACTTGGGACCATCTCAGCTTGGACTATCTTGATTTTGGTGTTTTGATGGACTGTGGCCAGAATTTGGATGTAGTGAATTTATATGAAACACAGACGTACGAAGACTATGTCAGGCTTATATATGAATGGAACCGGGCTGGATATGTGCTGGATACCACGCTGAACTATTCTTCTGACCGCCACTATTATTTTCGTTCCGACAACGCCTTCTGCCGTTTGGACACCGACAGCCCAGAGATGATCGAACGCGAGAGCCGCGTTGTGGGAAAACCGATTGGATATGTTGCTCTGTCGCCGGTGTTCACATGTACGATCGATATGACGTACGCGATGTGGTCAATCACGTCGTCCTGCGCCAATCCCGACAAGGCGATGGAGTTTTTGAATCTTATGTACTCCGACCCTGCTGTAGCAAATCTTCTATTGAATGGCGTAGAAGGTGCACACTATGTATTTGCGGATAAAGAGCAAGCATTGATAGACTTTCCGCCGGGATTAGACAGCACCACGAGCGGGTATTTTCAGCACAGCGGCTGGAAATACGGCAATATGTTTATTACGTATGTGTGGGCGGGCAACAGGCCCAGTGTGTGGGGTGAAATTAGAGATTACAATAAAACCTCCCTCAAGTCGAAAGCACTGGGATTTGTCTTCGACCCGTCCCCGGTGAGCAACGAATACGCCAACTGTGCGCGGGTGTGGCTGAGATACAACGATGGATTGAATGCCGGGGTGCTTGACCCGGACGTCTATTTGCCGAAGCTTCGTGAGGAGATGAAAGCGGCGGGGATCGACCGCATCATTGCGGAAAAGGAACGACAGCTCAATGAATGGCTGGATGCGATGTAAAATGCAGAGACAATCAAATGAATTGAGGACGGATGATCGTGGGCAAACGAACATATTCAATCCGGTCTATACTGAGAGTTTTTTCGATTTTTGTGTTGATGACGGTCGTGTTAACAATCATATATATTGTGACGGCGGGTAACAGGAAGATGCGCGAACACATTGCCATAGCGAACAGAGCTGCACTCACTGTCATCAACAATGAGATTGACAAGACATTAAGTGGGGTGGATGATCAATTTTTTTCACTCCCTTACGAGATTTTTTCGCCCTCGCAAGGTCTCGCCGAAACAAAACTCTACGCATCGACATATTTGCGCAATATCGCGTCAATATACCCGCTCGTGAATGGAGTGTGGATATATTTGCCAGGCAACGATGAATTTGTTGTTTCGACCGCCGGCGTTTTTAGTATAGATGAGAGTGACGCCATCATCGCTGCGTTGATGCCGCGCGTTTTGGCGCATCGCGCGGGAATGCCCATGGAAAGCAGCAAATGGCGCCTTGAAAAGACGAACGACGCGTTCTATTTGACACGTCTGATCGAAATCAACGGGACATACTGCGGCGCTTGGATTCACGTCGATACATTGGTGCGGACTCTCCGCCCATACGGACATGCCATTTTGGTATTCAAAGCGACCAAAAGCGACGTGTTCAGCGGAGAGAGAAGCTTTCTTCGGTTTGTGCCGGATGACGAACAGTTTGCCGTGGAAAAAGATCTTGACGGCGCACGGCATATTGCGGTGAGCGTGAAGGCGCAGGCCGGTGATTATTTTGTGAGTTATATTGTGCGAGAAGACCTCGCGCTGTTCAGCCGAATTGACGCCGATATATTTTTGATTCCCTTGGTTGCGGTAGCGGCGATTATACTCTTTTTTGTCAGTGTGGCTGTTCTGCGGCGACTGATTTACAGGCCGCTTCTCACACTTCATGAAACCATGAACAAAGTAAGAAAGGGGGATATGTCGCCCGCCATCGAAACTTCTCAGCTGTTGGAATTCCAGCAGGTCAACCAAACATTTGAATACATGCTGGAAGAAATCAAAGCACTGAAGATAGACGCGTATGAACAGCGTCTGGAGCGACAGCGGATTAAACAGCGATTTTTACAGATCCAGTTGAAATCACATTTCTATCTAAACTGTCTCAATATCATCCATGCGCTGGCCCAGGTCAAAAACTTTTCGTTGATCCAAGATCTGACGCGCAGTCTGGGCGCATACTTCAGATATATGGCCAATGACTTTTCAAAACTCAATGTACTCGGCGAGGAATTGGAACATTTGCAAAATTACATGCATGTGCAGGAGATCCGGTTCCCCAACCGTCTCACATACAGTGCAGATGTGCCGCCGGAGCTTTTGCGTGTGGAGATCCCTCCGCTCATGCTGCACACATTTGTCGAGAACGCCGTGGAGCACGCCATCGATCTTGACAAAGACAATCATATCGCCTTGACGGTCACACAGCGAGAAACGGCCGGCGTACAGGGGATAGAGATATGCATCCGGGACAACGGCAAGGGTTTTTCTATAGAGCAGCTGCGACAGTTCAACGCTTGCGAGGAAGAGACGTTCGATCAGCGGGATGAGATCGGAATAAAAAATGTGATCAATCGATTGCGCTTGATCTATGGCAAAAGAACAGCGATCCGGTTCTTCAACGCGACGGAAGGCGGGGCCGTTGTGCGAATCTGGATCCCCATGCTGACGGAGGCGACAGATGCAAGTGTATGACGTGTTGCTGGTAGACGACGAGATCCACGCGCTCCATGGACTCGCGGCCATGTTCGACTGGACGGGCCGCCATTTTGCGCAGCCGATTTTGGCGACAAGCATGAAGCAGGCGATCAGCGCCATTCAAGATACAAATATTGACATATTGGTGTGCGACATTCAAATGCCAAACGGCACGGGGCTGGATCTGCTCTCGTGGATTCACGACAATGTGCCGGACATTGTGACGGTTTTTTTGACTTTCTACGCGCGGTTTGACTACGCGAAGACCGCATTCAATCTGGGGGCGTTCGATTACCTCTTAAAACCGGTCGATGAGGCAGATCTGAGCACCACGCTGTCACACTGTTCCAAACGCGTCGATGACATTCGCATTCTCAGGCGCGAAAGAATTGACTTGCCGTCGGCTGCTGACGCCGCCGGCAAGTCGATTGTCGGCAAAGTTATCGAGTATATTGACGAAAATCTCAGAAACGCGCTGACCAGAAGAGAGCTGTGCGGCGTCGCGTATGTGCACCAGGACTATTTGTCCGCGATTTTCCGCAAAGAGACCGGCCAGACGATCTCGGAATATATCTTCGAAAAACGAATGTCGTTTGCCATGAAGCTTTTGCGCGAAACCGACAGGCCGATTGGTATGATTTGTGAGATGGTGGGCTACTCTTACAATTCACATTTCTCTAAAATGTTCAAAATGAAGACGGGGTTGAGCCCGCAGCAATATCGGTCGGGTTTTCGGCGGCCATAGCCGCCTTTTTTACGCGTCTCAAGGAAAACATTATCTCGGGCAGCCGCCCCCACTTCGGGGCGGCTGCCCTTTTATATCAGAAATGTGACAATTTCGAACAGAATAGCGATAGTAAAAATGTCGATTTTCAGTTAATATGATCCCGATGCCGTTTGTTGTCTACAGAGTATGATGCAACGGCGCGGCACGGAACCGAAGAATCCGTGGAAAAACCGCAGAAGAATCGGATATGTGGAAAGGAGCAGATTTTGATGGGAAAGAAAGTCATGGCAGTCCTACTGGTTTTCAGCCTCGTACTGGCTGTGTGCCCGGTGACCCGCGCGGCGGAGGGAGAAGATTTCGTGGCGGCCTCAAGGAAAATCCATATATTGGATGAAAAAATGCGCAGCATAGATTTCAACGAGGGCTGGAAGTTCTATCTGGCTACCCGCAGCCCGCAGGTGAACGGAACGTTTGCGACGGGCGGGGTGAGAGACGCCGGGGATTATACGACGGAACAGATCGTCGACCCCTCCTTTGACGACGCGCAGTGGCGCTCGCTTTGTGTGCCGCATGACTTCTCCATAGAGGGCGAGCGGACCACAGCGGCGGGGATGGGGATTTTCACGGGGTTTTATCAGGGCGGCTTGGGCTGGTACCGCAAGACGTTTTCCGTGCCGGCCGGTTGGGAAGGGGAAACAAAGATATCCATCGATTTCGAAGGGGTATATCACCACTCCGTCGTATACGTCAACGGGCAGTTGGTCGGCAACTATCCAAACGGCTATACCGGCTTTGCCTACGACATCACCGAATTTTTGCGCTACGGCGGCGAACCCAATGTCATTGTGGTCAAGGTTCAGGCTATGGGGCCATCCGGGCGCTGGTACACCGGCGCGGGCATCAACCGCCCGGTGCGCCTTGTGGTGACGGGGAGGACAAGGTTTTTGCGCGACGGGATTGTTTTGACGGCACCCGGCCTAAAAGAGAAGTACGAAGACGGCGGCACGGCCGATTTGGCTGTGAGAGCGGTCGCGTGCCACGACAACGCGGCGGGCCTTGTAGCCGTGAGAACACAGGTGTTTGACGCCGTGGGCGTAAAAGTGGCCGAGAGCACGTCGGAGTACACCCCGGCGGCGCAGGGTGCCGAGGTGGTTCTGTCCGGCACGGTTTCCGTACCGGATGTGCGGCTCTGGTCAACAGACGATCCGTACCGTTACCATGTCACAAACCAGCTGCTGTACAAGGCGTCCGAAGGCGAGAAAGCGGTGGCGGTGGACGAGTGCACCGAGAAATATGGATTCAGGTACGTAGAAGTCGACCCGAGCGCGGGCCTGTTCGTCAACGGTGAATACACCAAGCTGCGGGGGGTCAATCTCCATTCCGACAACGGGGCGCTTGGTATTGCCGGCACTTACGATGCGTTCGAGCGCGAACTGGCCATCATGAAATCGATGGGTGTCAACGCGTTTCGCACCGCGCACAATCCGCCCTCAAAGGCCATCATCGACCTCTGTTCCGAGATGGGAATTTTGGTGTGCGAAGAGGCGTTCGACGGTTGGGGCGCGGCCAAATATGTCCAGTATGATTTTTCCGTTTTTTTCTTAAGAGAGGTTCCGGCGGATTTCACGGGGCTCTCGGCGCTTCGCCACACATTGCCCGAGGCGCACCCGACGTGGTCGGACTGGGTGCTGCAACAGATGGTCTACCGCGACATAAATGAGGCGTCCGTGATTATGTGGTCGATCGGCAACGAGGTGGCACTGAACGGCGCGGGCGCCAGGCCCGAGTGGTACGATTACCGCCGGTATCTTCAGGAACGCGACGACTACGAGATCTCGGGGTACACAGAAACTTCGTTTGATCTGTTCACCGAGACACTGCGCCTGCGCAACGACGTGCTGGCCGCTGATAGCACACGGTATGTTGTCGCCGCCACAGACAAGGCGCGCGACATTGATAACGAAGGCAATAAAGTTTGGATACCGATCACGCGGGCCCTCGACGGCGTGGGCTTCAACTACTACACCGCCGCGAGCGTCGACGCGCATATGGCGAGATTCCCCGACAAATTTTTCTTCGATTCGGAATCGTCGTCCTATGTGAGCTCGCGTGGGGTATACATGACCCCGAGCTTGCCGAATACGCCGGTGGACGACACGCCCGGCCACCGCGGCGTTTCGAGCTACGACAACAAATTTTCCAGTGCGACGCAGTCCAACGAGTACTGTTTGAAAAAGGACCGCGACCGCGCCAACTTCCTCGGGCAGTTTATCTGGACAGGGCACGATTATCTTGGCGAACCGACGCCCTACACAAGCACATTCCCGGTCGGCACCTCGTTCTTTGGCGCGGTGGATCTGGCGGGATTCCCGAAGGATCCGTACTACCTGTTCCAGAGCCGCTGGAGTTCCGAGCCCATGGCGCATATTGTGCCGATGAATTGGAACGACTACTATCCCGACGAAGTGGTGGAGGTATGGGTCAATACGAACGCGCCCAAGGCGGAATTGTTCCTCAACGGAACCTCGCTGGGCGTCAAAGAATTCGACCTGAAGTACACCGCGGACGGCAGGCCGTACTACGAAACCACCGAACCAACCCGCGATGGCGGAGGGACAGGATACAAAGTGGGAGCGGACGTCAACGAGGGCAACCCCGGCGGATACGTCAGCCCGAACGGCTCATACGGCAAACTGCATTTGACATGGTATGTGCCGTTTTGCCCGGGCACACTGGAAGTCAGAGCGATGGACGGCGACAACCGTGTGGTCGCGACCGATTCCGTGACCACCGCGGGGGCGGCCCATACGATCGCGCTCACGCCGCATGTCTCTGTGGCGGAGCCCGGCAGACGTCTGGTCTATGTCGCATGCGACATAGTGGACAAAAATGGGGTCACACTGCCGTCCGCCGACAACCGGATTCGGTTTGATGTGGAGGGCAACGGAACGATCGTTGGCGTTGACAACGGCAAACAGGACAGCGCGGAGCTCTATAAATGGGGCGGCGTTGACCGCAACACACATGCCGAACGGACGGCCTGGCAGGGCAAAGCGCTGGTCATTGTCGAAACCGGCCTCGAAACCGGCGACATTGTGCTCACGGTCTCTTCGGAAGGGTTGTTGCCCACGGTGCTCACCATCCCGACAGACGGTGGCGCGGCCTCGTCGGCGCACCCGGCGCTCGGCCCCGTCAAGGCCGTCTCGGCCCAAACCGTCCGCGCGTCGCTGAACAGACCGGTGACGCTGCCGAGATACGTTTCCGTCACATACGCGAGCGGCACCGCGGTCGATGAGCCGGTGACCTGGCAGGCGGACGCGTCCACATTCGCGACGGCGGGCGGCAAGGTGGTGTCGGGCCGGTTTGACAACCCCGCGCTTTCCGGCGTCACGCCGACGATCTTTGTCGCTGTCGCCGCCGCGTCCGACCGCGTAAACCTTGGTTTGCACATGGCCCTCGGCAATAACAGCCAGGCGGTCGCGTCCGACACGGGGCCTGTGGCGACGGCCAGTTTTACGTCGTCGGGCCGTTATCCAAACAATATGTTAAACGGGAATCCTGCCAACAGCTGGACCAACTACAACGCCTCGATCGCGGCCACATCTCTTGTCGACACGCTGACGGACATATCCCGGCCGTATGAATGGATAGAAACGCGCTGGCCGTCGGCGCAGACGTTTGATGAGGTGCGGTTGGACTTTGTATTGAACGCGAACAACAGCCTGCCGAGCCGCGTCCTCGCCTGGTATTGGGACGGCCGTGAATATCAGTCTGTAACCAATCCGGCGTCCGCCCTTGTCGACGGGACGGACAACGTGATGTCTATTACGTTCGATCCGGTTGTGTCGTCAAAAATCCGCGTCGGGTTGATAAACGGCACGCCGTTCACAACTACAGGCAGCTTTACGGTGTCGTCGTTTGCAACGATGGGCGACGATCACGCCGGGGCCGTACAGGGGACGGAGATCGTGAACCCCACGGTCAACTTCAAAACACAGCCCATGGGCATCGAAACGGACAATCTCCGTTTCGGCTGGAAGATGGAATCCGACGTCGTTGGTATGGGGCAAAAGACATATCAGATTGTGGTGACCGAGGGTACGCCGGGCGGCAGAATCGTTTGGGACAGCAAAGTGGTGTCCAGCGGTATTTCGGTTGCCGTCCCCTATGGGGGAGAACCGTCCGACTTCTTGCCCGAAACACGATATTACTGGACAGTGACTGTGACCGATGTGTTCGACACCGTTCATGCGGCGACCGACTGGTTTGAGACCGGAGCCGACTGGGGAGCCGCCAAGTGGATTACTATAGAAGATTTCGCGGCCGGAACGAAGTCTTTACTGTTCCGGTCCGAGCAGCCGCTGGCCGATCGTGAGATCGTATCGGCGCGCCTGTATGTTACCGCGCTTGGGGTCTATGACGCCTATATCAACGGGCGGTTGGTGCAGGGGGAAGTCGGCTCTATTATGGCCCCCGGTTGGACGGATTACAGCAGCTATATTCATTACCAGACCTACGACGTCACGGATTATCTGTCGGAAGATGATCGGGCGGTCACGCTGAGCGCCGTTGTGGGAAGCGGATGGTATGACTCTGCGATTGTTGACCCGGCCGCCAACGGGTACAGGGACGTGATAGGCAAAACGGGGGCCGACGCGCCGCTGGAGCGCTGTCTGTATGCCAAGATGACAATTGTCTATGCCGACGGCGAGACGCAGACAATCGTCACCGACACCGACAATTGGCGGGTCAGCGCCCAGAGCCCTTACGAACAAAACGGACTTTGGGAAGGGGAGGTCTACAACGCCGGGACAGCCAAGGCGCTGGGACCCTGGAACGAGGCCGGTTACGACATTTCCGGTTGGTCGGCGCCGGAGGCGCTCACCTACAAGGGCAACATCTACGCCGGCAGCGACAGCCTGATTTACGATTACCGGGAGTTGCCGCTGAAATCCGCTTACACATATAATCCAAGTACCGACATCATCAATGAGGGCAACCCGTACCCGGAGGGCGAGATCGATGCTACCAAGGCGATTTCTTACGGAGTGGGCGAAGCGATCCGCTTGAAAGCCGGCGATACGCTGGTGGCGGACTTCGGGCAAAACGCCGCCGCAAGGGTCGCTTTCGAAGTCGAGGCCCCGGCCGGGACGACAATTCTGATGAATCCGGCCGAGATCTTGAGTGACGGTTTAGACGCCGGCTTTGCCAAGGGGGCGCCGGTGATACCCGGAGCGGCCCAAAACAGCGGCTCTCCCGACGGCATTCGTTTCCGTTACACCGCCGCTGGTGACGGCGTCGAGTCGTATGAGGCGCGCTTCCATTTCGTCGGCTATCAGTATCTTTCAATCCAGGCGGATCGGGACGTCACGTTCCACAGCCTTTCGTCGATCGCGATCTCGTCTGTTGGAGAAGAGATCGGGTTTGTGGAGACGTCGAGCGATTACCTCAATCAGTTTATCAAAAATTCCAAGTGGAGCCAGGCCAGCAACTACGCGTCGGTTCCCACCGACTGCCCCACCCGGGAATACCAAGGCTGGTCCGGAGACGCGCAGATCTTCGTGGAATCGGGCATGTATCATTTTGACTCGGCTCTGCTCATCGGCAATTACATCAGCATCATGGACGATTACTATCAGACATACAATAGTTATGGGAACATCATGCCCATGCACACTGCCAGTTTCTTCTCCAGAATGGAGAACGCCGGCTGGTGCGACGCGGGTATCATTGTCCCCTACTGGTACTGGCAATATACCGGGGACAGTTCGCTGATTGAAAGATACTGGGACACGATGTGCAAATACGTCGACAAGCAGGGCGATACCGGTGTCATGATGACCCTGGGCGACTGGAACGGTGTGTCGGGCGAGGGTGCCAACGGCGCGTTTGTGAGGCGTATTTTCAACATCTATGACAACTACCTGATGGCCAAAATGGCGCGATACCTCGGGAAAGAGGAGGACACGGCCCGGTACGAGGCAAATCTGGCAAGAAAAATTCCTCTGGCCGCGGCACAGACCGGCAGCAATGGTATGGGTACCGCGCAGACGGCTTATGCGTGGGCACTCAAACTGGGAATTTATGACTCTGAAGCGCAGCGGCAGGCCATCGCCGCAGCCCTTGCCGACAGTGTCTGGAACAGGAACCAATCCGTCAGCGAAAAGCGCGGCGAAAACACCGTGGGCGTCGGCTTCCTGGGTGTCAATGTCGTGATGCCCGCGTTGAGCGACAGCGGCTACGGCGCGGCGGCCTACGACCTCATGTTGAGCAGCAACATGTATTCCCCGGCATACTCTGTCTCGCGCGGCGCCAATACCATGTGGGAGCGCTGGGATATGTGGACGCCGGAGCGCGGGTATCTCATTGACAACACGTCTTACAACCACTATTCCTACGGCGCGGCGTCCGAGTGGATCTATGAATATCTGCTGGGGATACAAAAAGATGAAGAGAACCCCGGATTCAAGCATTTTGTCCTCCAGCCCACCGTTGACGCCGGCGGCCGGGTGACATGGGCGAAAGGGTCTTACGATTCGGTCTACGGCGCGATCTACAGCGCCTGGACGGCGGACGACGCGGGACGCATGACCTCATACGTCTGCGCTGTGCCGGCCAACACGGCGGCCACGCTGTATCTGCCGGTGCCGGCGTCCGCCGCGGCCGGTCTCACTGGCGTGCCGGGCCTTACCTACTTGGGTCAGGAGACGCACAACGGCGCGGACAGCGCCAAATTCTCCCTGCTCTCCGGTCATTACGCGCTGGATCTGATAGACGGCGTCCTGACCACCCGTGAACCCGCCGCGCAGGTTGTACTCGACAAAAAGAACAGGACAGTCACCGTGACCGGTACGGGCTTCAGGCCCGGGCGGGCGGTTCCGCTGCTCGCCGGTTACAACGCCGCGCCCACGGCGGAAGCAAACGACTGTGCCGCAGAGGTCGTCGCGGACGCGGCCGGAAACGTATCCTTCACACTGCCGGCGGAGGTGACAGAGTCACTGCCCTGGCTGGGCGGGCACAGCTATCACATCGAACTGGACGGCATCACGGCGTCCGCGCCAATCCCGGCGCTTGATGTGCGGGCCCACTCGTCGGCACGTATCTCGTTGCGTATCAAGGGCAAAGCGCCGCTGAATCTGCGCGTGGACGCCATTCCGGAGGTGTATACCGTGGCGTCCAGCAATCCTGCCATTGCGTCGGTGGACCAGACAAGCGGCGGTTGGGTGGTCACCGGCAAAAAAGCGGGCACGGCGCTCGTCGTGGTGCGTGTGGCCGAGGCCTTCGGCGGCGCTACCCACCTGGTGACGGTGTCCGTCGCCTAAGAAGAATTCCGAATTATACCAATAATTTCCTCCTTCTCTTCTTTTCATAGGGCGGGGCGCTGGATTTTCCAAAATATAGAAAATCCAGCGCCCCGCTTTGCACATCTGTTGGGAAAAACGCCCGGGCGGGCTCTTGGCAGACGGGCCGGCGTCTGATATAATAAACTCTTATAACGGCCCGACCGGCATACAGACCGGTCCGGCCCGAGGGGGAGCCGATGGAACTGATCACGGTGTGTATCATAGCCGTCACGCTGGCGTTGGATGCCCTGGCCGTCGCGGTCACGAACGGGATGGCCTCTACGGGGTTTCGACCCAAGCACGCGATGTGGATGGGCGTCTATTTTGGATCGTTTCAGTTTTTCATGCCGCTCATCGGGTATCTGCTGGGCAGCCAATTGCTTCGGTACATAGAGAGCGTTGACCACTGGGTGGCGATGCTGCTGCTCGGCTTTATCGGCGGGCGCATGGTGTACAACGCGCTGCGCCGGCGGGAAGAAGAGGAAAATCCGTCGAAGGCGCCGACCCATCCGCAGTTCCTTTTGCAGGCGCTGGCCACCAGTGTGGACGCGTTGGCCGTGGGCGTGACGCTGCCGTTGTTGAAGACGCCGATCCTCGTCTCGGCCGCCATCATCGGGTGTGTGGCGTTTGGATTTTCGCTGTTGGGCGGCCTGTTGGGCCGCCGTCTGGGCGCGCTCTTTCGCCGCCGCGCCGAGATGCTCGGCGGCATCGTCCTCATCCTTCTCGGCGTCCGGATTGTATTGGAGCATACGCTATGAACGTGCAAAGAGTCGATGAGGCGTTTGCGGCGGCGGTGCTGCCGCACAGGCCGGCGGAGACACACAAGGGGGATTACGGCCGGGCCCTGCTCATTTGCGGCAGTGTGGGCTACACCGGCGCGGCCAGGCTGGCGGCGGAGAGTTGCGTGCGCGCCGGCGCCGGGCTTGTCGGCCTGCTCGTGCCGCGCAGCGTCTACCCGATCGCGGCGGCCTCCTGCTGCCCCGAGGTGATGTGCCGGCCGCTGCCGGAGGACGCGGAGGGCCGGCTGTCCGCGCAGGCGCTGCCGGAGATCCGCGCGCGGATGCGGGGCGCACACGCCCTGCTGGTGGGGCCCGGGCTCGGGCGGTCCGACGCGCTGGACGCGCTGGTCGCGGCGCTCGTCGCCGAGTGCCCGGCGCCGCTCGTGGCGGACGCGGACGGTCTAAATGCGCTGGCCGGACATATATTGGAGCGAACGGCGCCCCTGGTGCTCACCCCGCACGAGGGAGAATTCCGTCGTCTGGGCGGCGATTTGGCCGAAGGGCGGGCCGCGGCCGCCCGGCGAATGGCCGAGCGGCGGCGCGCCGTCGTTGTGCTCAAGGGGCATCGCACGGTGACGGCATCGCCGGACGGCCGGCTTTACGGCAACGGGACGGGCGGCCCGGGCATGGCCAAGGGGGGCAGCGGCGACGCCCTGGCGGGACTGCTCACCGGGCTGTTGGCGCAGCGCGCGGCCAGGCCCGATCTCTGGCGCGCGGACGAGGCCGAGGTGGCCGCCGCCGCCGTGTACCTGCATGGCCGCGCGGGGGATCTGGCCGCCGCGGCGCGCGGCGTCTACGGCATGACGCCGTCCGATATGGTCGCGCGCGTGCCGGAGGCGATTGCCGAGGTGCTGCGCGTCAAACGGGAGGTTTGATGATGAGGCATGTCTGCGCGCGGTTGTGCGCGCTCGCGATGATCCTCGCGCTCACCGCCGCCTGCGGGCGCTCGGGCGCCATCGACGACGCCGAGGCGGCCCGGACGCTGTACGCCGGTCTCCGGCACTGCTCTCTGCAGGCGGTCCTGACGGCGGATTTCGGCGATGCGGTGAACGAGTTTACGCTGCAATTTGACTACGACCGCGACGGGGAGAGCGCGGTGGAGATTTTGGCGCCCGAAGAGGTGCGCGGCGTCCGCGCCACGATCGCGGAGGGAGAGACGACGCTGTCTTACGACGGCTTGATTTTAGAGACGGGCCCCCTGCCGGGAACGGGCCTCACGCCGATGGACGCGCTGCCCGTCATGTTGAAGACCTGGGGCGAGGGCTACGTCGCCTCCACCGGGCGTGAGAAACTGGACGACGTCGCGTGTCTGCTCGTGGTCTACAAATCCACGGCGGCGGGCGTCGAGGTCGAACAGCGCGTCTGGTTTGAGACGGAGACATACAAGCCCGTGCGGGCGGAGACTTACGCGGCGGGCACGCGGGTCATCGACTGTGTGTTTGAAAAATTCTCTTTTGAGAGCGCGTAGCCCGTTATCGCCGCGCGGCGGCCATAAAAAACAAAAATCTCGTTTGTGGGCAAAGCCACGTTGGAAAGGCGCGGACATTGTGATGGGAAATGCAGTATCCGTTTTGCGGCGCACCTGGGCGGAGATCTCTCTGGACGCCGTGGCGCGCAACTACGGGGCCGTTCGCGCGCGGATCGGCGACGGCTGCCGGTTGCTGGCCACGGTGAAGGCCGACGCCTACGGGCACGGCGCGGTGGCGCTCGCGCGGCTGCTGCGGGAGCTGGGGGCGGATTTCTTCGGCGTGGCCAGCCTGGACGAGGCGCTGGAGCTGCGCCGCGCCGGCATCGAAACGCCGATCTTGATCCTCGGCTTCACGCCGGCCGACCTGGCGCCCGTGCTGATTGAGCACGACCTGGCGCAGACGGTCTTCGATGGGGAGACGGCGCGCGCGCTGGCGCGGGCGAGCGCCGGATGCGCGCGCCCGCTGTCCGTCCATCTCAAGGTGGACACCGGGATGTCCCGGCTGGGCCTTGTGTGGCGGGGCCCGGAGACGCTGCCGGCGCTGACCGCGCTGTGCCGTTTGCCCCACCTGCGGTTTGAGGGGCTGTTTACCCACTTGCCGGTGTCCGAGGCGGCAAACGACCCGGAGACCGGGGCGCAGATCGCGGCGCTCTCCCTCATACGCGACGCGCTGGCGGCGGAGGGCGTGCGGATTCCGATTTGCCATTGCGCAAATTCCGGCGCTGTGATACAATATCCCAAAGCGCGTTTCGACATGGTGCGCGCCGGGCTCCTTCTGTACGGCCTCACGCCGGAAGCCGGCTTGGCGGGGCGGATGGATCTCACGCCCGCGATGCGGTTGTGCTCGGTCGTTTCCCAGGTCAAGACCATCGACAGGGGAGCCGCGGTGAGCTATGGGCGCACCTTCCGCGCGCCGGCGGCCATGCGGGTGGCCGTTGTGGCCGCCGGGTACGCCGACGGGTACCCGCGCGCGTTGTCGGGACGAGCCCATGTGTGGATCGCCGGGCGGCGCGCTCCGGTTTTGGGGCACGTTTGCATGGACATGATGATCGTCGACGTCTCCGACGTTCCGGGTGTGCGCACGGGGGACCCCGTCGTCCTGTTTGGGCCGGAGTTGTCGGTGGACGAGCTCGCGGCGCTGTCCGGCACCATCTCCTACGAACTCATCTGCTCGGTGGGCAGGCGTGTGCCGCGCGTGTATCTGCGCGCGGGTGCGGAGGTTGACCGCGTCAACTATCTGTTGGGCGGCGAAGAATAGATCGCCTGCCGCCCGCCCGTCCCCATCCGGGCGCCCGACCCCCTGTTTGTCCTGTATAATTTACGCGGCCTCGTGGGAAAAATAGTGATGTCACAAATTTTTCTGCGAGGTGAAATGTGTGGACATCACATTGCAGCGCGGCGCGGCGGCGCCTGTGGAGATCGGCATTTCCCAATGTGTTCGGCGCGGGGACATCTATTACGCCGATCTCAGCCCGGTGGTGGGCAGCGAACAGGGCGGTATGCGCCCCGTGCTCATCGTTCAAAACAACGTGGGCAACCGCCACAGCCCCACGGTGATCGCGGCGGCCATTACATCACAGATCGGGAAGGCGCGTCTGCCCACCCACATCGAGCTCTCGGCCCGGTCTTACGGGCTCTCGCGTGACTCGGTGGTGCTGTTGGAGCAGGTGCGCACCATCGACAAACGGCGGCTGCGTGAGAAAATGGGACGGCTGGACGACATGCTGATGCACCAGGTCGACACGGCGCTTGCCGTGAGTTTCGGACTGGAAGGCCAAACCCTCCCCCGTCTGTAAGACGGGGGAGGGCCCGGCATTTTGCCGGCCCCCTGAGGACAAGCAATCCGCCAACGCAATAAAACCAACGTGAGCCGCGCCCGCGACTTGAATTCCCGTTTTTTATTGCCGCGCAGCGGCGGTAAAGTGCTTAAAATGCTTAAAGGAGGATGCGAGAGATGGTACAGAAGAAATGGGTGGTGGGGCTGTCCGCCTTTTTGTTGGTCGCGTTGCTGTTTGTCGGGTATATGGCGATGGCGGCGGAGTTGGGAGGCCGGGACGATCCGTTGGTGACGGTGAGTTACATAACGGACGAGCTCATCCCCGGGCTCTCCGGAAAGATCGATGCGGCCGTCGCGGCCAAGACCCAGGAATATTCCGACCAGTTGGAGGCAAAGTACAACCAGCTCGTGGCGGGGCTGGAGAGCGGTGTGGCCGGCGGTCTGACAGACCCGGAGCTCATTGACGCGGTGGCCGAGGCCGTGCTGCGCCAACAGGGCGCCGGCGCCGGCACCGGCGGCGCCGTGCCGTCCGCGGACACAATGAAGCGGGTGGACATCACAAACGGGCAGACGCTGAAGCTCGCGCTGGGCAGCGAGGCGTTGCTCCGGCTTGGGTCGGCCGTCTGTGTGGCCAGCGGGTCCCCGGGGCTGATCGACGCCACGACCGGCGGAGAGTTGGCAAACGGCGGCGCGCTTGAGAAAAATCACATCTACCTCGCGACGGTGGAGGGGCGCGGCTTCAAAGCCGACGGGGCGGTCACTGTCTTTGTGAGAGGTTCATACACCCTGGCTTGACGGGCGCTCACCGGAAGAGATTCCGTCTCCCCCCGCCGCCGGCGGGGGGAGACTTCAATCGCCGCCAATTTGACGGCGTATCATCACAATTATGTTGCTGCTGCGACGGTTCGTCGCGTGGTTTAGGAGGACATTTCTTTGATCGATACAAAACAGAAACAGCCGGCCGCCGGCGCGGTGACAGCCGGCCCCGGGGCGTCTGCGGATTATGCCGCGGAGCGTCTGGGCACGGAACCGGTGGGCCGGCTATTGCTCCGTTTCGCCGCCCCGGCCGTCACCGGTATGGTGGTCAACGCGCTTTACAACATTGTCGACCGCATTTTTGTGGGGCGCGGCGTGGGCGAGATGGCGCTGGGCGGACTCGCGCTGGCCATGCCGCTGATGACGATCTCTATGGCGTTTTCTATGCTCTTCGGCGTGGGCGCCGCCAACATGATCTCCATGCGCCTGGGGCAGCAGCGGCGCGAGGAGGCGGAAAACGCGCTGAATCACTGCCTGCTGCTGCTGATAGGCTCGGGTTTTCTTTTTACGGTGCTGGGCCTCATCTTCATCGACCCACTGTTTGCGCTGATGGGCACGCAGGAGGGGAGCGAGGCGATCGGGTACGCGCGCGACTATTTCCGCATCATCCTGTACGGACAGCCATTCTTCATGGTGGGCTTCGGCCTGTCGCACTGTTCGCGCGCGCAGGGCTTTCCCATAGTCACGATGATCGGCATGATCATTGGGGCGGGCATGAACATGATCCTCGACCCGCTGTTTATCTTTGTGTTCCACTGGGGCGTCGGGGGCGCCGCGTGGGCGACGATCATCTCCCAACTTGCGGCCGCGGTCTGGGTGCTGTCGTTTAACTTCAGCAAACGGGCGATCATCAAGCTGCGGCCGAAGGCGCTCCGCCTCTCGTGGCGCATTGTGGGGCAGATCATGACATTCGGCTCCGCGCAATTTTTGTTGCAGGTCGCCGCGTCCTGCGTGCAATTTGTCTACAACTTCAGCATGAGCCTGTACGGCGCGGCCGCGCTGGGCGTGGCCAACGGCGGCGACGTCGCGCTCTCGGGTATGAACATCGTGAGTTCCGTCATGTTGATGATCTTAATGCCGGTGTTTGGGATCAACCAGGGCGCGCAGCCCATCCTCGGGTACAACTACGGGGCGGGGAAGTTCGACCGCGTCCGGAAAGCCTACTTACAGGCGGCGGTCGCGGCCACTGCCATTTGCTGCGCGGGTTTTCTGGCGGCCGTGATTTTCCCCGACGCGATCATCAGACTGTTTGCGCCGAACGGCAGCCCCTCCTTGCTCGCCTTCACGCCGCGGGCGATGCGCGTCGTCATGATGATGCTGCCGATCACCGGATTTCAGATCGTCTCGTCCAATATGTTCATTGTGACCGGCCGGCCCAAGACGTCCATCGTGCTCTCGATGCTCCGGCAGGTCATTGTGCTGATCCCGTGTCTGCTGCTGTTCGGCTGGCTCTGGAGCTTAAACGGCGTGCTCGCGGCCACCCCGGTCGCCGACGGGCTGGCCGCCTTGGTCGCGGGCGTGATGATCTTCTTCGAGCTCAAAAATCTAAAGGCGGGTGCGGGAGGCGTCAGATGAACAACGTAACTGTCACAATGAAAAAAGTGCGGCCGGGGGCGCTGCCTCCGGTATACGCCACGCCGGGGGCGGCCGCGATGGACCTCTGCGCGCTGCTGGAGGCGCCGGTGGAGATCCCGCCGGGCGGCCGGGCGTCGATCCCCACGGGATTGGCCGTTGCCCTGCCGTCGGAGGCGTATGTGGCGCTGGTCTTCGGGCGCAGCGGCATGGGGTTTGCCCACGGGGTGACGCTCTCCAACGCGGTGGGCGTGATCGACGCCGATTACCGCGGCGAGATCGCCGTGGGGCTCGTCAACCACGGTGAGACGCCCTACACCGTGCGCTCCGGCGACCGCGTCGCGCAGCTCGCCGTGCTGCCGGTCTGCCGCGCGTCCGTTGCCTGGGCGGAGGAACTGCCGCCCACCGCGCGCGGCGA
>JAIRTA010000087.1 GCA_031255175.1 Oscillospiraceae bacterium | reverse complement strand
ACGACGTTCATCAAAAAACAGAAGATGGAGAAGAACAGACCGGTATTTTTGAGAATGGCGAGAGTCGCCTGCTGGCGCCGGAAAATTTTCCGGAGTTTGAGAGGTTTACCGGGCTTCTGTCCAGCCGGCACCGCGCCCGGCGGAGTCGGCCCCGCCTGGACCGTGCCCGGTGCTGGTGCGTGCGTCGGCGCATACGCCGGTTCCGCAGCCGGCGAAGTTGGCCCGGCCTGCGCCGCGCCCGGTGCCGGTGCGTGCGGCGGCGCATACGCCGGCTCCGCAGCCGGCGAAGCCTGTCCAGACTGCTCCGCGCCCGGCGCCGCTGTGTGCGGCGGCGCATACGCCGACACTACAGCCGGCGTAGTTGGCCCTGCCTGGACCGCGCCCGGTGCCGGTGCGTGCGGCGGCGCATACGTCGGCTCCACACCCGGCGGAGTCTGCCCGGCCTGCGCCGCGCCCGGCGCCGATGTGTGCGGCGGCGCATACGCCGACCCTACAGCCGGCGAAGTTGGCCCTGCCTGGACCGCGCCCGGTGCCGGTGCGTGCGGCGGCGCATACGCCGGCTCCGCAGCCGGTGGGGCTGCGGCATTATATGAGTCGCCGGTGAAGGCCCGCATGGCCGCTTCCGCGCTCGACGCGGATGTGACGGGAAGACCGCAGGCCTGGCAAAATGTGATTCCCTCGGGAATCTTTGTGCCGCAGTTGGGGCAGAATTTCATAACGGCATCCCCTTCCTTTTTCTCTTTCCGCGGACCGATCCCGCGAGATCGGCGGGTCACAACGCCCCGCGCGGGCGGCGTGCTTCCAATAAATGTCAATTATCAACTGTCAATTGTCAATTCTCCACACTTCCTCCGCGCGGGCGGTGCCTTTCCGACACCAAACTGTTTATAGATATTGTATACTTGGAGTCGAAATCTGTCAACCAAATAGGCAAAAGTGGGAAATTTTTCCGTACGACAGGCCCGGAAACCCGTGCGGCGGGTTGCGAAATGTGGATAAGATATGATAAAATAAAGAAAACACAAAAACAACGCGGCGGCGGCCGTCTTTTTGCGCGTCCGCGCATCCTGCGTGCGAGAGAGGGGGAGGTGGCCATCAGCAAACAAGAGATGAAACGGCGGCGAACGCGTCCGCGCGGGAGCGGGCTTGGGCGAAAGTGCCTCACACTGGCCGTGTCCGTGCTCTGCGTTTGGTACAGCGCCCAGTGGGTCGGCGTTGGGGTCTTAGAGAATGGATCCGACCGGCCGGCTCTCCCGGCGGGCGTGACGGAGACGACGCCGGCGTCCGTACCGTCCCCGTCCGCCGCGCCGCCCGTGCCGACGCCGCCGCCCGATGCCGGGCCCGCGCCGTCCGACGAGGAGGCGACGCTGATCTTTGGCGGGGATGTGCTGATCGATTTGGGGATCGAACAGCGCCTGCAGGAGCCGGACCGTTTCCCGTGGGTCATGGCGCCGGATTTGGCCGCCGCCTTCGCCGCGGCGGACCTGGCGGTCGTCAATTTAGAGATGCCCTTCTCCACACGCGGGGAGGCCATGCCAAACAAAGAGTTCACCTTCCGCGGCGACCCGGAGCGGCTGCCGTTTTTGCGGGACTACATGGGCGTTGATATAGTCACGCTGGCCAACAACCACACGCTGGATTTCGGCACGGACGCCCTGGCGGATACACTCGCGCACCTGGATGACTACGGCATCGCCCACGTGGGGGCGGGCGCCGACGTCGAGGCGGCCGCCGCGCCCGTTTTGATGCGGGTGGGCACGCGTACGGTGGCCGTTTTGGGGGCCACCCGCGTGATCCCGGTGGCCGGTTGGGCGGCGGGCCCCGAACGCCCGGGGCTCTTCACCACCTACGATTCCGAGGCACTCTGCGAGGCCATACGCGCGGTCCGCCCGCGCGCCGACTGTGTGATCGTATACGTCCATTGGGGCGTGGAGCGCGCGGCGCAGCCGGAACCTTATCAGGTGCAAATGGCCCGCGACTACATCGACGCCGGCGCGGACGTCGTCATCGGCGCCCACCCGCACGTGCTTCAGCCGCTGGCGTTCTACGAGGGCAAGCTGATCGCCTATAGCCTGGGCAATCTGATCTTTACCGACACGGCCCGGGACACAATGGCGCTCCGGCTGACGCTCACCCCGGACGGCATCCGCCCCGAGGTGCTCTTCTGCCAGATCCGGTCGATGACAACCGGCCTGGTGACGGACCCCGGCGCCTGGGAGGCCCGACGCCGCGCCCTGGCCGACATCTCCCCCGGCGTTCGAATCGACGAGCTGGGGCGGGTGACGGCGCGCGATTGACAACGGGGGCAAAATACCATACAATCAAACAGAAACCGCAGACGTCCGCCGCGCCGAACGGCGCGGCAGTTGCGGCACATTGTGCCGAAAGGGGTGCCGTACCATGCCGGATACCACGCCGGATCAATTCTCCCGCACCGCGTTGCAGCTGGGTCGGGACAAAATGAAACGGCTCCGCGCGAGCAGCGTGGCGGTCTTTGGGATCGGCGGCGTGGGCGGCTACTGCGTGGAGGCGCTGGCGCGCTCGGGCGTGGGGCGCCTCGATCTGTTTGACGACGACCGCATCTGCCTCACAAACCTGAATCGGCAGATCATCGCCACCAGAAAAACGGTGGGCCGTTACAAGGTGGATGTGATGCGGGAGCGCGTGTTGGAGATCAATCCGGACGCCGAAGTCGGGGCTTTCAAACTGTTTTACGGCCCCGAGACGGCGGCGGAGATCGATCTGTCCGCGTACGATTACGTCGTCGACGCCGTGGATACGCTGACCGCCAAGCTGGAGCTTGTCTGCCGGGCGCGGGCCTGCGGCGCGCCGATCATCAGTTCGATGGGCGCCGCCAACAAATTGGACCCGTCGGCCTTCCGCGTGACGGACATCTACAAGACGTCCATGTGCCCACTGGCCCGCGTCATGCGTAAGGAACTGCGCAAACGGGGCGTCGGCACACTCAAAGTGGTCTGTTCGGAGGAACCGGTGACGCCGCCGCTGGAAGACGAGGCGGCCAGCTGCCGGCGCCACTGCATCTGCCCGCCGGGCACGGCCCGCAAGTGTACGGCCCGCCGGCAGGTGCCTGCCAGCAACGCCTTTGTGCCGCCGGTGGCGGGGCTCATCATGGCGGGCGAAGTGGTCAAGGATTTGACGGGCGGCGGGGTATGATCTATCTGGACTACGCCGCCCACACGCCCCTGGCTCCCGAGGCGTTGGAGTGCCTTGTGCGGACAGAGCGGCTGTTTGCGGGCAACCCGCTCTCGGCCCACGCGGCGGGCCGCGCCGCCCGGGCGGAGTTGGACGCGGTGACGCGCCGCGTCGCCGACTGCTTCGGCGCGCGGGCCGATGAGGTCGTCTTTACCTCCGGGGCGAGCGAGGCCAACAACCACGCGCTGAAAGGGCTGGCCCGCGCCGGCCGCCACCGGGGGCGGCATATTCTCTCAACCTGTCTGGAGCACCCTTCGGTCAGCGGCCCGCTGACCGTGTTGCAGGAGCGGGGCTGCGAAGTGGAGTTGATCGACGTCCGGCAAGACGGGACGGTGGACCTGGCGCACCTGCGCGAGCTGCTGCGCCCGGATACCGTACTGGTGTCTGTGTGCCTGGTGGACGGCGAGTTGGGCGCCGTGCAGCCCGTGGGGGAGATCGCGGCGCTGCTGCGCGACCGCCCCGGCTGCCGCTTTCATGTGGACGCCTCACAGGCGGCCGGAAAGTTGCCCGTCTCTTTTGAGGGGATCGACTGCCTCACATTCTCCGCCCATAAATTCCACGGGCCGACCGGTTGCGGGGGTCTGCTCGTGCGGGCGGAGTGCGCGCCGGAGCCGCTGGTCCACGGGGGGCGGGGCGCAAACGCGCACCGAAGTGGGACGCCGGCGCTGGCGTTGGCCGCCGCGGCCGCCGAGGCGTTGGCGTCGGCGTGTACGCACCAGGCGGCGCGGCGGCGGACGGCGGAGACGCTGCGCGCGGCGCTGCTGGCGGCGTTTCGGGCCTACCCGCGGGTGCGGATCAACAGCCCGGCGGACGGCAGCCCGTATATCCTCAACCTCAGCGTGCAAGGCGTGCCGGGCGGCGCGTTTCAGGCGGCGCTGGACCGGCGCGGCGTCTGTGTGTCCGTCAAGTCCGCCTGCTGTGTGCCGGACGTCCCCTCGCGCCCGGTGCTCGCCGTGAGCCGGGACAGAAAAAACGCCCGGTGCTCCTGGCGCATCAGCCTGAGCCATCTCACGACGCGGGAGGAACTGGACGCGTTTTTGGAGATTTTTGACGTCTGCTATAAGGAGCTCACCACATGAACCGGGATCTGACGCCCTGCCAGCGCATCGAGCGCAGCATCCACAAAAAATACCGCGATGTCCTGTGGAACCCGTTTGTCGCCGGCGTCAAACGCTACGCGCTGATCGCGCCGGGCGACCAAATCGCCGTTTGCATCTCCGGGGGCAAGGACTCCATGCTGATGGCCAAGCTGATGCAGGAACTGCGGCGGCACAGCGACGTTCCGTTCCGGCTCGTGTTCCTGGTCATGGACCCGGGGTACAATGCGCGCAACCGGCAAAAGGTCCTGGACAACGCCGCGCTGCTGGAGATCCCTATCACGGTCTTTGAGACGGACATCTTCCGGGTCGTCTCCCGCACGGACCGCTCCCCCTGCTACCTTTGCGCGCGTATGCGGCGCGGGCATCTCTACCGGCAGGCCCAGGCGCTCGGCTGTAACAAGATCGCGCTGGGGCACCACTTCAGCGACGTGGTGGAAACGGTTCTGATGGGGATGCTGTACGCCGCGCAGGTGCAGACGATGATGCCCAAAGTGAAGAGCCAAAACTTCCCGGGCATGGAGCTGATCCGCCCCCTCTACTGCGTGCACGAGGACGACATACTGGCCTGGAAGCGCTACAACGACTTGGAATTTATCCAATGCGCCTGCCGTTTCACGGAGGACTGCACACTGTGCGCGGGCGGAGGCGGCGGGTCGAAACGCCAGGACGTCAAAGCGCTCATCCGCCGGCTGAAACGCGACAACAAAGACGTGGAAAAATGCATCTTCCAAAGCATCCACCGGGTCAATCTCGACACCGTCATCGGCTACAAACAAAAAGGCGTCTCCCACAACTTCCTGGAATGGTACGACGGCTGAACACATCCATTTGATCCCGACGAAGATTGACAGGCGATCCGCCTCCGCATGACACACACGTTGATATTTTTGATGCATAATAGGGCCTTTTTGCGAAAAGGCTCATCGATAAGGCAACTCTCAACTGCCAAAAGGGGTGTTTCCATGAGCATTCGCGCGCTGTATCAATCCGGCCGGCCCGTTGTGTCGTTTGAGGTGTTTCCGCCCAAGCAGGACACCGCCATCGACGACATCTACGAGGCCCTGGCGCGGCTGGCCGCGCTCGCCCCGGACTTCATCAGCGTCACCTACGGCGCGGGCGGCAGCGGCAGCGTCAACCGGACCGCGGAGATCGCCGCCGCCGTCCGGCGGCGGTACGGCATCCGGGCGATGGCCCATCTCACCTGTGTGGGCGCCGACCGCGGCCGCGTGGCGGCCCAGCTCGACGCGATGCGGGCCGAGGGCATCTGCAATGTACTGGCCCTGCGCGGGGACAGCCCGGAGGGAGCCGCGGGGGCGTACCGCTACGCCGAGGAGCTGATCCGCGAGATTCGCGCGCGCGGAGACTTCTGCATCGGCGCGGCCTGTTACCCGGAGGGGCACATCGACTGCGAGAGCCCGGCGCGCGACATCGAATACCTGCGCCGCAAACAGGACGCCGGCGCGGACTTCCTGGTCAGCCAGCTTTTCTTTGACAATCCATTGTTTTTCCGTTTTTTGGAAAATGCGCGCGCGGCCGGTGTGACGATCCCGATCTCGGCGGGGGTGATGCCGATTTTGAGCCGCAAACAGATCGAGAGGATGATCTTCCTGTGCGGGGCGTCTCTGCCCTCGGCGATCATCAGGCTGTTGCACCGCCACGGGCACAGCCCCGCCGACTTGCGCGCCGCCGGGATTGAACACGCGGCCCGGCAGGTCGAGGCGCTGCTGGCCGGCGGCGTGGACGGCGTGCACATCTACACGATGAACAAGCCGGAGATCGCCGCGGCCTGCATGGCCCGGATCGGCCGGGCGTGACCCGGGGCGGGCATACGGATATACGGGCATACGGGTACAAAAGGGTGCGGGGCGCGAAAGGGAAGGACGAGACACTTGGACCGGACAAAGGCGGAGGTGCTGCGATACCTGGGCCGCCGGCGCCAGACGGTGCCGGCGGAGTTGGATGCGATGGTGGATTCCTGCATGGCGCGCATGCGCGAGACCGCCGCGCCCCGGCGTGTCTGGCGGATCTTTGATCTGGAAGGCGGGGCGGACGGCCTCGTCCCGGCCGGTACGGGGCTGGTTCTGCCCGGGCGGGACATCCGCCGGCACCTGGCGGGCTGTCAAAAAGTCGCGCTGCTGGCGGTGACGCTCGGAGTCGGGGCGGACACGCTGATCCGCCGGTGCGAGCACACCGACCTCACCCGCGCGCTCGTGCTGGACGCCTGCGCCACCCAGCTCATTGAGGAGGTCTGTGACGAGGCCGAGCGGGCGGTGGAGGCGGACGCGGAGATGAAGGGCGCGGGCCGTTTCAGCCCCGGCTACGGGGATCTGCCGCTGACGTTGCAGCCGGGGTTTCTCGCCGTGCTGGACGCCGGCCGGCGGATCGGTCTCACCTGCACGGAGAGCCTGATTTTGCTGCCGCGCAAATCGGTCACGGCCCTGATCGGCCTGGGCGGCCCCGCGCGGCCGGCCGCCGGCCGCTGTGTGTGTTGCGCCGCGCGCGGCGCCTGTGATTTTGCGAAGCGGGGGGAGGCATGTCTATGACGCCGCCGGATGTTTTGACATGGATGCGAGATCGGATTTTGCTGTTTGACGGGGCTATGGGTACGATGCTCCAGCAGCGCGGGCTGACGCCCGGGGCGTTGCCGGAGCTCTTAAACATTGAGGCGCCGGAGATGGTCACGGAGATCCACGAGGCGTATGTGAGGGCGGGCGCGGACGTGATCACCGCCAACACCTTTCAGGCCCACGAGCTGAAACTCGGGAAGACCTCGGTGGAGGCGGTGACGGCGGCCGGCGTGCGCTGCGCGCGGGCGGCCGGCGCGCGCTTTGTGGCGCTGGATGTGGGGCCGCTCGGGCAGATGATGGCGCCGATGGGCTCCATCGGGTTCGAGAGGGCCTACGAGGTCTTCCGCCGGCAGATGCGCGCGGGCGCGGCGGCGGGCGCGGACCTCATCCTTATCGAGACGATTGCCGACCCCTACGAGGCGAAGGCGGCCGTTTTGGCCGCCCGTGAAAATACCGATCTGCCGGTCTTTTGTTCCATGACGTTTCAAGAGGACGGGCGCACGTTTGTGGGCTGTGACCCGCTCACCGCGACCGTCCTGCTGCAGGGGCTGGGGGTGGACGCGCTGGGGGTCAACTGCTCCCTCGGCCCGGCGCTGCTGGCGCCCGTGGTGGAGACAATGCTGACCTACGCCCGCCCGCCGGTGCTCGTGCAGGCCAACGCCGGTCTGCCGGTCATACGGGACGGGCAGACCGTCTACGAGACGGGCCCGGAGGCATACGCGGACGAGGTCGTCAAGCTGGTGCGCCGGGGCGTGCGGATCGTGGGCGGCTGCTGCGGCACCACGCCGGCGTACATCAGGCTGCTGCGGGCGCGGCTGGAGGGGATCACGCCGGCCGCCGCCGCGCCGCGCCGCGTCACCGCCTGCACCTCCGGCACGCGGACGGTGATCCTGGACGGCGTCACCACCGCGATAGGGGAGCGCCTCAACCCGACCGGCAAAAAAAAGATGCAGGCGGCGCTGCGCGCGGGCGACGTCGGGTACCTGCTGGGGGAGGCGGTCGCGCAGGTGCGCGCGGGCGCCGACGTGCTGGATGTAAACGTCAGCCTGCCGGAACTGGACGAGCCGGCGGTGCTGGCAAAGGTTGTCCGCGAGGTGCAGGGCGTCACCGACGCGCCCCTGCAGATCGACAGTGCCGACCCCGCCGCGCTGGAGGCGGGCCTGCGCGTCTACAACGGAAAGCCCATCGTCAATTCGGTAAACGGCAAGCGCGCCGTCATGGAGGCCGTGCTGCCGCTTGTAAAAAAATACGGGGCGCTGCTCGTCTGCCTGACCCTGGACGAGGACGGCATCCCGCCCACCGCGGCGGCGCGCGTGGACATTGCCCGTCGCCTGCGGGATGAGGCCCGCCGGTATGGCATCCCGGAGGAGGATCTGCTGATCGACTGCCTGGTGCTCACGGTCTCGGCCCAGCAGGCGCAGGTGCGGGAGACGCTGGCGGCCGTGCGCGGCGTAAAGGCCGGGCTGGGTCTGCGCACGGTGCTGGGCGTCAGCAACGTGTCCTTCGGCCTGCCGGAGCGCGAGGCCGTGAACGCGGGCTTTTTGGCCGCGGCCCTGGGCGCCGGGCTGGACGCCGCGATCTTAAACCCGCTGTCCGCGCGCTACCGCGAGGTGCTGGATGTCTTTCGCGTGCTGAACAACGAAGACAAGGGCGCCGCGCACTACATCAAAACGCGCGCGGCGCATACGGAAACGGCGCCGCCGGCGTCCGCCGGGACGCGCGCGCCGTCGCTGGCCGAGATCATCGCGCAGGGCCGCCGCGACCTGGCGGCGGGGGCCGTGCGGGCGCGGCTCGAGACGGTTCCGCCGCTGGACGTCATCGACCGCGAGTTCATCCCGGCCCTGGACGAGGTGGGCCGGCGTTTTGAGAGCGGCGAGATCTTTCTGCCGCAGCTCATGCAGTCGGCCCAGGCGGTGCAGGAGGGCTTCGCCGTCATCAAAGATCACATGGCGCGCACCGGATCCGGGCGCGAGAGCCGGGGGAAGATCCTGCTTGCCACTGTGCAGGGGGATATCCATGACATCGGCAAGAACATTGTGCGGATGCTGCTCGAAAATTACGGTTACGACGTCGTCGATCTGGGCAAGGACGTGCCCGTCCAAACGGTGGTGGACACGATCCGCGCGCAGGACATCCGCCTCGCCGGGCTCAGCGCGCTCATGACCACCACCGTAAAGAGCATGAAGGACACGATTGCGGCGGTGCGCGCGGCGGGGCTGCCCTGTACGTTCATGGTGGGTGGCGCCGTGTTGAGCCCCGACTACGCCGAATTTGTCGGCGCCGACCACTACGCCAAAGACGCTATGGAAAGCGTCGCCATCGCGAACGCGCACTTCGGGCATTGATTTTACATATTTTTCCATATATTTTGCGCGGATGTAGAGCGTGTTTCCAAACAGCCCCTCACTTCGGCCGGGTGATGGTTTCGAAGGGGGAGAAAAACGCCTCGCTCGTCACGCCGTGGGGGCGGTTGACGCGGGGCAGGAGAAAGAGGCTGTCGGGGGCCTCCCGGGCGATGAGGGCGAGACCGCGCCGGGTGGAGAGACTGACGCGAAAGCCGAGGGCGACGACAATGGGCCGGGAGGTGTAGCTGGCGGCGCCGTACGGGTAGGCGAAGAGGAGAGGCGTGCGCCCCGTCTCTTCGCGCACGCGCCGCTGCATCCGGGCGAGGTCGTCTGTCAGCCGCGCCGCGTACGCGTCCAGGTCCTCGTCTTTGTCCGGGGCGGCACCCAGGCGGCCGCCGGCGTTTTGGTGCAGCCCGTAGCTGTGGCTGCCCAGTTCCACGACGCCCGCGTCGGACATCTCGCGGGCTTCGGCCCAGGTGAGATAGTAGCGGCTGTCGCCGGCGTCGGGGGCGTCGAGGCATGTGCCTATGGGGGAGATGACCGCCCGCATCCCGTACGCGCGCAGCAGCGGATAGGCATGGACATAGTTGTCACGGTACCCGTCGTCAAAGGTGAGCAGCACGGGCCTCTCCGGCAGCGGCGCGCCCCGGTCCATGTAGGCCGCGAGGTCGGCGGACAGCACGCTTTGGTAGCCGTGGTCGCGCAGGTAGCGCAGGTCGCTCTCAAATTCTTCGGGGGAGATGACAAAAGAACTCCAGTCGTCCGGCTGCGCGCTGAGGCTGTGGTATGTCACCACCAGGAGCGGGACCGCGTCCCGGTAGACGTGCGCCGGCAGATCGGAGAGGCGCAGACAGAGGAGGGGCAGGGCCCAGAGAAGCGGCAGCAGTTTACGTATCATAGGTCTTGATTTTCCTCCCACAACATACGGAGAAATCCCTCGTGGTTGACCCTGTTTTGCGGGGGAATGTGAAATTTTTCAAACAAGGGCTGCGCGACGCGCCGGCACAAAATCTCAAAGGTCCGGCGGTTCATCTGGGCGCGCCGTGACAGCAGGTCGCGCACGAGCGCGCGTTCGCTCTCCCGCAGCGGGTAGCGGGACAGGCGTCCGGGGGCGCCCGTCCGGGCGGCCGCCCGCAGGGCGGAGAGGGATGCGGCGCGCGCGCGCGTGTCGCGGACCACAACGGTCCCGGCCGCGAAGTCGCCGACCCGGCGGCTCTCCGCGCTCAAGAACATGGTGAAGACCCCAACGGCGTAGAGCAGAGGCAGAAAGTCGAGCAGCCGGAACAGATTGCGCACGGCGGCCCCCGCCCAGCCCAGCGGCCGGCCGTCCCGCCGGATCACCCGGAGTTTGCAGATGATCTTGCCCGGCGTCCGCCCGTGCAAAATGCCTTCAAAGACAATGAAGTAGACGAAAAAGAGAAGCGCCGCGGCGATGATCAGAAACGCCGTGTACAAAGAAGCGCCCTCCGGCAGATAGATCCCCGCGGCGAGGAAACCCAGGAACAGGAGCAAAAAAGCGAGGCTCTGAAAGAGCATATCCAGTGCGAGCGCGAGGCAGCGCGAACCGAGGCCGGCCAGCTCGAACGAGAGGGTCACCTGTTCGGGCGTGTCCACATGCAAACGGGTCGAATCCAAGGGTGATGCACACCTTTCCTTGACAAGATCGCCGCGGTGGCGGATAATAAACTTTGAACGAAAAATCACGACAAGGAGCTGTCCGCATGACGGAAGAGCAGTTTGTTCGCGCATACGCGGACCGTTGGCAGGCGCTGGAAGCCTGTACGAAGCGCGCGCAAAAAATGGAAGATTTTACCACATTGGTGCGCTTCGACAGCCTTTACCGGGAGGCGGCGGGGCATTTGTCCTACGCGCAGACCCATTTCCCGCTTTCAGACACCTGCCGGTATCTCAACACGCTGGTCACCCAGGCGCACCACGGCCTGTACCGGCACAGCGGCGGGGCCGAGCGGGGGCTGCGGCGGCTGATGCTCCGGGGCGCCCGCGCGGTGTGGGAAAACGGACGCTTTGTGCTGGCGTCGGTCGGACTCTTCGTTGCCTTCGCGCTGTATGGATATCTCGTCTGCCGGCTTGCGCCTCAGACGGCCGCCGCCTTTCTGCCGGCGGAGTATCTGAACGCCTCGCCGTCCGGGAGCGGATGGGACGGCACCGTGATGTCGAGCACGATCATGGTGAACAACATTCGGGTGTCGGCGATCGCCTTTTGTGCCGGCATCACCTTCGGGCTCGGCACGGTGTATATTTTGGGCGTAAACGCCATGATGCTGGGCGCGCTGGCGGCCCATGTGACGGCCGCCGGTTGGGCGGTGGAATTTTGGGCGCTCATCCTGCCGCACGGCGTGTGGGAGCTGTTTGCCATCTGCCTGTCCGGCGCCGCCGGGCTGCGCATCGGCTACGCCCTGCTGCGGCCCGGCCGGTTCAGGCGGGGCGATGCCCTGGTGGCGGCCGGCCGCCGGGCGGTGGCGCTCATGGGCTTTGTCTGCGTGCTGCTCGTCCTGGCCGGGGTGGTGGAGGGTTTCTTCACCCCGTCCGAGGCCACCACCGCCGCCAAACTGATCTTCGCGGGCTTCACCGGCGTCCTGCTGCTCTGCTACCTCTGGGCCGGCCGGCCGTCGCGCGACCGTCCGCCCCACACGCCCGACAGGGAGTTGATAATTGATAATTGACAATTGACGATTGACAATTGACAATTTGTGGGCCGTCTATGTGCGCGGCATGTGGGGGCGGATATTATCCGCCCGCCGTATATCGTTACCACAACGCACGGCGAAATTTATGACAGCCGTCGTTGACTATAATTTCATCTTGTTTTTGTGTGTCATGTATTGGCGGACAAGATATGACAGCAGGCGGGCGGGGTCGGCGGCGCGGCCGTCTGCGCCGCCGCGCCGGAGGGCGGATACGGCCTCCTGTTCCGATTCGCTGCGGTGGATAGCCGCCGCCTTGCGGTAGAGCGCTGGCATGTCGTCGCTCGGCTGCGCGGCCATGACGGAGAGCGCCGGGTTCGAGAGCGAGACACAGAGCACGGCGTGGCGGCGCGCCGTCTGCGCCAGCGCCGCGCCCGCGGCGCCGGCCGCCTCCTTCCCGTCCAGGTACGAAAACAGACAGACGAACGCGCGGCGGCGCACACGCGTCTCTAAAAAGGCCGCGAGGTCGGCAAAGCTGCTCTCCACGCGCGCGGCGCTTGCCTTGTAGAGGAGCTCCAGCAGCCGGGCCATGTGGCGCGCGCCCTTGCCGGGCGGCAAAAAGGCCGTGACCTCCGCGCCGTAGAGAATCAGCCCCACGCGGTCGCCCGAGCTCAGCGCCACCTGCGCCAGCGCCGCGGCGATCTCGGTTGCGCGGTCGAGGCGGGTGACCTCTCCCATCGGCGACTCCATCCAGCGGCCGGTGTCGAGCGCCAAAATGATCTGCTGGCCCCGTTCCACGTCGTACACATTGGTCATGGGCCGCCCGACCCGGGCGGTGGCCATCCAGTTGATCTTGCGGGTGTCGTCGTCCGGCGTGTATTCCCGGATCCCGGTGAACTCCGTGCCCGCGCCGCGTACGCGGTGGATGGAGGTGTCGACGCGCGAGAGTTGGCGCCGGCTCGCCAGCATGCGGTACTTGCGCATCGGCCCCAGGTCGGGGTAGACAGGCACGCTGTCCGGGCACGGCAGGGCAAAGCGCCGCGTACACAGGCCGAGGCGGCCGCGGATTTCCACATGGCAGTCTCCAAAAGAGAAGCGGCCGCGTTGCGTGGGGCGCGCGGCGTAACGGATCTCTCTTTGTTCGCCGGCCGGGCAGTGTACCGCCTCCGGCATGTGCTCCCACAAAAACGTCGCCGGCGGCGTGTCGATGACCTTTACCGACACGCCGCGGCGGCTTTCATTTTTGACGGTCACCGTGACGAAGGTCTCCCGGCGCAGCTCAAAGCTGTCCGAAAAAGAGCGGACGGCCGTGAAATGCCGCTGCCGCGGGCTGACCAATACGTCCGCCGCGTAAAGCAGCAGCAAAACGGTGTCGGAGATCATCAGAAACTGCGAAGACAGGCCGAGCGGGGCGCCGATAGCCACGGTGAAGAGCGTGGCCATCAGCAGCAGGGCCATGATTTTGGTGATGCCCACCGGTGCGCCTCCTCTCTACCGCGGCACCCGCGCTTCGCTCATGATCTGGGCGAGCAGCCGGTCGGCCGTGGCGCCCTCAATCTCCGCGTCGGGTGTGAGGATGATGCGGTGGCGCAGCACAGGCATCACCAAAGATTGAATGTCCTCCGGAATGACGAAATCCCGGCCCTCCAGCAGCGCCGCGGCTTTGGCCGTCTGCAGGAGCGCGATGGAGGCGCGCGGCGAGCCGCCCAGCAGGATGTAGTGGTTGCGCCGCGTGGCCTCTACAATGTCCAAAATATACCCAAACAGGCTGTCGTCCACGCGCACGCTCTCCGCCTCGCGCCGCGCGGCCAGGACACCGGCGGCGTCCACAACGGGGCTCAGCCGCTCAAAGTCCCGCGGATGAAAACCCGTGTGCGCGCCTCGCAGCACCGCGTGCTCCTCCGGCCGGGTGGGGTAACCGACCGTCAGCTTCATCATAAAACGGTCGAGCTGCGCCTCCGGGAGCGGATAGGTGCCCTCGTATTCCACAGGGTTTTGGGTGGCAAAGACCATAAAGGGCTGGGCGAGCGGATAATCCTGCCCGTCAATGGAGACGCGGTTTTCCTCCATCGCCTCGAGCAGAGCCGACTGGGTCTTGGGCGGCGTGCGGTTGATCTCGTCGGCCAGCAAAAACTGCGTAAACAGCGGGCCGCGCTTCAGGTGGAACGCGTGGGTAGACAGGTCAAAGATGCTGGCGCCGATGATGTCGGAGGGCATGAGATCGGGTGTGAACTGAATGCGTTTGAACTCAACGCCCACCGACTGCGACAGCGCGCGCACCGCCAGCGTCTTGCCCAGCCCGGGCACGCCCTCAATCAGTACGTGCCCGCCGGAAAACAGGCAGATGAGCATATGCCGCACAAATTCGTCCTGCCCCACAAAGATCCGGCCCATCTGACCCCGGATGTTGGCGACGGCCTGTGACATGGTCATGGTGTTCTCTCCTTCCGCAGCTTCTCCATCTCTGAGGCCAGCGCCGGCGCGGCGGCACGGCCGTTTGGCTGCGCCGCGACGGTCTCGAGCTGCTGTTCAATGTGAGGGTATCGCCGCCCGGTCCGGGCGACCAGGCGTCGGTAACAGAGGCGCAGCGCGTCGGGCCAGAGCCCGGCGCGCGCCATGAGGGAGGCGAGCGCAAAGGTCTCCTCAATCTCCTCCCGCGGCCGTCGTTCGGCCGGAACGTCGGGGGCGCCCAACCGCGTGTTCAAAAAGAGCAGACACAGCAAAACGGCCAAGAGAAGCTGCACGAGCCCGGCGCGCAGCCAACCGGGGAGAATGGAAAACGGCGTCTCGCCCCCGGGGAGGAGATCGTCGGCCCGGGGCGCCTCGCGCCCATATTCGTCAAACCAAATGGTTTGGTCCCGCGAGGGCCACAGCGAGACAATGAGATCGTGGGCGGCGTAGGGTGAAACGCTGCCGTTGCGGTACATCCACGGGTTCTCCGGCACCACGTACACATTGCCGCGGGCCCGCCAGGCCGCCAGCGCCTCCGGGTCCTCCGGGCGCAGGCCGTCGGGGTCAAACACGAGCAGTACGCCGTCGCCCGTCTCCTCAATGCGCTGTTGCTTGCGCGCCACCCGAAAGCCCTCCTCCTCCAGCAGAACGTAGAGGGCGCAAACGCCGTCGGGGCCGGTGTTGTAAGAGCTGAACGGCAGGCCGGGGGTCGGCCGGAACAGCCCCAAAAGCAGAGCACCCGCCAAAAAGAGCATCAGCGGGATGACGACCCACCAGGTGTTTTTTTTCATGCCGCGGCCCTCCCCTCAAAGAGAGGCGCCAGTGCGCGGCGCCAGCGCGTGAGCTGCGCGGGGTCGACCGGCTGCCCGCCGTAGCGCCACGCGGCGAAGACGAAGGAAAACGCGGCAAAGGTCTCGGCACTCGGGTAGCCCGCGCGCCGCAGGTCGGCCAGATATTGCCGGTTGGTGCGGCCCGGGACCTGTGTGATGAGCCGGTATTCGCCCAGCCGCGCGAGCAGCGCCGCCATCAGGGCGGCGGCGGCCTCGGGCCAGGCGGCGTCGGCCGCCAGTTCGTCGGCGCGCCGCAGCCATTCCGCCGCCGTCGGCGCGCGCTCCGCCGGGCCGGTCTTCTTTTTGGCCCGCGGCCGCTTCCGGTCTCCTTGCGTCCGCCGTCGGAGGAGCCGCACGACAACAAAGACGATCAGCGCGACCGGCAGCGCGAAAAAGACATAACTCCACGGGCCGAGCTGCGTGGCCGCCAGCCCGATGCCGGCCATAAGCTCGCGGAAAAAATCGAAGATGGCCGTGAGAACGCGCTCGAGCAGCGATGAGCTGTGTCCGCTGAACTCGGGCCGCGTCAAAATCTCCTGCAAATGCCGCTCCACTTCGGGCAGATTCGGCGGACCGGCGCCCATCACAGCGGTGTGTGCGGCGGCTGCGGATACTGGGACGACAGCCCGTGGCTTCTCAGGTAGAGGTCGTAGCCCTCCCGGCGGATCCGGGCGTCCAGGTACATCAGCGAAGAGGCAATGGGGACAAGCGGCGCGACCAAGGCGCCGAGCGGCGCGGACGCGAGAGAAGCGATCCCAGAGGGCGCGTTCAGCAGCAGAACAAGGGACGTGAGCCCCACGGAGAACATGGTCTGCACGAGAAAGACAATGAGGTACATCAGCACCGTGGTGCCCAACATGCGCCAGAAATTTCGAAAGGTGAGCGAGAAGGCCCGGCTCGCGGCGCGAAACCCGAAAGAACCTTCATTTATGGCCGCGGGGAAGATGAGCAGCGTCCACATGAAGGAGACGGCAACCAGGACGGCGAGGGCCACCAGCATAAGAGGGAGGGCGACCAAAACGCCGACAATGCTGCCCGACAGGGCCGTGGAGCCTATGACCAGACCGAAAATGACAAGCAAAAAGAACATGGGGAGAATCGCGACAAGCCCGGACAGGATGCGGGAGAGCAGGAGGACGAGCCCCGTGAGCAGAAACCGCCCGTAATGGCTCCGGGCCCGGGCAAACCAACCGCCCGCCGTATCCTTCACGCCGTGGTAGTAGCCGGAGACCACGTTGGTGACCCCCCCGGTGACCATAGGCGTGATGAGCAGCGACACGGCCAGGCCCAGAAGGGAACTGGAGCGCACGGCGCTGCCCCAGCGGTTGAACATCGAGACCATGCTGCCGTAGTCATCGATACCGCCGCCGATGAGGTCGAGATATTCGTTAAAAAAGTTCGAGAGACCCGGCCCGGACAGCCCGCCCGGCAGGGCGGACAGGAGCACAAGATCGACGAGCACCTGCGACAGCGCGCCGATGAGCAGAGCAAAGAGCGCGACAGCTCCGAAATTGCGCCGGTAAATGCGAAAACTGTGATCGAGAATGGTGCCGACGCCCATGGGCTTGGGTTCAAACGGCAGGTCCATGACAAACGCCCCTTTCCGAAATTGCGATAACAAGATCCCCCACGCATCCGCATGTAGGGGCGCACCCCCATCCGCGAGCACCGCGCGCGCCGCAATCCGCGAACGCAATCCGCGGTCGGCGCCCTCCGCGCCCCCAAAACGCGGCCCCCCACGACACGGATCTGTGTGGTATGGGCACACGCGCTCACCACACAGATCCGCCCCGTACGAAACAAACGTCACAAAATATCACACGGAGGTCAACGTGAGCGCCGTGCGGTACATAGATTCCTGCAAATCCCGCTTCATGGCCAGGGCCTCGTCGATGTCGTGGTCGCACATCTCGCCGTTGCGGATGCACACCACCCGGTTGAAACGCCCCTCCAGCAATGTTTCAACGGCGTATACGCCCATACGCGAGGCGGTCACGCGGTCGCGGGCGGTGGGGGCGCCGCCGCGCTGGATATGGCCCAAAATGGTGACGCGCGGGTCCATGCCCGTCTCCGTTTTGATCCGGCCCCCGATGTCGGTGGCGCGCCCGACCCCTTCGGCCACAATGATGATGGAGTGGTTGCGGCCGTGGATGCGCGCGCTGCGCATTTTTTCAATGACGTCCGTCTCAAAGGCCACCTCTTTTTCAGGGACCAAGATCGCGGCGGCGCCCACGGCGATGCCGACGTAGACGGCGAGATGACCGGCGTTGCGGCCCATCACTTCAACGACGGAGCACCGCTCGTGCGACTGCATGGTGTCCCGCAGCTTGTCGATGCAGGAGATGGCCGTGTTGCAGGCCGTGTCGAAGCCGATGGAGTAGTGGGTGCAGCCGATGTCGTTGTCTATGGTGCCGGGGATCCCGATGGTGGGGACGCCGTGGGCCGCCAGCGCCAGCGCGCCGCGGAAGGTGCCGTCGCCGCCGATGACGACGAGGCCGTCGAGGCCGAGATACCGGCAGGAATCTACGGCCTTCTGCATACCCGCCTCCGTCATAAATTCCGGGCAGCGGGCCGTGTAGAGGATCGTGCCCCCGCGGGTGACGATGCCGGCGACGTTTTGCGGCCCCAGCTCGGTGACGTCCCCGTTGATGAGACCGTTGTAACCGCGGCGAATGCCGAGACACTGGATGTTGTGTACCGCCGCCGTGCGCGCCACCGCGCGGATGGCAGAGTTCATGCCGGGCGCGTCTCCGCCGCTTGTCAAGACGCCGATGCGGGCAATCTTTTTGTCCAATACATTCACTCCTCACAAATTTTACAAAAAGCCTCACGAATACACCTGATATTCGCCGTGTTTTTGTTTCATCTGCCGAAAAAATCGATTCGATCTTCGACAGACGCGCTTTCGACATCCGAAACTATGTCTTATTTTACCTTGTATGCGAGAGAAAAACAATCTTTTCGTGTGTTTTCTCGGGGCGGCGATGAAAGAATCACCTGAGCGCGGCCCGCCGTCGGCGCGCCCAGGCCCGCCGCAGCCGCTGCACGGCGCCGCCGCAGACCCTGTGCATGGGCCAGGCCAGCACGGCCAAAGCGCCCCAGACAAAGGCGGGGCGGCCCAGCAGCGGGGCGTAGGAGAAGAAAAAACCAAACCAGGCGAAGCAGGCGGCAAAGGCCGCGAAGAGCAGAGCGAGCATGGTCCGTTTGGCCGTGTCCAGCGGCCGCGCGGCCTGCCGCAGGACAAAAAACCCAAACACCCCCGCCATCAGCACCGAGACCGTGGAGGTCTGCGAAAAGGTGAGACCCAGCCACCGGCCCGCGGCGTGGGTGAGCAGGATGTTTGCCACAATGCACAGGGCCGTCGGCACCGACAGGCGGAGAACCGTCTCCGTAAAACGGCCCCGGATGCGCCGGTAGGTCGGACGGAAGGCGAGGAAGAACGAGGGGATGCCGACCGTCAGCGCCGAGATGGGGCTGAGCTGGATCGGGTGGAACGGGTAAGGGAGCGGCAGGAGGATGAACAGCAGCGACAGCAGGGTGGAGTAGATGGTCTTGACAAGGTAGAGAGAGGCCACCCGCTCAATGTTGTTCACCACCCGGCGGCCCTCCCGCACCACATGGATCATCGCCTCAAAGTTTGAGTCCAGCAGCACGACGTCGGCCGCGTGGCGGGCGGCGTCGCTGCCCGCGGCCATGGCCACGCCGCAGTCGGCCTGGGTGAGCGCCGGCACGTCGTTCACGCCGTCTCCGGTCATCGCGACCACGCGGCCGTTTTGCTGAAGCGCCTCCACGAGGGCTTTTTTCTGGTGGGGCGACACGCGCCCGAATACCACAAATTCCTCGGCGAGCGCCGGGGTCACCGCGTCTTCCGGCTGCGCGCTCATATCGACGCAGCGTTCGGCGCCCGCGACGCCGGCGCGGCGCGCCACCTGGGAGACCGTGACGGGATGGTCGCCCGAGATGACCTTGACGGCCACGCCTTGTTTGGCAAAAAATGACAGTGTGGCCGGCGCCTCCGACCGGACGGAGTCGGTCATGGTGACCAGCGCGACGGGGCGCAGCCCCGCCGGCGGCGCGTCCCCGTCGAGGGGCGCGTCCGTGTGGGCCAGCAGCAGGACCCGCAGCGCCTCCGCCGCCAGCGTCTCCGCCTCGCGGGCCGGAGCCCCGCTGAGGCCGGGCAGCACAAACGTCGGGGCGCCCAGCACGTAGGTGCCGCGCCCCGCGAAAGAGCAGCCGCTCCACTTTCGGGCGGACGAGAACGCGACGCGGCGCTCGGCCTGCCAGCCGGGGTCCCGCGTCAGGCGGGCCCGCAGCGCGCGGCCCGTCGGGCCCTCGTCCTGCAGCGTCCAGGCCAGCGCCGCGAGCGCCGTTTCGGCGTCCGCCTGTTCCGCGTCGCCCTGGGGCAGCACATCGGCCAGCGTCAGGGTTCCGTCTGTGATCGTGCCGGTTTTGTCCAGGCAGAGCACGTCCACCCGGGCCAGGGTCTCCATACAGGGCATCGACTGCACCAGCGTGCGCCGGCGCGCCAGGCGCAGCGCCCCCACGGCAAAGGTGATGCCGGTCAGTAAGATGAGCCCTTCGGGGATCATGCCGATCATCGCGGAGGCCGTGCTCAGCACCGCGTCCGCAAAGGGGAGGCCGCCCCACGCGTAGTCGGACGCAAACAGCAGCGCGCCCACGGGGAGGATGACGACGGTCAGCACCCGCACCAGCCACCGCAGTGAGCGCATCAGTTCGCTCCGGGCGCGCCGGCCTCTGTGGGCCTCCGTGATCAGCCGCCCCGCGAAGCTGGTCGCGCTCACGGCCGTCACGCGCGCGAAGGCGCGCCCGGCCACAACAAAACTGCCCGAGAGCACGGTGTCGCCGGCATCCTTGACCACCGGCCGGGCTTCGCCGGTGAGCAGGGACTCATCCGCCTCAACCCCCTCGGCGCGGACGACAACGCCGTCGGCGCAGATCTGGCTGCCGGCGGTGAGCACCATAATATCGTCTAAAACGAGTTCCTCCTGGGGGATCTGCAATGTACTGCCCTCCCGGACCACCGTGACTTTAGACGCCGTGAGAATGGAGAGCCGGTCGATGCTCCGCTTGGCGCGCAGCTCTTGGAAGATGCCGATGACGGTGTTTGAGAGGGCCACGCCCAAAAAGAGGATGTTGCGCAGATCGCCCACGGAGAGGATCAGCGCGGCCAGCGCAAGGTTGATCAAATTAAAGAGCGTGCAGAGATTTTCGCGCACGATCCGCCCGGCGGTGCGGGTGGGGGTTTTGGGCGGCGCGTTGTGCGCGCCGTGGCGCAGACGCAGGAGAACGTCCTCCCGCGAAAGGCCCGTATCCCAAGGGGGTTCCCGCCGCGCGAAAGCGTCCGGGGCGGGAGGCCGCGTCTGTCTGTTCATAGGTTTTGTGTCAAGCTCCCCTCGCGCGTCCGGCTGCCCGTACGGCCCTTAAATTGGTTCCGTATTCAGTATACCTGCCGACGCGCCGTGCCGTCAAGCCGGGAATGCCGGCGGGGCCCAAAAGACCCTCGCAAAAAAAATCGCGAAAAAAATGACCGAATCGGCAAAAAAACAGTTGACAAACGGTTTGATGATTTGGTATATTAATTAAGCGCCTTGCTGCGGCCGCGATGTTGCGGTGGGGGGCGGCGCACCTTGAAAATTAAACAACGAGGAAAAGAAACACCAGCAGCGGGCACCCGAGCGGAGGCGGAAGCCGAAGTGAGGGAGCGCAAAAGATGAGCAAAAGGAAGAAGCTACTATTGAGACGAGGCGCAAGGCTGAGGCCGAGCGCTGAATAGGATTAATAGAGAGTTTGATCCTGGCTCAGGACGAACGCTGGCGGCGTGCCTAACACATGCAAGTCGAACGGGGCTACGCGCGGCACGGAGTGCTGTGCAGAGG
>JAIRTA010000076.1 GCA_031255175.1 Oscillospiraceae bacterium | reverse complement strand
TGGACGGCGGGGCTGCCGGCAGAACGCCTACAGAAGGCGCTCAATAAGTGGCAAGTGGAGAAACTGCCCGGCGACTATTACAGGTTCTTGAATATTGATGACCCCGATTTGAAACTGATTCTCGACGCTTTCGACATAAAAATACCATACAAAATGTTCCAAAGGGGTGAACTGAAGAGCATAAAAACGGGAACACAAATTTTCATATAGGCACATGATGTAGGCACATTTTCTCAAACCGCGAAAACAGCCTGATATCAAGGGGAATGCCGTATTCACAGCGTTCCCCTGCCCTGATTCTTGTGTTTTTCCGCATATCAAGTGGCAAACTCGGGTTATATCATATCCGGGCCGCTTTAGCAAGGCGCGCCGGGCGCGCGGCATTGCCTTCGGGGGTGACATTTTCTCTGGCTGTTGGAAGGCGCCCCGGGGCGTGTGGGGGCGTCGTGCGCCGCGGCGCGGTTGGCCGGGGGACGCGGATTTTTGGAAGGGCCTTGACAAACGGGCGTTTTGCGGGATATTATATATGACATATAGGATCGGTTGGTAATCCCCGGGCGCTCGGGGAGAGACCGCGGCGTAAGGAGGGCATCTCATGCGAATTTCCGCCAAAGGGCGATATGCGCTGGCCGCCGTCATGGAGATTGCGCGGAGCGCGTCGAAGAACGAAAACATCTCCACGGTCAGCATCGCGAACCGGCTTGAGATCTCGAAAATTTACCTTGAGCAGGTGTTCGCGCAGCTCAAGAAGGGCAGCGTCCTGGTCTCCGAGAAGGGGTCCCGCGGCGGGTACCAGTTGGCGCGGCCGCCGAAAAACATAACGGTGTGGGACGTGCTGACGGTCGTCGAGAACGCGCTGACGGACCCGGCAGGCGGCTCGGTGGAAAAGAGCGCCCCGGAGATCGCGGCGGCGATGCGGACGCTGGTGTTCGACGTGCTGGACAAGAGCATCCGCGACGCCATGACCCGCGTGAACGTGCAGGATATGCTGGACTTCGCCGAGGCCCAACGCGGCGAGCAGGCGTTTATGTATTATCTGTAAAAGCGCTGCGGCCCATGTTGTTGCCAAGGCGCTGCACGCTGCTGCAACAACACGGGAGCTGGACCATCGCCCCGCGGGGCGATGCGGAGAATCGATGGCGGAAGTGAATTCCGCCGTCGGCGGATGGGATGGGTTTGGCGCGGAGGTGTGTCCTGTGCGCGGCCGGGAAGGGGGAGAGTACGTTGGAATTTCAGACGCTTTGCATCCACGGAGGGTCCAAAAAATACGACGTGACGGGGGCCGTCAGCGTGCCGATTTTTCAGTCGGCCACGTTTGCGCACCCCGGTGTGGGGGAGAGCACCGGATATGACTACTCGCGGCAGCAGAACCCCACAAGGGAGCACCTGGAGGCGCTGCTCGCGGGGCTGGAAAACGGCACCGACGCGCTGGCCTTCTCCTCCGGCATGGCCGCCGTCTCGCTGGCGATGGAGCTTTTTGCGCCGGGCGACCATATCATTGCCTCCGACGACATCTACGGCGGGACCCACCGCCTGTTCTTTCATCTCTCCGCCAAGAACGGGGTCACCTTCAGCCTCGTGAACACCTCGGACCCCGCGCGGGTGGAGGCGGCCGTCACACCGCGCACAAAGGCCGTCTTCGTCGAGACGCCGACAAACCCGATGATGCAGGTCACCGACATTGCCGCGGTGGCCCGGGTGACGCGCGCGCAGGGGCTTTTGCTGCTCGTGGACAACACCTTTCTCACACCCTATTTTCAAAAACCGCTGGATCTCGGGGCGGACATCGTCATCCACAGCGGCACGAAGTACCTGGGCGGGCACAACGATACGCTCTCGGGCTTCCTTGTCGTGCGGGATCCGGCGCTGGCCGGGCGGCTGCGCTTTTTGCACAAGACGGTCGGCGCCTGTCTGTCGCCCTTCGAGAGCTGGTTGCTGATCCGCAGCATCAAGACCTTGAGCGTGCGTATGGAGCGCCAGCAGGAGAGCGCGCTGCGGGTCGCCCGGTGGCTGCGGACCCGGCCGGAGGTCGAGGCCGTCCACTACCCGGGCCTGCCCGACCACCCCCAATATGAGATCTCCCGCCGGCAGACCCGCGGGTCTGGGGCCATGCTCTCCTTCGCCACGGACACAGCGGAGACGGCGGAGCGCATTCTGCGGGCCGTGAGGGTCATTCAATACGCCGAGAGTCTCGGCGGGGCGGAGAGCCTGATCACCTACCCGATGCTTCAAACCCACGCCGACATCCCCGAAGCGGAGCGGGAGGCCAAGGGGATCACAAACAGGCTGCTGCGGCTGTCCGTGGGCCTGGAGGCGGCGGAGGATCTGATCGCCGACCTGGAGCGGGCCGTTACCTCCGGGCCGGACGGGGGAGATCGTGTAAAAACTTGAAAGTTTTCGTCGTGTTGTGCAATGCCATACCATTATAATATAGAATACGTGAAATTATCATTTTGCCAAGACTGTGGGGCGCTGAACCGTGACATACGACTTCGACCGGGTGATCGACCGCGCAAACACCGACAGCCTCAAATACGATTTTGCCCGCCGGAGGGGCAAGCCGGAAGGGATTTTGCCGCTGTGGGTGGCGGACATGGACTTTCAGGCGCCGCCCTGTGTGCTGGACGCGCTGGCGGAGCGGAGCCGGCACGGTATCTTCGGCTATTCCGACACTGGCGAGGACTACGCCGCCGCGCTGCGGGACTGGTTTTGGCGCCGGTTTCGGTGGCGGATCGAGCCGGACTGGATCGTCAAGACGCCGGGTGTCGTGACCGCTCTCCACATCGCGGTGCGGGCGTTTACCGCGCCGGGTGACGGCGTCATCATCCAGCAGCCGGTGTACTATCCCTTCTCCTCCGCGGTGCAAAGCACGGGCCGGACGCTGGTGATCAGCGAACTGGTTCTCCGGGACGGGCGCTATCAGATCGATTTCGACGACTTCGAGGCCAAGGTCGCGGCGGGCCGGGTGAAGCTCTTCATTCTTTGCAGCCCGCACAACCCGGTGGGCCGCGTCTGGACGGAGGAGGAGCTCACGCGGCTGGGTGAAATCTGCCTCAAACACGGCGTGCGCGTGGTCTCCGACGAGATCCACGCGGACTTTGTCTTCCCCGGCCGCCGGCACCGGGTGTTCGCCGATGTCAGCCCCGCGCTGCGGGACATCACCGTCACATGCACCGCGCCCTCCAAAACATTCAATCTGGCGGGTTTGCAGATCTCCAACATCCTAATCGCCGACTCGCGTCTCAGGGCGGCGTTCACGCGGGCGTACGCCGCCGCCGGGCTGAGCCAGGTCGGGGTCATGGGCCTTGTCGCCTGCCGGGCCGCCTACACGGGCGGAGAACCGTGGCTGGAGGCGCTGAAGGTCTACCTGGCCGACAACCTCGCGCTGCTGCGCGACACGCTGGCGCGGGAACTGCCGGCGGTGCGCCTGGTCGAGCCGGAGGGCACCTACCTCGCCTGGCTGGACTGTCGGGCGCTGGGGCTCACGGCCGCCGAGCTGGACGACAGAATCGTCCGCCGGGCCGGGCTGTGGCTGGATGAGGGCCCGATGTTCGGCGTGGGCGGCGAGGGGTTTCAGCGGCTCAACTTCGCCTGCCCCCGGTCTGTACTGGCCCAGGCGCTGACCCGGCTCAAACGGATTTAAAAGGCCGGGCGGGAGCGGGGCGAGATACAGGCGAGATAAAACAAGGATAAGATAAAAAAGGATGAGATAGAAAGGGGGCGCGCGGTATGAAGAAGGCGGTTGTCATCGGCGGGCGGGGCAAGGTGGGCGGATATCTTGTGCCCATGCTCGCGGAGGAGGGGTTCGAGGTCATCTGCGTCAGCCGGGGGCGGACGGAGCCCTTTGTGAAGCAAGACGTATGGCGGCAGGTGCGACAGGTGAATCTCGACCGGAGCGAGGCGGGCTTTGTAAACGCGGTCCGGGCGCTGGGGGCGGACGTCGTCGTGGACATGATCTGCTTTGAAGACGCGGACATGCGCCGGTTGATCGACGCGCTGCGCGGCGCCGTCGCGCACTACCTGGTCTGCGGCAGCATGTGGATGCACGGCCCGGGCGGGGTGGTTCCCGTTTTGGAAGAGGAGAGCCGCGACCCATTGGAGGCGTATGGCGTGGAGAAGGACAAAATGGACAAAACCATTGCCCGGGCATTTGCGGAACACGGTTTTCCGGGCACGGCGGTGCACCCCGGTCACATCGTCTGCCCGGGTGATGTGCCGATCAACCCGCAGGGCTGCAAAAGCCTGGACGCCTTTTACACCTTGCGGGCGGGGGAGCCGCTGTATCTGCCGAATTTCGGCATGGAGACGCTCCACCATGTACACGCGCGGGACGTGGCCGGCGTGTTCCTCGCCGCCGTCCGCGCCGGGGCGCCGGCGTTTGGGCAGGGGTTCCACGCGGTGTCTCCGCGCGCCGTCACGCTGCGGGGCTACGCCTTGGAAGCGGCCGGCTGGTACGGTCGCCGGGCGGATCTGCGCTTTGAGCCCTACGACGTCTGGAAGGCGCGGGTGAGTGAAACGGAGGCGGAGGCGACGCTTTCGCACATCGCTCACAGCCCAAGCGCCTCCACGGAGAAGGCGGCGCGCCTGCTCGGGTTTGCCCCCCGATACAGTTCCTTTGAGGCGATTCGGGAGTGCCTCACATCCCTGGGCGCGCTCTGAGCCGCGCGGAGGCGCCGCGCAGAAAATGGAAAAATATAGAAATTATAAGATTGAAAATAAACGGGACTCCCCGCCGTCTCACGATGACAGGGAGTCCCGTTTTTATCGTTTGGGTTTTGCCGCTTTACATCATTCCTCCCCGGCGGCCGGGGTGGCCGCTTGCTCGCGGAGGTGCCGTTCATCCAGCCGGCATCGTGGACGTACTTGATGTCCTCATAGGCCCAATGCCCGGCGGCGTCCGTAGAAAAACGCCGAAAAGAGGGCCTTGACTTTGCAAAAGATTTGTAATATGATTAGGGGCGATTTCAAAGAATCCAATTTCTGCAAAGGTATACGTTTTCAAAGCAATATGTAAATTTTTTACATATTTAAGTTTTCACATGGCAGCAAGTACATGGCGATTTTGTGGGTCCCGCGCGATTATGCTTATGGGGGGTGACGCCTGGGGAGATTCTCACTGTATGGATCCCGCGCAGTATGTCCCTGTGTACTTGCTTGGCCGATATTTTTATGAGTGAAAGAAGCAAACTGAAGAGTGCGACAATATGTAAGGAGGATTTTTGGGCATGAAAAAAACCGGTATTTCCAAGAGGACGCTCGCCCTGGCGCTCGTTGTGGCCCTGGTGGCGGCACTGTTTACCACCTTCTCCACCCCAGCGCTGGCCGTCGCGGGCGTCGAATCGACAGCCGTCTTTACCCCGGCACATGTGTACCAGGACCACACGAAAGATGTGGGCGCCCGTCTGGACGATCTGGCAGACCTTTTGACGCTGGACGAGTTGTTTGCGCTTGAGCAGGGCACGACCAACAACGCCGTGAACCGCCTGGGCCTCAACGCCGGGCGCAACGCCAGCGGCGAGGCTCTGCACGGGATTGTAGACACAAACAATGCCAATAACAACTACGGTGCCGCGGGCACGGTGTTCCCGAGCTCCATCGGTCTCTCTCAGACCTGGGACGAGGAACTGATGCGCGAAATCGGCGATGTGGTAGCCAAAGAATCCGAGGCAAACGGCGGCAGCATCGGCCGTTTGGCGCCGGTGCTCGACCTGCTGCGCGACCCGCGCTACGGCCGCGCCTATGAGACGTTGGGCGAGGACGCTTATCTTACCGGCAGTCTGGGCACGGCGTACGCCGGCGGTATGAACAGCCGGGATGCCAACGGGTACCAGCAGTTCATACCGATTTTGAAACACGTGCTGGGCTACAACACCGAGGTCAACCGCCTGTGGCTGAACTCCGTGCTGCCGCTTCGGACTATGAAGGAATATTACGAGAAGGTCTTCCGCTACACGGTGGAGGGCAACGTCTCCAAGTCGCTGATGAACTCCTACCCGCTCATCAACGGCAAGCCGATGTCCGTGCATCCGGTGCAAGGCGAACTGCTGAACGAATGGACGCCCGACAATCCCGGTACCGGGCACTATGAGTTCACGACCCGCAACGATGCCGGCAGCGGATCGAGCCTCTTTGTACACAGCCAGCGCTATTTTGAGGACAACCCGGACGGGCGCGCGCTGGGCGTGGCCGAGGGTGTGCTAAACGGAGAGATGAGCTGGAGCTTCCGCGTCTTCGGCAATGTGCTCGGCCCGTTGCACGACGCGCTGGCCCGCGGGATGATCACCGAGGACGACCTGAAGGAGAACGCGAAGCGTTCCATCGCGATGAACCTGCGCATGGGTGATTACGACCAGTTTGGGATCCAAAGCCCCTACTTCGCGAACGCGTCGGCCGTCCGTTCCGATGTGGTGAAGGCGAACCGGGGTCTGGCGCTCCGCGCTTCGCAGGAGCAGATCGTGCTGCTGAAGAACGACGGC
>JAIRTA010000060.1 GCA_031255175.1 Oscillospiraceae bacterium | reverse complement strand
GAGACGTCGCCCGCGGCGTCGGTGTAATTTTTCAAACCGTTTACCAGTTTCGCGAATTCCGCGCGGGTGATGGAGCCGCCCGGGCGGTAGGTGCCGTCGGTGTAGCCGCTCAGCAGGCCCAGGGAGATCCACTCCGTGAGCGTACCTTCGGCCCAGTGGCCGCCGATATCGCTCTCCGCGGCCTGCGCCGCCGGCAGCGCGAAGGAAGCCAGCGTCACAAGCGCCAGCGCCAGAGACAAAAATTTGCGCGCAATCACACGTTTCATAGGGGGGGTACACCTTCTTCTTTCTCTATTTCTTTCTTTATCTCTTTAATTTCTTTACTCTATCTCTTTAATTTCTCTCTCTATCGCGTTCGCTCTTTCTCCCATGTGGTTTCTCTTAATCTACGCCTAATCTACGCCTGTCACTCGCACGAAACCAGGTAGGAATACACCGGCTGGCCGCCCGCGATGAGTTGAATCTCGGCGCCCGGGCAGTTTTCTTCAAACACGGCGCGCGTCTGGGCCGCTTCCTCCTCGTCCACGCCCTCGCCGGAGAAGATCGTGACGAAGGAGGGCGCCTCTTCTCCGAAGGTGCGGGCCAAGCGGGAGACGACCTGCGCGCGGTCCAGGTGGTGGTAGAGCAGCGTGCCGTCGACGAGCGCCATGTGGTCGCCGGAGGCGATGCGGCGGCCGTCGAAGGACGAATCACGCGCCGCGTAGGTGACGGCGCCGCTCTTCACTTTGGAGAGAGCCGCCAGCATCGCCTCGCGGTTCTCAGAGCACTCGGCGCGGGTGTCCACGGCCAGCAGTGCCGCAATGCCCTGCGGGACGGATGTGGTCGGAATGACGACAAGCTCTTTTTCAGACAACGGCAGGCATTGCTCGGCCGCCATGATGATGTTTTTGTTGTTGGGCAAGATGAAAACCACCTCAGCCGGCGTCGCGTCGACGGCCTTCAGGATGGCCTCCGTGCTGGGATTCATCGTTTGGCCGCCTTCGATCACCTGGTCGGCGCCCAGGTCCCGCAGCACCCGCGTGAGTCCGTCGCCCGCGCAGACGGTCACAAAGCCGTACCGGCGCGTGGGCGGCGCGATGACGCGCACCTCCGCCTCCGGTGCCGCGGCGGCCTGCCGGATCACCTGTTCCGTGTGCTGGACGCGCATGTTTTCGATCTTGACCGACGAGAGCGGCCCGTATGTCAGCGCCTCCTCCAGCGCGCGGCCGGGGTGGTTTGTGTGGACATGCACTTTGATGACCTGCTCGTCATCCACGATGACCAGACTGTCGCCGATCGCCTCCAGAAAGGCCCGCAGACGCATGGCGTCGCGCTTCTTTCGGCGGGTGACGATGAATTCCGTGCAATAATCAAATTTGATGTCCTCAGACATGTACTCCGAAAAATCCGCCCGCACGCGCGGGGGCTGCCCCTCCGCGGGGAGAGCGGAGACGAACGGCTCGCCCCGCAGGGCGGCCAACATGCCGGAGAGGATCACGCAGAAGCCCTGGCCGCCGGCGTCAACGACGCCCGCCTTCTCCAGCACGGGGTTTTGGTGGACGGTCTCCAGCAGCGCCGCCTCGGCGGCGGCCAGCGCCTGTATCAGGACAAATTCGGCGGCGGGGTTCTCCTCCGTGGCCTTCACCGCGCGGGCGGCCGAAACGCGGGACACGGTGAGTATGGTGCCCTCCGCCGGCTTCATGACAGCGCGGTACGCCACATCGACGCCGGTGGAGAGACCGGCCGCCAAATCGGCGCCGTCGAGCGCCGCGCGGTCTTTGACCGCTTTGGCAAACCCGCGGAACAACAGGGACAAAATGACGCCCGAGTTACCCCGCGCGCCGCGCAGCAGCGCCTGCGAGGCGGCTTCGACCGCCTGACCGGCCTCCGGATAGGCGTGTTGGGAGAGCTCCGCCGCCGCCGCGCCGAGGGAGAGCGACATGTTGGTGCCGGTGTCTCCGTCCGGCACGGGGAAGACGTTCAGTTCGTTGATCTGCTGCCGCTCGACCTCGATGGCGGCGGCGGCGGACAGGACCGCTTTGGTGAACAGGGCGCCGTCAATGCGCTCAATCAAAGCAGACACCTCCAGGAAGAAATGGGTGTCTCTCATCACCGCTGCCGGATGTGACATCGGGCAGGCGTGGTGGGAGGGACCCGAATGGCAAATTAGGATTCGGTCATGATGGAATCCACGCAGACGTCCACGCGGGCCACCCGCGCGCCGGTCAGTTTCTCCACCACGTAACGCACTTCGGAGATGATCGACCGGCTGACGGCGGGGATGTTGACGCCGTGGTCCACGGCAATGTGCAGCTCGATGTTCACGGCGTCGTCTTCGGCGACGCTCACTCTGACGCCTTTGGACAGGCTGTCCCGCCGCAGCAGGTAAACGAGACCGTCCGACACCGAGCGGGTGGCCATGCCCTTGACGCCGAAACAGTTGTTGGCCGCCCAACCGCTGATGGTGGTGAACACGTCGGCGCTGATATCAATGACGCCCAGGTCTGTTTGTATCTTCATTGCAAAAACCGCCCCTTTCTTGTGATTCGGCAGAATCCGCGGTCTGTTGGGTGTCAGACGCGCACCCGGCGGCAGCCGGGGCCTTTGACACCGTGGTTTTGTGGCTGCGCCTCGAAAATCGAACCGGAGTCAGTCCAAGATCTCCGCCAGGCGAGCGAGTTCCTCCCGGGCCGACAGCCCGTCGGAAAACAGCGCGTCGGGCCGGTCGGAGAGATACGCGTCGAGGCCCGCCTCCGTCATGGCCGCCAGGGTCTCGCGGGCCTGTGTGTGCCGCCGCGCCGCGACGAGACGTTCGATCCGCCACAGCAGTTCGAGTGCCCGTTCCCGGTTCTCCGCGTCCGCGGCGGCCGCTTCGGCGGCGGCGCGTTCCTCCGCCAGCCGTGCCGCCTGCGCCTCGGCGGCGGCCGTCAGGTCCGCCTGCTCGCGGCGCAGTGCCGCGGCCTCGTCCTCCAGCGCGTCGACCCGCGCGGCGTCCCGTGCGGTCTGCGCGGCGAGAGACTCGTTTTTGTCCCGCAGTTTTTCCATACTCTCGAGCGCCGACACGGAGAACTCCGTCTGCCGTTCCACCTCGGCCCAGCCCAGCTCGCTCTGCCGCTGCATGTGGGAGAGATAAGACAAAAACACGAAGAACAGCGCGGCGCCCATCAGGATGATCACATACTTAAACAGGAAGCGCGCGTTCCCCGGCGCCCGGGTCGGGGTCTCCGGCGCGGCGCCGTCCTGCGGCGCCGGCGGGCGCGGGAGCTCCACAATTTTCGAATCCGGTTTCATGCCACCCCGCCTTTTCAGTCTCGTTGGGTCCGACGCCCCGCAATCCACGCCGCGGAGTATCAGCCGGACGGCGTCTCATTCGGGTTGAATCAGCTGCGTCATCAGCGCGTCCAGGTCTTCCGGACCGTAAAATTCGATCGTGAGACGGCCCTTTTTCGGTCCCGCGGCGATGGAGACGCGGCGCCCCAGCCCTTCGGAGAGGCGGCGCTCGTGTTCCGCGAGATAATTCGGCTCACGGCGGGTCTCGGGCGCCGCCTCGGCCTCCGTCTGGAGCCGCCGGCAGAGCGCCTCGGTTTGGCGCACCGACAACCCGTCGGAGACGACGCGCGCCGCGGTTTTTTCAATCAGCGCCGCGCCGGGGAGCGGCAGCAGCGCGCGGGCGTGCCCGGCCGAGAGGCGCCCTTCGATGAGGTGTGCGCGCACCGCCTCGGGCAGGGCCAACAGGCGGAGGCTGTTGGCCAGCGCCGGGCGGGAGCGGCCCACCCGTTCGGCGGCCTCCTCCTGCGTCAGCCCGTACTCCTCCACCAGAGAGCGGAGCCCTTCGGCCTCCTCTATGGGGTTCAGGTCTTCGCGCTGAAGGTTTTCGATCAGCGCGATCTCGGCGGCTTTGCGGTCGTCGGCGTCTATGACCAGCGCGGGAACTTCCGCGAGGCCCGCCAGCCGGGCCGCCCGCCAGCGGCGTTCCCCCGCGACGATCTGGTAGTAACCGGTGGGCAGACGCCGCACGAGCAGCGGCTGCAAGACGCCGTGCGTGCGGATGCTCTCGGCCAGGTCTTGGAGCCCCGCCTCGTCAAAGCGGCGGCGCGGCTGCGCCGTGTTCGGCTCCACCTCGGCCATGCGCAGCGTCACGCTGCCGCCCTCTCCGGCGCGCAGCGCGTCGCTGCCGAGCAGCGCGCCCAGCCCACGGCCCAATCCCGCGTTTTTTGAAGCCACGGCCATATCTCCCTTCGGGTGTCATGGGGCCCGCGCGGGCCCGTCTTTTAAGTCTGTCGGGCGTCTCAGCCGGAGCGGCCGCCGGCCGCGCCGGGTTCGGCCAGCAGCAGGCGCCCCCGCAAGGGGCCCATTGCCGGAGAGACGACCCCGTCCCGCGCCGTGAAGACCTCGCCGCTCAGCAGATCGCGGGCGGCGGCGGCCGGCCAGGGCAGGGAACAGGGGCAAGCCGTCTCGGCGCGGTTTGTCACCGCCGCCAGGTATTCCCCCGGCGCGGTGCGCGCAAAGGCCAGCAGCGGCCCCTCGGCCTGCAAGTAGGAGAGCGCTCCGCTCTGCAAGGCCTCGTGGCGGCGCCGGCACGCGCCGAGCGCCGTGTACCACGAGGTGAGGGACGCGTCCTCCCGGTCCCAGGGGAACCCGCGGCGGTTGAAGGGGTCTTCAAACCCCTCCATCCCGGCCTCGTCCCCGTAGTAGACGCAGGGTGAGCCCGGAAAGGCGTACTGGATGAGCGAGGCCAGCTTGAGGCGCGCGCACGCGCGCGCATACCGCTCGGGCGGTAGCGTGTACGCGGCGCGCTCCTCGCGCGGTCGGCCGTACAGGCTCTCGTCCACGCCGAGGACCGTCAGCGCGCGGGGTGTGTCATGCGTGCCGACAATGTTCATCAGGCTGTAAAAGACCGGCGCCGGGTAATTTTCGCGCAGCGTCTCCATCTCGCACCGAAAGCGCACCGCGTCTCCGCCCAGCAGGTATCCGAGCAGCGCGTTGCGGAAGGGGTAGTTCATCACACCGTCCAGCTCGTGCCCCAGCAGGTAGCGGCGGCGCACCCCGTAGGCGGTCTTGTGGGAGGCGTCCTCCCAGACCTCGCCGATGATGACGGCGTCCGCCGCCTCCGCCCGCGCCGCGGCGCGCAGACGGACCAAAAAATCGTCCGGCAGTTCGTCGGCCACATCCAGCCGCCAGGCCGAAGCGCCCGCCCGCAGCCAGTGGCGGATCACGCTGTCGTCGTCTTCTATGATGTACTTGAGATAATCGGAGTTCGACTCGTTCACCTGCGGCAGCGTGTAGATGCCCCACCAGGAGGCGTAGCGGTGCGGCCACTCCTGAAAGTCATACCAGTTGTAGTAGGGGGACTCCTTCGATTGGAAGGCGCCGACCTCGTCGTAGGTCCCGCGGCCGTTGAAGTAGCGGGAGTCGAAGCCCGTGTGGTTAAATACGCCGTCGAGCATCACACGTATGTCCAGCGCGCGCGCCGCGCGGCACAGTTCCGAAAAGGCCTCCGTCGAGCCGAACATGGGATCGACGCGCTTGTAGTCGGCGGTGTCGTAGCGGTGGTTTGAGGCCGCCTCGAAGATCGGGCTGAAATACAGCGTCGTGACGCCGAGGGAGGCGAGGTAGGGCAGCTTTTCCCGCACGCCCGCCAGCGAGCCGCCGAAAAAATCCCGGTTGTGGATCTCGCCGTGCTCGTCCGGCTTGAAGTCCGGCACGTCGTCCCAGTCCTCGTGCACCACGCGCCGGCCCACAAGGCCGGCCGGGTCGGGGACGTCGGTGCGGCGGAAGCGGTCGGGGAAGATGTGGTAGGTGATCCCACGCCCGTACCAATCGGGCACAAAAAGCGCCTCATCATATACAGTGAGTTGAAACGGAGGCAAAATCTCCTCTGAGGATATGCCCTTGCCGTCCATTGTCTCGGTGTTCACGCCGATGTGAAGGTCGGAGCGGTCGAAACGCTCCACGCGAAACCGGTACCACACGGGGCCCAGCCGCCCCGTGGTCGGCAGTACGGCGCGGTAGACGTCCTCGTCCCTGTCCAGCCCGCACCAGTCCATCAGAATCTCCGCGCTCTCCCGGTCAAATTCAAAAGACACGCACAAAAAGGCGTGAGAAACAGCCTGCGCGCGGGGCACACGGATGGAGAGGGAGACGTCTGTCCCCGCAGTCACCGCTCCGAACGGGTCTTTGTAAGCGCTGTCGCGGGCATCATAAAAAGACATGAGAGACACGCAAAACCCCCTTTGGCAGATAGTACGAGGTGCCACACCCCAAATTTTGCGAAAAACCGGCGCGGGACAGTGCCCCACAGCGCCTTCGCGCCTATTATATCATATCCTATCACTTTTTTCAGTAATTTCAACACTTTTATATTTTTGGCCGCAGAGACGGGCGGCGCCCGAATGCGGAGATGGGTATCATCGCCTATCGTCCTCAGCCAGCGAGAGCAACTTGACCGCTTTGTCGAAGTCGCTCTCAAGCTGTTTCATTTCCCGCACCCGGTATATTTCAAATTCGCGCTCCGCCTTTTCCATCGCCTGTTTATGTGAGACAGCGCCGCTGTCTGTGAGCAGCTTTCTTTTCAGTGCCAATATCTGGCTGTCCAAAGACGCAATCCAATCCGCCATCGTCATGGGATTTTGCTCCAGTGCCTGGAACTCGGCAAAGTCGAGAAACTGGGACACAAGCAGATTGAGCCGTGTGAGTTCTATCTCAGACAGATAGTTCTTGGCTATCTTCACATCGTCCTTGGTTACGTAGTCGCCTTTGAAGTTGGTCATCCCCACCAGCGGTTTTTCGTTGTCAACTCTGTCGTAGATAAGCTCGGCGGCTGTATGTTCATGCACCGCAAAGTGCAGCTTGTTCTGCACAGTGGCAAAGAACTTTCTCGTCATGTCCGCGCGGGGGTTGTAGTCCGTGGCCGTGGCATAGATGTCCGTCACCTGTTGATAGAAATTGCGCTCGCTGCTGCGGATGTCCCTGATGCGCTGCAGCAGCTCCCGGAAATAGCGGGAGCCCCCTTGCCCCAGCCGCTCGTCGTCCATGCTGAAGCCCTTTTGAATATACTCGTGCAGCCGCTCGGTCGCCCAGCGTCGGAACCGCGTGGCTATCTGCGACTGGACGCGGTATCCGAGAGCGATGATCATATCGAGGTTGTAGTGGTCGATGTTGCGATTTACTTGCCGTTTCCCTTCGGTTCGAACTAACAAGAATTTCTTGTAGGTTGACTCCGGCGTCAGTTCCCCATCCGCATAGATGTTTTTGATATGCTGGTCGATGTTCTGCTGCGTGGTATCATAAACCGCAGCCATCTGAACCTGCGTCAGCCACAAATCCTCATCAGAAAAACGCACCGATACCTTTGTGAGGCCGTTTTTATCTTGATAGAGGATGATCTTATTCCGGTCGCCGTCGTCCATTGCTCATTCCTCCTTGCGGGGATAAATCGCATGTCCGCCTCAAATGATACAACGCACAGCCCTGCCGTCGAGGGGTGTGCACCGGCAGTTTCGCGTCATGGCCGGCAAAATAGCAAGCCGGCCGCACGCTTCACCCCAAGTCCTTGATCATGATGCAATCCTCGTGCCCGGCGCTGTTGGGTTTGTCGTCTATAACTCTGTATCCAAGTCGCTGATAGAAGCGAACGGCCGGATTGCCTTTTTGGACGGACAGCGAAGTCCTTGCGTATCCATTTTCACGCAGCACCGCAAACAGCTTGTTCATCAACTTCGTGCCGATGCCGTAACCCCGAAATGCCGGCAAGATAGAGACGGCGAGTTCGGGCGTTTCGGAATCCACATGGCCGTAGGCGGGAATGATCCGTGTCCATGCCGCGCCGATTGTCTGTCTGTCCTGTTCGGCGACAACGCCAATGTCTCCGGGACCCGTTCCGAAATCTTTGATGTAGAGGAATATTTCCGGATCATTTACGATGCTCCGCGGCGGCGGTTTTGCGCCTTCCGGAATGAAAACCGCTTGATAGAGGAATTCGCGCAAACACGGGTATTCTGATTCACGCATAACACGAACCTTTGCGTCGATCGGGTGGGCGGTGATAAGCGTATTGCTTCGGGCGTTTATGGTGATGGCCACGCCTTTTCGGTAAGCATACCAGTTTTTTCCATTTCTGATGATGATGTCGGCCTGTCTTATGGTTTCCTTGCACCACAAAACAACATCGTCAACTTGCAGGCCGAGGTTGCGCTTTATCCGCTCCGCGCCCAGTTCGGTCGTGTGCAGGGCATCAAGATTGTCTGTCAGGTCAGTCATAGGGCAAAATTCTCCGTATTCTCTCACCAATGGCCATGTGGCTAAACCCCTATCGGATACAAGTGCGCCGTGCCATCTAAATCTTGTCATAAAGCGACGTGGATTTTTTCCGCCAACGTAGTATGGCGAAAAAAAGACCGGCGATTTGTAAATATTTAGGTGACACGGCGTACAAGAAGAATCCAAACCCCTCCCCAATGGGGATTAAAGAGTTCGGATTGCACGCTCCTTGGCAATAGCCTCAGAAAAGAATACAATCCGACCAGCGGCATATTCATCGGCATGCGCACCCGTGTGCAGTCCATGCACCCCGTCTGCACCAAAGGGGTGCGACGAACCTCTCACCCATTCTCTGAGGACATCGCTGTATGGATGCCCTAAGCATATCGGAAACACAACGGAATGGCTTTCACGAATTTCCGTCTTTAAGTTGTTCATTTGCTCATTCGGAAAGAAAATCATGGAGATCAGCAAGTTTTCAAGCCACTCCCTGTGACACATCGCATTATCCGGGAAAGCGTCCGCTGGCACGTCTTTGCCTGACTTTATAACGGCTTCGTTCATTCTTGAATCTCACCTTCCGCAAGGTCCATAACCTCTTTAATTTCCTCTATCAATTCATTCTCAGTTGGTAAGTATAGTTCATACTTGCTGGTCAGGATATTTGTGTTATCCTCCGGCAGAGTAATTTTTGCGAGCAGATCATTCTTCGCTGTGCAGAGCAATATGCCAACCGTTGGATTTTCGTCCGGCAACTTCTCGAACCTGTCAAAGTAATTGACGTACATTTGGAGCTGTCCGATATCTGCATGTGTCATTTTATGTGTCTTGATTTCAATCACTACGAAGCAACGGAGCAGTCGGTTATACATGACCATATCTGCGAAAAATTCGTCATCTTCAAGCAATAACCGCTTCTGTCTTGCAATGAACGAAAACCCGTTGCCGAGTTCAAGCAGGAATTCCTGTAAATGAGTGATTAATGCGGATTCTATGTCATTCTCATAGTAAGGCGCTTCGCGCTTCAGCCCAAGAAATTCCAAAAACATTGGATCTTTAACAATCTCAGCAGGCTTCTCGGGTATGCGTTCCTTGCGGGCTACGGCAAGCACGGCTTCCTTGTCATTGCTGAGCAACAACCGCTCATAGAGCAGGGAATTTATCTGCCGTTCAAGCTCACGGCCCGTCCATCCGTGATTCGCCGCTTCAAGCTCATAATATTCACGCTTGTAATCATCGTCAATACTTGAAAGCAATCGATACTGCAACCAGTTCAGTTGTTTTCGCAAATTGCTTTCAGTCGGATAAACACGATAAAACAAACGGGCGCGCTCAAGCTGTCTTTTTGAAAACCCACTGCCAAATTCAGCTTCGAGCCGCTTCGCAAGATTGTTTAACGTGTATTCGCCGTATGCGGCGCGGTTGTTGCCGTGCTGCTCTTCGACGAAAATACGTTCGCCAAGATGCCAATACATCATCATCCGCACATACTCAGCACCGCGAACGGCGGTTCTTTGCGCTTCAATGATAATGTGCCGCATATCGGTGTAAAACGCAGGATTCGTTTTTTGCAGCTCACTCATAATGCTTACCCTTCAATTGCGACCGCGCATGGACGCAATTTGATATTGCCAATTACGACCGCGCGCGGTCGTAATTAGAAACAATTTATGGTCGTTATAGCAGAACTCTGAAAAAGTGTGTTGTAAAATGTGTTGTTCGTCAAAGTAAAAAGCGGCAGGATTCGCGTCCTGCCGCGATTTTTGTCTGGTGGAGGCGAGGGGAGTTGAACCCCTGTCCGAAAACAGTTCATCGAGACTTTCTCCGGGTGCAGACAGTCGTTTACATTCCCTTGCCGCGCCGCCGGCTGTCAGGCTGTGCGACTTGGTAGCTTCATGTTACCTGCCGCGGGCAAAGCTTACCGCGGTCATGTGCACCACTGAGTCACGCCCACATCCCGGTTCGTGGTCCTCCCGGGCGGGACGGCGGCCTTTAGTTAGGCCGCGTACGCCAAAGCGTAGTCGTTGTTGTTGTTCTTTGATTTATAAAGCCCGCTTTTATCGTGGTTCGGCCCCACGACCCGCTTATCTCGACTGGCCATCCCCGTCGAAACCGGTACGCCCCCTTGTTACGGCACGGCACACGCCGTGCCGTGTGCGCTCATTCCGGTATGGTATCCGGCGCCGGGTATTCTCTCCCGCGCGTGTCCACGGTGACGCTTTTCATCACTTGGTCCGTCGGCGGCGGCCCGCCGTTTGGCTCGAGCACCATGTCCGCGATGCGGTGGACTTCTTCGATCCCGGAGGTCACGCAGCCGAAGGCGGCGTACTGGCCGTCCAGGAAGCTCGCGTCCCCGTCGCAGATGAAGAACTGGCTGCCCGCGGAGTCGGGGTCACCCGTGCGCGCCATCGACAGCACGCCCGCTGTGTGGGAGATGTCGTTGACGTCAAATCCGTTCGCCGCAAACTCCCCCGCGATGCTGTAGCCGGGGCCACCCGCGCCGGTGCCCTGCGGGTCTCCGCCCTGGATCATGAACCCGTCGCTCACGCGGTGGAATTTGAGGCCGTTGTAAAAGCCCTGCTGGATCAGGGAGATGAAGTTGTTCACCGTGTTCGGCGCCTTGTCGGGGTAGAGCTCCAGCACGATCTGCGTGCCGTTCTCCATCTCAATCGTCACGAGGGGGTTGTCTGGATTGCTCACTGCGTTTTCCTCCGAACTTTGGGAATTATTTTGGGAATCATTGCCTTGCGTATCCTGCGCGTCTCCGCCGGGGGGCGGCGGGGTCTCCGCCGGGGGAGTCGCGGTGTTTGTGCCGTTCGTCGGGGCACAAGCGACAAAAAGCGCCGCGCCCAGTGTCAGGGCGGCCAGCGCCGTGAGGATGTATTTGTTATGTTTCATCGGTTCTTCTCCTTTAACAATTGCTCCATTTCACGCCGCGCCGCGCGACCGGCCTCCGCCTCGCGCTTGTCGTGCAGTTTCTTCCCCTTGCAAAGCGCAACCTCCAGCTTGACGCGGGGGCCGAGGAAGTAGATCTTGAGCGGGATCAGCGTGAAACCCTCCAATTTAACGCGGGCCTCAAGCCGCCGGATCTCCCGCTTGTGCATGAGCAGCCGCCGGGGCCGCACGGGGTCCGCGTTAAATATATTTCCTTTTTCATACGGGCTTATGTGCAGGCCGCGCACAAACAGTTCCCCGTCTTTGACCGCGCAAAAAGAATCTTTGAGGTTCACCGTGCCCTGGCGGATGGACTTGACCTCGGTGCCGCGCAGCTCAATGCCGGCCTCAAAACGTTCCGAGATGAAGTAGTCGTGCCGGGCTTTTCGATTTTCCGCCACCTGTTTTTGGACCGGCTCCGGCATAGCACCCTCCCCCAGGGCCCGGCGCGGCCCCGGCAGAAAAAATGAGACCGCCCTTCGGCCACCTCACCCGACGCCGCGGCCGTGCGCGAACGCCCCGTTGGGCCGCGGCTGCCCATACAAAATATGGGTATTTTTTACATTCAGGCGCCGGGCCTCGCCCGCCGCCTGAACCGTTGTCTGTCGGCCGCGCCGGAGGCGCGGCCGACAGACCGAAATAAATTATTCGTTGACTTTGATGACGACGCCCGAGCCGACGGTGCGGCCGCCCTCGCGGATGGCGAAGCGGAGCCCCTCTTCGATGGCGATCGGGGTGATGAGTTCGACGTCCATCTCGATGTTGTCGCCCGGCATACACATCTCAACGCCGGCCGGCAGATCGATCACGCCGGTCACGTCGGTGGTGCGGAAGTAGAACTGCGGGCGGTAATTGCCAAAGAACGGGGTGTGACGGCCGCCCTCTTCTTTGGTCAGCACGTAGACTTGACCCTGGAACTTTGTGTGCGGCTTGATGGAGCCCGGTTTGGCCAGCACCTGGCCGCGCTCGATGTCCGTCTTCGCGATGCCGCGCAGCAGGCAGCCCGCGTTGTCGCCGGCCTCAACGTAGTCCAGCGTCTTGTGGAACATCTCCATGCTTGTGACGACTGTCTTGCGGGTCTCGCGGATGCCGACGATCTCGACTTCCTCGCCCGGCTTGAGGCTGCCGCGCTCCACGCGGCCGGTGGCCACGGTGCCGCGGCCGGTGATCGTGAAGACGTCTTCCACCGGCATCAGGAAGGCCTGGTCGGCCTTGCGCTCCGGGGTGGGGATATACTCGTCCACCGCGTCCATCAGCTCGAGAATGGATTTGTATTCCTCGGCGCCCGAATCGGTGGAGGCGCTCTCGAGAGCCACCAGCGCGGACCCGCGGATGATCGGGAGGTCGTCTCCGGGGAACTCGTACTTGGACAGCAGCTCGCGGATCTCCATCTCAACGAGGTCGAGGAGCTCCGGATCGTCGACCTGATCGACTTTGTTCATATAGACGACGATATAGGGTACGCCCACCTGACGGGCCAGCACGATGTGTTCGCGGGTCTGCGGCATCGGGCCGTCTGCGGCCGACACAACCAGAACCGCACCGTCCATCTGCGCGGCGCCGGTGATCATGTTCTTAACGTAGTCGGCGTGGCCCGGGCAGTCCACGTGGGCGTAGTGACGGTTGTCCGTCTCGTACTCCACGTGCGCGGTGTTGATTGTGATGCCGCGCGCCTTTTCTTCCGGCGCTTTGTCGATGGCGTCATATGCCATAAATTCGGCCTTGCCGCCAAAGCCCAGTACTTTTGTGATCGCCGCGGTCAGCGTGGTCTTGCCGTGATCGACGTGGCCGATCGTGCCGATGTTCACATGCGGCTTGGAGCGTTCGAACTTTTGCTTGCCCATGACTTGGTGTCCTCCTTTTTATCTTTCATACTATACGGTTCAGCCTCAAATCGGGCGGCGCCCGCCTGCGGCGGGGCGGCCCTCACATTTATGGGTAATAGGGGTACGAAGTTATTGTACAGGGGCGGCGCGGTTTTTGCAAGCCCCAATTTTCAGGCGGCGCGGGTCAGCCCCGGCGCTGCGATTCCGTGAGCTTTTCCTGTATGCCTTTCGGCAGTTCGACGTAGTGGCTGGGTTCCATTGCGTACACGCCGCGGCCCTGTGTCCGCGAGCGCAAATCCGTGGCGTAGCCGAACATCTCGGAGAGCGGCACAAAGGCCTCGATCTGCTGTGCCCCCCCGCGCGCCTCCATACCCTGGATCTGCGCCCGGCGGCCGTTCAGGTCGCCGATGACGTCGCCCATGTACTCCTCCGCCACCGTGATCGCGACTTTCATGATCGGTTCGAGCAACACGGGCCCGGCCTTGCGGCAGGCCTCTTTGAAGGCCATAGACGCGGCGATTTTGAACGCGAGCTCCGAGGAGTCCACCTCGTGGAAAGAACCGTCGTAGAGCGTGACCTTTACGTCTACCACCGGGTAACCGGCCAGCACGCCGGACTGCATCGCGCCCTGGATACCCGCGTCGACAGCCGGGATGTATTCTTTCGGGATCGTGCCGCCGACGATCTTGTTGATGAACTCGTAGCCCTTGCCGGACTCGTTCGGCTCCACGGTGATCTTGACGTGGCCGTACTGGCCGTGTCCGCCCGACTGCCGGGCGTATTTGTGGTCCACGTTGGCCGACCCGCGGATCGTCTCCTTGTAGGCGACCTGGGGCTTGCCCACGTTGGCCTCCACCTTGAACTCACGCAGCAGACGGTCGACGATGATCTCGAGATGCAGTTCGCCCATGCCGGCGATGATCGTCTGGCCCGTCTCTTCGTCGGTGTAAGTTTTGAACGTCGGGTCCTCTTCGGCCAGCTTCATCAGCGCGAGGCCCATCTTTTCCTGCCCGGCCTTGGTGCGCGGCTCGATGGCCACCCGGATGACCGGTTCGGGAAACTCCATCGACTCCAGCACGATGCGGTGTTTGTCGTCGCACAGCGTGTCGCCGGTCGTCGTGTTTTTGAGACCCACCGCCGCCGCGATGTCGCCGGCGTAGATCTGCTCCACGTCCTCCCGATGGTTGGCGTGCATCAACAAAATGCGGCCGAGCCGCTCCCGCGTGCCCTTGGTGGAGTTGATGATCGTGGACCCGGACGTGACCGTGCCGGAATATACCCGGAAGAAACAGAGTTTCCCCACAAAGGGGTCCGTCATGATCTTAAACGCCAGCGCCGAAAACGGCGCCTCGTCGGAGGCCTCGCGGCTCTCCGGCTCGTTGGTGTCCGGCTGGATGCCCGTCACGGAGGAGATGTCGAGAGGGGAGGGCAGGTAGGCCACAATGGCGTCGAGAAGATTCTGCACGCCCTTGTTGCGATAAGCGGTGCCGCAGAGAACCGGCACCATTTTGACGCCGATCACCGCCCGGCGGATCACCGTTTGGATCTCTTCGGCCGAGATCTCCTCGCCCTCCAGATAGCGCTCCATGAGGTCGTCGTCGAAACCCGCGACTTCTTCGATCATCTTCAGACGGTGCGTCTCCGCCTCCGCCTGAAGCGCCGGCGGGATCTCCTCCTCGCGGATGTCCTTGCCGAGTTCGTCGTAGGCGATGTACGCCCGCATGGAGATGAGATCGATGAGGCCTTTGAACTCGGCCTCGGCGCCGATCGGGAGTTGGATGGGAATGGCGTTGCACTTGAGCCGGTCACGCATCATGTCGACCGCGCGGTGGAAGTCGGCGCCCATGATGTCCATCTTGTTGATGTACGCGAGGCGCGGCACTCCGTAGCGGTCGGCCTGACGCCACACGGTCTCGGATTGCGGTTCCACGCCGCCTTTTGCGCAAAACACGCACACGGCGCCGTCGAGGACGCGGAGGCTGCGCTCCACCTCGACGGTGAAGTCCACATGGCCGGGGGTGTCGAGGATGTTGACCCGATGATCTTTCCACAGGCAGGTCGTGGCCGCCGAGGTGATGGTGATGCCGCGCTCCTGCTCCTGTTCCATCCAATCCATGGTGGCGGTGCCCTCATGGACCTCGCCGAGTTTGTAGTTGCGGCCCGTATAGAACAGAATTCTCTCCGTGGTGGTGGTCTTCCCCGCGTCAATATGGGCCATAATGCCGATGTTTCGCGTACGTTCGAGTGGTACCTGGCGTGGCATTGTATTGCTCCTTTCAATTGACAATTGACAGCGGGCCATTGTCAATTGCGCGACCGCCTGCGGCGGATGAAGTGTGATGGGCTCTCTTGCCCGGCAAGCGACGGCCCTGCGGGACCGCCTTGTTACCAGCGATAGTGGGCGAAGGCCTTGTTTGCGTCGGCCATCTTGTGCGTGTCTTCACGCTTTTTGACGGCGTTGCCGAGGCTGTTGGCGGCATCCATGAGCTCGCCCGCCAGCCGTTCCCGCATGGTCTTTTCCCCGCGGTTGCGCGCGTACGTCACAAGCCAGCGCAGCCCCAAAGTCTGCCGGCGTTCGGGCCGGACTTCCAGCGGCACCTGGTAGGTGGCGCCGCCCACGCGGCGGGCCTTGACCTCCAGCGTCGGCATGATGTTTTCCAACGCCTTGGTGAAGACCTCAAGCGGTTCTTTGCCTGTTTTGGTTTTGATGATGTCAAAGGCGCCGTACACGACCTTTTGGGCCACACCCTTCTTGCCGTCCAACATGATGCCGTTGATCAGTTTGGTGACGAGCTTGGAGTTGTACAGCGGATCAGGCAGGACGTCCCGCCTGGGTACGAATCCTCTTCTGGGCACTCAGCTTCCCTCCTTCACAACAATGAATTTCATAGGTACTCGAAAGCATGCCCGCTCCCGTTTGTGCCCCGTTGCCGCATTTATGGGTAACGGGACAAAAACAGTCCCTGTTGTTTCGATTACTTCTTGCCGCTGGCCGCGCCGGGCTTCGGGCGCTTGGCGCCGTACTTGGACCGGGACTGGCGGCGTCCGCTCACGCCCTGGGTGTCCAGCGTGCCGCGGATCAGATGGTAGCGCACGCCCGGGATGTCTTTCACGCGGCCGCCGCGGATCATGACCACGCTGTGCTCTTGCAGGTTGTGCCCCACGCCGGGGATATACGCCGTGACCTCGATGCCGTTCGACAGGCGCACACGGGCGATCTTGCGCAGCGCCGAATTCGGTTTCTTGGGCGTCGCCGTTCTCACCGCGGTGCACACGCCGCGCTTCTGCGGGCTGGAGATGTCGGTCTGGCGCCGTTTGAGGGTGTTGAGCCCTTTTTGCAGCGCGGGGGCCGTCGACTTGTACGTCACCTTCTCCCGTCCGTGGTGCACGAGCTGATTAAAGGTCGGCAAGGATGTTCTCCTCCTTTCTGTCGGTTTTGTCCGGGCCTTGTCCGGCCCTGTATTGTTTCCGGAACATACATGGTATATTCCGCAAAACGCAGCTAACGCAGGACAGCCGCCACGGCGGCGCCCACTTCGATCCCGCAGACGCGGCCGAGTTCCAGCATTGTGTCCGCCCAAAAAACGGGAACGCCCGTCTCTTCGCACAGGGCGAGCACCGGCTGCCTGACGCGCGCCTCGGCGTCACGGGCCACAAACACAGATGCGGCCGCGCCGTCTACCAGCGCCTTGCGCGTCTGTTTGAGGCCCACTGTCTTTTTCGGCGCGGTTTTGAGTTCCTCCAGCAACGACAGCACACCTCCAAAATGTCCGCCCGCGGATATCGGGTCGCGCAAGTAATAATATTAGCATATTTCCGCGCGTTCGTCAAGCGCCGCGCCGCGTATCCGCGCGGGCGTCCCCCGACGATGGGCGGCCGGCAGTTATCAGATGACAATTGGGGGCCGCGCCGCGTGTCCGCGCGGCGTCACTCGGCCACCGCCACGATGTTGTAGTCCTCTTCGTATTCGGGGGGCCGGATGAGCGTCGCTTCGAAGTCGCGGTAGAGCTCCATGCCGGACCCGGCGGGGACAAGCTTGCCGATGATGACGTTCTCTTTGAGCCCGAGCAGGCTGTCGACCTTGCCCCGAATGGCGGCCTCCGTCAGCACGCGCGTCGTCTCCTGGAAGGAGGCGGCGGACAGGAAGCTGTCGGTCGCGAGAGACGCCTTTGTGATGCCGAGCAGCAGCAGCGAACAGGTGGCCTGGGTCAAGTCCGCCTCCCCGGCGGCGATCCGCCGCGTGATCTTTTCGTTTTGTTCCTCAAATTCAAAGATGTCCACCATCGCGCCCGTCAGCAGTTCGGTGTCTCCGGAGGTCTCCACCTTGACCTTGCGCATCATCTGGCGCACGATGACTTCAATGTGTTTGTCGTTGATGTCAACGCCCTGCTGGCGGTAGACGTGCTGCACCTCCTGGATGAGGTAGTTGTGCACGGCGGACACGCCCAAAATGGCCAGCACGTCGTGCGGGTTCAGCGCGCCCTCCGTGAGTTCCGTGCCTTTTTCGATCGTCTGCCCGTCCTTCACCTTGAGGGCGGCCGAGCTGGGGATCTGGTAGGCGTGGCTGCCGCCCTCGCTGTCCGTGACGGTGACCAGATGGATCGCGCCCTTGCGGGTGTCCTCAATGGACACGGTGCCGGCGATCTCGGAGAGCACGGCCACGCGCTTCGGCTTGCGCGCCTCGAAGAGCTCCTCGACGCGCGGCAGGCCCTGCGTGATGTCGTCGCCGGCGACGCCGCCGGTGTGGAAGGTGCGCATTGTGAGCTGGGTGCCCGGCTCGCCGATCGACTGGGCGGCGATGATGCCCACGCTCTCGCCCACGTTCACCTGTTCGCCGGTGGCGAGATTCGCCCCGTAGCAGCGGGCGCAGACGCCGTGGCGGGCGCGGCAGGTCAGAAGACTGCGCACCTTGACGTCCCGGACGCCGGCGTCGATGACGCGCCGCGCCTCCTCCTCGCCCATCAGCGTGTCGCGCGGCAGCAAAAGCCGGCCTTCGCCGTCCAGCAGGTCCTCGGCCAAAAAGCGCCCCATCAGGCGGTCGAGCAGGGGCTCGATGACGGAGCCCTCCGATGTGATCTCAAACACTGTGATGCCGTCTTTGGTGCCGCAGTCCACCTCGCGGATGATCACGTCCTGCGACACGTCCACAAGGCGGCGCGTCAGATAGCCGGAGTCGGCGGTGCGCAGCGCCGTGTCGGCCAGGCCCTTGCGCGCGCCGCGCGAGGAGATGAAGTATTCCAGCACCGAGAGGCCCTCGCGGAAATTCGCCTTGATCGGGATCTCGATCGTCTTGCCGGCTGTGTTTGCCATGAGGCCGCGCATCCCGGCGAGCTGGCGGATCTGATTCATGCTGCCGCGCGCGCCCGAGTGCGCCATCATGTAGATCGGGTTGAAGCTGTCGAGGTTGTTCTGCATGGCCGTCGTGACCTTCTTGGTGGTCTCGTCCCACTCCTCGATGACCAGGCGGTAACGCTCCTCGTTTGTGATAAAGCCGCGGTTATATTGCCGGTCGATGGCCGCGACCTTCTTTTCGGCGGCCTCGATCAGGCCGGCTTTTTCGGCGGGCACCACCATGTCGGAGATCGAGATCGTGACGGCGCCCTTTGTGGAATATTTGAACCCCAGGGCCTTGATGTCGTCCAGCAGCAGCGCGGAGCGGGCGAAGCCGTGGCGCTTGATGCTGCGTTCGATGATGAGACCCAGTTCTTTCTTACCCGTGAGGAATGTGACCTCCAGGTCGCATGCGTGCTCGGGGTCGTCCCGGTTCACAAAACCGAGATCCTGCGGGATCGCCTCGTTGAACAAAATCCGGCCCACAGTGGCGTCGATCAGCCGGGTGACCTGCTGCCCGCCGATCTCGCAGGTGACGCGCACGCGGATCGGGGCGTGGATGCCCACCTCCCGGGCCTCGTAGGCCATCAGCGCCTCGTTGGTGCTGGAGAAGATCTTCCCGGCGCCGGTCTCGTCCCGCTCGATCGTCAGGTAATACGAGCCCAGCACCATGTCCTGCGTGGGCACCGTGACGGGCCGGCCGTCTTTCGGGTGCAGGAGGTTGTTGGCCGAGAGCATCAGAAAACGGGCCTCGGACTGCGCCTCGGCGGACAGCGGCACGTGGACGGCCATTTGGTCGCCGTCGAAGTCGGCGTTGTAGGCCGTACACACGAGCGGGTGGAGCTTCAGCGCGCGGCCCTCGACCAGCACGGGCTCAAACGCCTGGATGCCGAGACGGTGCAGCGTGGGCGCGCGGTTTAGGAGCACCGGATGTTCGGAGATGATATTTTCCAGCGCGTCGTAGACCTCGATGCGGTTGCGCTCGACCATTTTCTTCGCGCTCTTGATGTTGTTGGCCATGTTGTCTTCCACGAGCTTCTTCATGACAAAGGGCTTAAAGAGCTCCAGCGCCATCTCCTTCGGCAGGCCGCACTGGTAGAGTTTCAGTTCCGGCCCGACCACTATGACGCTGCGGCCCGAATAGTCGACGCGCTTGCCGAGCAGGTTTTGGCGGAACCGCCCCTGCTTGCCCTTGAGCATGTCGGACAGGCTCTTGAGCGCGCGGTTGTTGGGGCCGGTGACGGGGCGGCCGCGGCGGCCGTTGTCGATCAGCGCGTCCACCGCCTCCTGGAGCATCCGCTTTTCGTTGCGCACGATGATGTCGGGCGCGCCGAGCTGCAACAGCCTCTTCAGCCGGTTGTTCCGGTTGATCACGCGGCGGTAGAGGTCGTTTAGGTCCGACGTGGCGAAGCGGCCGCCGTCGAGTTGCACCATCGGGCGGATCTCCGGCGGGATGACGGGCACGACGTCCATGATCATCCACTCCGGCCGGTTGCCGGACTGCCGGAAGGACTCGACGACCTCCAGCCTCTTGATGATGCGCATCTTCTTCTGGCCGGACGCCTCCTTGAGCTCGGCGCGCAGCTCGCGGGAGAGGCGCTCCATGTCCATCTCGGCCAGCAGCTCGCGCACCGTCTCCGCGCCCATGCCGGCGCGGAAGTCGTCTTCGTATTTTTCCCGCATGTCGCGGTATTCTCTCTCGGTGAGGATCTGCTTCTTTTGCAGCGGCGTGTCGCCCGGGTCCACCACGATGTAGGCGGCAAAATAGAGCACCTTTTCGAGCAGGCGCGGCGACATGTCGAGCACCAGCCCCATGCGGGAGGGGATGCCCTTGAAGTACCAGATGTGGGACACGGGCGCGGCCAGGTCGATGTGGCCCATGCGCTCGCGGCGCACCTTGGCCTTTGTGACCTCCACGCCGCAGCGGTCGCAGACGCGCCCCTTGTAACGGATCTTTTTATATTTGCCGCAGTAGCACTCCCAGTCTTTCTGCGGGCCAAAGATGCGCTCGCAAAACAGTCCGTCGCGCTCCGGCTTCAGTGTCCGGTAGTTGATGGTCTCGGGCTTTTTCACCTCGCCGTGGGACCAGGTGCGGATCATCTCGGGGGAGGCCAGCCCAATCTTGATGGATTCAAACGGCGCGTAACTCATGCGAACATCCTTTCTTTATTCCACGTTGAACAGGTCTTCCTCGGCGGCGTCCGGCTCGGCGTCTGCTTCGATGAAATCGCTGTATTCCTCCGGCTCCTCCGGCCCTGCCGGCTCGTCCGGGTCCTCCACGCCAAAGCCCTGAGACGCCAGTTCCTGCTCGACCACGCGCGTGTCCTCGTCGCGCGCCGCCCGCGTGAAGGTCTCGTCTTCGTCCTCCTCTTTGAGCTCGATCTCCTCCCGGTTCTTGTCCAGAACGCGGACGTCCAGCCCCAGAGACTGAAGCTCTTTGATGAGCACCTTGAACGACTCCGGCACGCCCGGCTGCGGCACGTTGTGCCCCTTGACAATGGCCTCATATGTTTTGACGCGTCCCACGATGTCGTCGGACTTGACTGTTAAGATCTCCTGCAAGGTATAGGCGGCGCCGTAGGCCTCCAGCGCCCACACCTCCATCTCGCCGAAGCGCTGGCCGCCAAACTGCGCCTTGCCGCCGAGCGGCTGCTGGGTGACCAGCGAATACGGGCCGGTGGAGCGCGCGTGGATCTTGTCGTCCACCAGGTGGGCGAGCTTTAAGAAGTACACGTAACCGACGGTGACGGGGTTGTCGAACTGTTCCCCGGTGCGGCCGTCGCACAGGATGCTCTTGCCGTCGCGCCGCAGCCCCGCCATCTCCAGCGTGTTTTCGATGTCGATCTCGTCGGCGCCGTCGAATACGGGGGTGGCGACCTTCCAGCCCAGCGAGCGGGCCGCGTAGCCGAGGTGCACTTCCAGCACCTGCCCGATGTTCATACGCGACGGCACGCCGAGGGGGTTTAGCACGATGTCGAGCGGCGTGCCGTCCGGCAGGAAGGGCATATCTTCCTGCGGAAGGATCCGGGAGATGACGCCTTTGTTGCCGTGCCGCCCGGCCATTTTGTCGCCCACGCTGATCTTGCGCTTTTGCGCGATGTAGCAGCGCACCGCCATGTTGACGCCGGGGTTCAGCTCGTCGCCGTCCTCCCGCGTGAACACTTTGACGTCCACCACAATGCCGCTCTCGCCGTGGGGCACCCGCAGGGAGGTGTCGCGCACCTCACGCGCCTTTTCGCCGAAGATCGCGCGCAGCAGCCGCTCCTCGGCCGTCAGCTCCGTTTCGCCCTTCGGCGTCACTTTGCCCACCAAGATGTCCCCGGCGCGCACCTCCGCGCCGATGCGGATGACGCCGCGCTCGTCGAGTTCCCTCAGCGCGTCCTCGCCCACGTTGGGGATGTCGCGGGTGATCTCCTCGGAGCCCAGCTTTGTGTCGCGCGCCTCGGTCTCGTACTCCTCGATGTGGATCGAAGTGAACACGTCGTCGCGCACGAGACGCTCGTTGATCAAAATGGCGTCTTCGTAGTTGTAGCCCTCCCAGGTCATGAAGCCGATCAGCACATTGCGCCCGAGGGAGATCTCCCCCTGGTTTGTGGAGGGGCCGTCGGCCAGCACGTCGCCCGCGCAGACGCGGTCGCCGATGTTTACAATGGGCTTTTGGTTGACGCAGGTGCCCTGGTTGGAGCGCAAAAACTTGATGAGATGGAAATTTCTGGAACGTCCGCTGTCGTAACGCACCGTGATGTTGTCGGCGGATACCCCCGTGACGGTGCCGTCCTCCTCGGCCAGCTTGACAACGCCCGAGTCGCAGGCCGCCTTGTACTCAATGCCGGTGGCCACGATCGGAGACTCCGTCACCAGCAGCGGCACCGCCTGCCGCTGCATGTTGGAGCCCATGAGCGCGCGGTTCGCGTCGTCGTTTTCGAGAAAGGGGATCATGGCGGTGGCCACGGAGACCATCATCTTCGGGGACACATCCACAAAATCCACCTGGTGGCTGCCGACCTCGATGATCTCGTCGCGGTGGCGGCAGGTGATGCGCTCGTGCCGGAACATGCCGTCTTCCGTCAGGGGCTCGTTGGCCTGCGCCACGATGTATTCGTCCTCCACGTCGGCCGTCATGTACACCACTTCGTCGGTGAGATGGCGCGTCTCCTGGTCGATCCGGCGGTAGGGCGTCTCGATGAAGCCGTATTCGTTGATGCGGGCGTAGGTGGAGAGATAGGAGATGAGGCCTATGTTCGGACCTTCCGGCGTCTCGATGGGGCACATGCGGCCGTAGTGGCTGTAATGCACGTCGCGTACCTCGAAGTTGGCGCGCTCACGCGAGAGGCCGCCCGGCCCCAGCGCCGACATGCGGCGCTTGTGCGTCAGCTCGGCCAGCGGGTTTGTCTGGTCCATGAACTGAGAGAGCGGCGACGAACCGAAGAATTCTTTGATAGACGCCGTCACCGGGCGGATGTTGATCAGCGACTGCGGCGTCACGATGTCGAGATCTTGGATCGTCATGCGCTCGCGGATCACGCGTTCCATGCGCGAAAAGCCGATGCGGAATTGATTTTGCAGGAGCTCGCCCACGCTGCGCAGGCGGCGGTTGCCGAGATGGTCGATGTCGTCCGGGTAGCCGACGCCGTACACCAGCGCGCACATATAGTTGACGGAGGCCAAGATGTCCTCCACGAGGATGTGCTTGGGGATCAGGTCGTCCATCCTGTCGGTGACGGCCTCCCGCAGCGCCTCGCCCTCGAAGTTGTCGAGCAGCTCGCGCAGCACGGAAAAGCGCACGCGCTCGCGCACGCCCAGCTCCGCCGGGTCGAAGGGCACAAAGGGCTTCATATCGACCATGCCGTTTGAAAACACTTTGACAAACTTCCCGCCGATGTCGAGCGTCACTTCGGACACGCCCTGCGCCTCCAGCGCGCGGGCGCGGTCCCGGGTGAGCACCTCGCCCGCCTCGGCCAGGATCTCGCCGGTGCGCGGGTCGGCCACCGGCTGTGCCAGCCGGCGGGACGTCAGCCGGGGCGCCAGGGCGAGCTTTTTATTGAATTTATACCGGCCCACGCTGCTCAGGTCGTAGCGGCGCGTGTCGAAAAAGAGGTTGTGAAGTAAAGTCTGCGCGCTGTCCACCGTCGGCGGTTCCCCCGGGCGCAGACGCCGGTAGATCTCGATGAGGGCGTCCTCCTCCGTCTTGGAGGGGTCCTTCTCCAGCGTGGCCACAATGCGCTCGTCCTCGCCGAAGATCTCCCGAATCTGGGCGTCTGTCCGGATGCCCAGCGCGCGGATGAGGGAGGTGACCGGCAGCTTCCGGTTTTTGTCGATGCGCACATAGAAGATGTCGTTGATGTCCGTCTCATACTCGAGCCAGGCGCCCCGGTAGGGGATCACCGTGCTGGAAAACAGCGGCTCGATGCCCTTGTCGGGGCGCTCCTCAAAGTAGATGCCCGGGCTGCGCACGATCTGCGAGACGATGACGCGCTCGGCGCCGTTGATGATGAAAGTCCCGCCCTCCGTCATGAGCGGGAAATCCCCCATGAAGATCTCCTGCTCTTTGATCTCCTCGGTCTCACGGTTGCGCAGGCGTACCCGCACTTTGAGCGGCGCGGCGTAGGTGGCGTCGCGTTCTTTGCACTCCTCCATCGAATACTTGAGGGTGTCTTCCAGTACGAAATCGATGAAGCTGAGTTCGAGGTTGCCGGTGTAGTCCGTGATCGCGGAGACGTCGTGGAACACCTGGCGCAGCCCTACGTCCAGAAACCACCGGTAGGAATTTTTCTGCACCTCGACCAGATTCGGGATCTCCAGCACGTCGCTCAATCTGGCGTAGCTTTTGCGGACCGTTCTCCCGTAGTGCACGTCCTTGACCATATGCATCCCTCCCAAGTACCGCCCTGCGGTTCATCCATCGTTCGTTTGGTTCGTTTTTCGCCGTTTTACCGGCCGTCCCGACGCGACACACACGGCGGCGTTGATGTTTTTACCCGTCCCGCTCTTGTGCTTTGCGACAAGGTGTGCTATGATGAAACCATAATCGGAGTAAAGTGCGTTTTTATCACAACATGGAGTTAAAATTATATCACACCCCCAACAGGCTGTCAAGGGGTGTGATTGTTGTTTTTGCATCTTTTTTGCGCCTTTGGCCGGTCAAAGGCGCATTGTTCACAAAATATTTACATAACGCGCCCCCGCGGGGCGCCGTCCGGCGTCACGGCATCGACAACCCCCAGCCTCTTCCGGTGACGGAGAGAGGCTGGGGGTTGTAAAGTTCAACGTGTTTGCTTACTTGTTGTCCACGCCGTTCATATAGACGATGAGGTCGATGACTTTGCTCGAATAGCCCCACTCGTTGTCGTACCAGGCGACCAGCTTGACGAAGGTGTCGGTCAGCGCGATGCCGGCTTTGGCGTCGAAGACCGAAGTGCGGGACTCGCCGACGAAGTCGCTGGAGACGACGGCGTCTTCCGTATAGCCGAGGATGCCCTTGAGGGGGCCTTCGCTCGCGGCTTTGATGACGGCGCAGATCTCGTCGTACTTCGCGGGCGTCTTCAGGTTGACGGTCAGGTCCACCACCGAGACGTCGAGCGTCGGTACGCGCATCGACAGGCCCGTGAGTTTCCCGTTCAGCTCGGGGATAACCTTGCCCACCGCCTTCGCGGCCCCGGTGGAACTCGGGATGATGTTGCCAGACGCCGCGCGGCCGCCGCGCCAGTCTTTCTTGGAGGCGCCGTCCACCGTGAGCTGTGTGGCCGTGGTGGCGTGGATCGTCGTCATCAGGCCGTCGGTGATGCCGAATTTGTCGTGGATGACCTTCGCCAGCGGGGCCAGGCAGTTGGTCGTGCAGGAGGCGTTGGAGACAAATTGCATGTCCGGCGTGTATTTGTCGAGGTTGACGCCGCAGACAAACATCGGGGTGTCGTCTTTTGAGGGGCCGGTGTAGACGACCTTCTTGGCGCCGGCGTCGATGTGGGCCTGCGCCTTGTCTTTGGAGTGGAAGATACCCGTGGCGTCCACCACATACTCCGCGCCGATCTTACCCCAGGGGATGTCCGCCGGGTTCTTCTCGGCGAAGAATAAGATCTTCTTCCCGTTTACGGTGATGGAACTGTCGTCGTACGAGACCTCTCCGTCAAAGCGGCCGTGCACCGTGTCGTAACGGAGCATGTACGCCATATAGTCCGGGGACATGAAGGGGTCGTTGATGCCCACAAACTCCACCTTGGGGTTTGCGAGACCCGCCCGGAACACCAGGCGCCCGATGCGCCCGAAGCCGTTGATGCCGATTTTGATGCTCATTGTGTCGTTTCCTCCTTTTTTGTTTCATCTGCCGAAAAATCCGTCTGCATTGCGTCCGGCAGAAGTGATGAGGGGCCTGTTTCACAAAATACGGGATTATTATACACTATCCGACGCGGGGATACAAGCCCTTTTTCCAAAGAGAGATGGAAAAATTATCCATAACAGCCCCGCCGGACATGTGGGGTTTCCTGTCTCATCCCGCCGCGCGGGGGCGTCTTGGGGGCTCCGCCAGCCGGTTTCCGCCGGCCGATCGCCGTCCGCCGGTCTCCCCCGTCAGTCGGTCTCCGAGAGGAGGCGGGGGCCGCGGTCCAGGTTGGTGTCGACGATCAGATGGCGGGGGCACTTTTCGGCGCAGTCGCCGCAGCTCACGCACTTTTCGTAGTCGATGGAGGCGAGGCTGTCGGTGATGGTGATGGCGCCGTGCTTACAGATCTTCTCGCAGATGCGGCAGCCGAGGCAGCCGATGTCGCACACCTTGCGCAGCACGCCGCCCCGCTCGTGGGAGGAGCAGGCCACCACGATGTCGGCGTAGTAGGGAACGGGGATGATGAGAGACTTGGGGCAGGTCCGCGCGCAGGTCAGGCAGCCCGTGCAGCGCTCGTGGTCGACCACGGCCACGTCTTCGCGGACCGAGATCGCGCCGAAGGGGCAGGCGGCCACGCAGCTCCCGAGGCCGATGCAGCCGTGCGGGCACTCAAGCGGCCCGCCCTCGCCGAGCCGCATGGCGGCCACGCAGTCGGGCAGCCCCACGTAGTCGAACTTCCGCCGGGCGCGCACGCCGCCGGAACAGCGCACCAGCGCCGTTAGGCGGGTGTTTTTTTTGCGTTCCACGCCGAGGAGCGCCGCCAGCGTCTCGGCCGTCGCCTCCCCGCCCACCGGGCAGGCGTTGATGTCGGCCTGCCCGGCCACCAGCGCCTCCGCGAGCGCCGCGCAGCCGGCGTAGCCGCAGCCGCCGCAGTTCGCGCCCGGCAGCGCCGCCAGCACATCGCCCAACCGCTCGTCTTTTTCGACGGCCAGCACCTGGGACGCGCCGCCCAGCACCAGCGCCAGCACGCCTCCGAGCCCGCCCAGCACCAACACGGCAAACAACACATTGATCGTCATAGCAGCCACACCTTTGAATGCAAAATGAATGCAAAATCGCGGTATATACTATATGTTGTATACACATACTATATATAGTATGTGCGGGTGGGAATTTTCCGGTTTTCACACGGCCTCCGGCGCCGTGTTACGGGAACACTTTGAGCCCGCTGAAGCCCATGAACGCCATTGCGAGAAGGCCGGCGGTGATGAGCGCGATGGGGAAGCCCTCGAACGGGGCGGGGTAGTCCGCGAACGTCAGCCGCTCCCGGATGCTGGCAAACAGCAGGATCGCCAGCGCGAACCCCAGCGCCGCCGTCACGCCGTAGACGACGCTCTCGAGAAACGAATACGAGTTGTCCACGTTTAAGATGGCGACGCCGAGCACGGCGCAGTTTGTCGTGATGAGCGGCAGATAGATCCCCAGCGCGCTGTAAAGCGCCGGCGCCGCCTTTTGCAAAAACATCTCGACGAGCTGCACAAGCGCCGCGATGACAAGGATGAAGGCCACCGTGCGCATATAACCGAGCGAGAGCGGGGTCAGCAGCCAGGTGTTGACGCACCAGGTGGCCGCCGACGCCGCGCCCATGACAAAGACAACGGCCATGCTCATCCCCAGCGCCGTGTCCATCTTTTTTGAGACGCCGAGGAAGGGGCAGATGCCCAAAAATTTCACGAGCACAAAGTTTTCAATGAGAATCGCGCCCAGCGCGATGGAGAGCAGCCGCGTGAGATCCATAGCACACGTCCCGCGGGAGGTTCCCCCTTAGGACTTCCCCCCCTTCCGGCCGGCCATCAGCTTCTGCGCGGCCGCGATGACAAAACCCAGCGTCAAAAACCCGCCGGTGGGCAGCACGAGAAGCAGCACACCGGGGAACGAGTCGGGCAGCACGCGCTGCCCCAGCAGCGTGCCGCTCCCGAGGATCTCGCGAATGACGGACACGACGGAGAGCGCCGCCGTAAACCCGAGGCCCATTGTGAGCCCGTCGAGCGCCGACCGGACGACGCCGTTTTTGGAGGCGTATGCCTCCGCCCGCGCCAATATGATGCAGTTTACGACGATGAGCGGGATAAACAGCCCCAAACTTTGCGACAGCGCGGGCAGGAAGGCCCCCAGCAGCATGTCGACCAGCGTGACGAACCCGGCGATGATCACGACGTAGGCGGCGATGCGGATCTTCTCCGGGATGAGCTTTCGCATCAGGGAGATCGCGGAATTGGAACAGATGAGCACGAGAGTGGCGCACATGCCCATGCCCAGTCCGTTGGCCAGGGACGTGGAGATGGCCATAGTCGGGCACATGCCGAGCAGCAGCACCAGCGTGGGGTTTTGGTCCAACAGGCCGTTTTTGAACTGCCGCAACGTCTGGTTCATCGCGCTCCCCCCTTTCGCAGTTGAGATATGTTGAGATATTGAGAGATCAATCATGTCGATTTTCTTCATATTGATGTTTAATTGCTTTTTATTGCCTGCTTTTTATTGCGCGAGGGCCAGCACGGCGGCGGACGCCGCCGCGACCCCGTTGTACACGGCGGTGGAGGAGACGGTCGCGCCCGAGATGGCGTGGACGTCGCTCGCCCCCGCTCCCAGGGCAAACCCGGGGGCCTTGCCGGCGAACTGGTCTAAAAACGCGGGCTCCTGGGCCTTGGTGCCGATGTTCGGCGTCTCCTTCATATCGATGATCCGCACGCCTGTGATCGTCCCGTCGGGGTTGACGCCCACCACGGTGGTGATGGGCCCGCCAAAGCCGCCGGGCGCGACCTCGACCGCGTAGCCGATGAGGTTGCGCGCGCCGTCGTAGGCGCGGCGCACCGTCTGCACCGGAGCGGTCCAGGTGCCCTCCACGATCTCAGGTTCTCCCACCGTCTCCGGCAGCACCTCCGTCACGGACGCCACCAGCGCCTCCTGCCGGAGTCGCTCGATGATGGGCGCCGTGATCCCGTTGACAAAGCCGAGCAGGAACGCGAGCACGGCGGTCAGCGACGTCAGCATGATCACCATGTAGAGAACCGGATGGGCGGCGGACAGCGGACGCTTGGCACGCCGGTTCGCGGCGTCGGTCGCCGTTGCGTCCGGCGTCTTTGTTTTTGGCGTCTCCGGTTTCGAAGTGTTTGTCTTCAGAGTCTTTGCGTCGGACGCCTTTGCGTCCGGCGTCTTGGACTGCGGCGATTTGGAGGCCGGACGCGGGGCGTTGCGTTTCCGTTCGCTCACGCCTTGCCACCCCCCTTCCGGATGAAGCGCGCCAGACGCGGGATCCCGAACCGGCGGGGCAGGGAGATCTTATCGATCAGCCACACGCAGGCGTTCATCACGAGAATCGCGTAAGAGACCCCCTCCGGGTAGGCGCCGAAGTAGCGAATGAAGACCGTGAGCAGGCCGCAGCCAACGCCGAAGATCCACTGGCCGCGCTTGGTCACGGGCGACGTGGCGTAGTCGGTGGCCATGAAGACGGCCCCGAGGACGAGCCCGCCGGAGAGCACCTCGTAGAGCATCCAGTCCAGCGCCACGTTCCCCTTCGGAAACAGGAAGGTGAGTGCCGCCACCGTGCCAAGGTACGCGACCGGGATGCGCGGCGTGATCACGCGGCGCACGACAAGATACACCCCGCCAAGCAGCAGCATCAGGGCCGACACCTCACCCAGACTGCCGGGTATCTGCCCCAGCACCAGGTCCTGCAAATTGTATGTGTCGGCGGGCAGGGCGCCGTGCTTCAAAAAGGACAGCGGCGTGGCGGCGGACACGGCGTCCACCGCGCCCCACAGCGGCAGCGCGTTCCACTGGCCCGGCTGCGGCTTGGGGAAGCTGGTCATCCACACGGGGAAGGAGAAGAGGAACACGCGGGCCGCCAGCGCGGGGTTTAGGAAAATTTTACCAATCCCTCCGTAGAGCTGCTTGACGACGACGACGGCGACAAACGCGCCCACCACCGGAAGCCAGTACGGAACGGACACCGGCAGATTGAACGACAGCAGCAGCCCCGTGACCACGGCCGAGAGATCCCGCACCGACGAGGGCTTTTTGAGCAGTTTGCGGTAGGCCCACTCAAAGAACACACAGGCCGCCACGCTCACGGCGGTGACCGTCAGCGCGCGCAGCCCGAAAAAATAGACGGCGATCACCAGCGGAAAGGCAAGGGCGATGCAGACATCCAACATGATCGAATGGGTGTCCTCCTCGGCCCGGATGTGGGGGGAGGAGGAGACGACAAGACGGGTATCGGGCATATTGGTCAGTTCCCCCCTCTCTTTTGCGCTTCCCGGAGTTTTTGCTTGGCCGTGCGGAAGGAGTGGACCAGATGCAGCCGCCCGGGGCAGATGTAGGCGCAGCTTCCGCACTCAATGCAGTCGCTTATCCGCATCCGTTCGCATTCCGCCAGCATGTTTTTTTGTTCGTAGTGGTAGAGATACACCGGCAGCAGCCGCATCGGGCACGCCGACACGCAGCGGCCGCAGCGGATGCAGACAGGTTCTTTTTCGGGCTTGCCCTCCTCGCGTGAAAACGCGAGCAGCGCGTTTGTGCCCTTGATGACCGGCGCGTCCAGGTTGTGCTGGGCCACGCCCATCATGGGCCCGCCCATGATGATCTTGAAGGGCTGTTCCCGAAATCCGCCCGTCGCTTCAAACACGGCCCTGAGCGGGGTGCCGAGCCGCACGCTCAGATTTTTCGGGTTGGAGACGGCGGACCCGGACACCGTGACGACGCGCCGCAGCAGCGGGGTCCCGGCGGTGACGGCGCGGTGGATGGAGGCGACGGTGTCCACGTTGAAGACGGCGGCGCCCACTGCGGCCGGCAGTGCCCCCGGCGGCACCTCCCGGCCCGTGACGGCGCGGATGAGCTGTTTTTCCGCCCCCTGCGGGTAGCGGGTGGCAAGCGGCGCCACACGCACGCCGCCGCCCCGCTTCGGCAGGGTGCGGCGCAGTGTCTCCACGGCGTCCGGCTTGTTGGTCTCCACGGCGATCACGGCGCTCTCCAGCCCGTAGATCTTCATCAGGGCCCGCAGCCCTCCCAGAATCTCCTCAGGCGTCTCCAGCATGACGCGGTGGTCGGATGTGATGTAGGGCTCGCACTCGGCGCCGTTTACGATCAGCGTGTCTATCTTCCCAAGGCCGGAGGCGATCTTTGTGTGGGTGGGGAAGGCCGCGCCGCCCAGCCCCACCAGCCCGGCCTCGCGAATGACGGCGATCAGGTCTTCAGCCGTCAGCGCCTCCGCCGAACCAAACGGGCGGATGTCGGGGTGCGGGGTGTCGGCGCCGTCGTTTTCCAGCACGATGGCGGGCACGCGGCCCCCGTTGGGGTGAGGGCGCGGCTCCACGGCCGCCACCGTGCCCGAGACGCTGGCGTGGATGGGCGCGGACACCGGAGACGCGCTCATGGCGATTTTTTCTCCCAGTAGCACATGCTGCCCCACCTTGACAAGCGGCTCACAGGGCGCGCCGATGTGCATAGAGACGGGCAGCACAACCTGAGCCGGGGGCGGCAGGAGTTCGATCGGCTTTTGCTGGGTGGCGTCTTTGTGCCCCTCCGGATGGACGCCGCCCTGAAACGGGAAGGTCATGGCACATTCCTCCGTAATTTGCCTCCCCTCGAAGAAGGCTGTATCGAAGCCGGTATCACAATATATCAGTATACTTAAAATCGTGCCAAAAGGCAAGCCCTTCCGGCGATTCCGCGCTGGAAAAATAAGTATTACGCTTCAAACATTTCCGGATTTCGCCGCCGGCTCTTCCCGCGCTGCCGCTCCCGGCATACTATATATAGTGGGTATATGCCAGATATAGTAGCCCGCGCGCCCGCGCGCGTTTTGTTTGCTTTTCCGCGCGTTTTCCTGTAAACTATCCCTGGACAACTTGCCAACCGTCAACAAACCGAAAGTCGACAGGGCGCCGCGGCCGGCGGCGCGCTGTTTCGTTGGGTGTGATTGTGTGAAAGAACGGCCGGGTGGATTGTTGGAGAGGGACGTCATCCCGCGGGCGTCGCTGTGGGGCGGGCTCAGCCTGCTCTTTCTCATCCCGCTCTCCTGGCCCGTGCGCGCGCTCTCCGAGGGCGGGCGGGCGGACCGCCTCTGGGTCTTCGTTTTCTTCGGGCTCCTCTTTGCCGGCGCGCTCGGCGTCTTTTTGCTGCGCCGCCGGGCGCCGGTCTCCCTCCGCACGGCGCTGGCGGCTGCCGCCATCCTCGCGGCGGCGCTGCTCGTGCGCGCCGCCTGTCTCGACCACCGCACCAACGACTACGACGCCTTTCTCTCCTATTGGGTCTCGTACCTTCGGGAATACGGCGGGTTTTCCGCCCTCGCGACGCTGCCGAGCGACTACAACGTGCCCTACCTCTACTTGCTGTCGCTCTTTGCCGCCATTCCGCTGCGCGACCTGTACCTCATCAAGCTCGCCTCCGTTGCGGCCGACGTGCTGCTTGCCTTTGCGGTCTGCGCGCTGGGCCGCCGGCTGGGCCTCGGCGGCGAACACCGGCTGGGGCTGCTGGCGCTCACGCTGATGGCCCCCACGGTCTGGATGAACAGCGCCTTCTGGGCGCAGTGCGACGCCATGTATACGCTGTTTGTGGTGCTGTGCCTCTGCTTCATTTTGGGGGAGAGGCCGGCGGCCGCGATGGTCATGGCGGGGCTCGCCGTCGCCTTCAAGCTCCAGGCGGTGTTCTTCTTCCCGGTGCTCGCCATATTGTTCTTTCGCCGGCGGATCCGCTGGGTGCACGCGCTCTGGTGCCCGGTCGCGTTTCTCGTCGTGTCGCTGCCGGCGCTGCTTGTGGGGCGGCCCTTTGCGTCGTTGTTTTCCGTCTACTACACGCAGGTAAACCAATACAGCCAATATTTGAACCTGAACGCGCCCTCTCTCTTCGCGCTGGTGCCGGATACGGCGCCGACGGCGCCTTTCTTTATGGCGGGGCTGGCCTGCGCGGCCCTGTTTGCGGGGTTTTTGTTCTATCGGTTCTCCGACCCGGCCCGGCCGCTGTCCGGCGAGAGTCTTGTGACACTGTCGTTTCTCTGCTGCGTGGGGCTGCCCTGGATGCTGCCCAGTATGCACGAGCGCTACTTTTATATGGCCGATGTGCTCTCCCTGCTCTATGTCATGCTCCGGCCGCGCCGCTGGTATCTCGCGCCGCTCACGATCTACGCCTCCTACGCCGGCTACCACGCCTATCTGTTCGGCGCTTATCTCCCGCTCTCCATGTGGCTGCCGGCCTTGCTTCTGCTGCCCGTCGTCTGTCTCCTGACAAAAGAGGTGATGTCGGTCGGGCGCCGTACGGTTGACGGGACGTCATGACTTGCCCGCGGGGCCGCGGTGGGGCGGCGCCGCCTGAGAGACGGGGGAACGGTATGCGATTTTTATACGGGCGGGTGGCGGTGATCACCGGGGCCGGGTCCGGCATCGGGCGCGCCTGCGCGGAGCTGTTTGCGTCGCGCGGGTACTCGGTGTGGGCGCTGTCCCGCCGGGCCGCCGGGCCGCCGGCGCGGACCGCCGCGGGCGGGTGTCTCACGCCGCTCGCCTGCGACGTGTGCGACGAGGACTCGGTGCGCGCGGCCGTGGCCCATATCGCCGCGCGGGAGGGCGCCGTCGGCCTCGTGCTGCACAGCGCCGGTTTCGGCATCTCCGGCGCCGCCGAGGATGTCCCCCCCGAGACGGCGCGGGCGCAGATGGAGACCAATTATCTCGGCGTGCTGCGGGTAAACCGCCACATCCTGCCGCTCATGCGCGCGCGGGGGGGCGGGCTCGTGTTGGTGGTCGGCTCGGTGGCGGGGCATGTTGCGATCCCGTTTCAGAGCCACTACGCCTCGTCGAAGTACGCGCTGGAGGCCTACGTGGAGGCGCTGCGCATGGAGGGCGCGCCGTTTGGCCTGCGCGCCGCGCTGCTGGAGCCGGGCGACACAAAGACGGGCTTCACCGCCGCGCGGACACCGGCCGGCCCGCCGGGCTCCCCTTACGCCCAGGCTTGCGCGCGCGCCGTGGCCCGCATGGCGCGCGACGAGGCGCGCGGCCACGACCCCGCCAAGACGGCCCGCGCCGCGCTGGCGCTGGCCGGCCGCCGGCGCCCCCCCGTCCGGCGCGTCATCGGGCTTTCTTACAAGCTCCTGCTCTTTGCCAAACGCTTTCTCCCCGCCCGCGTGGTCGAATGGGTCTTGACGCTGCTGTATTTGCGCGGGGTGTAATGAGAGGTTCAAGAAGAAGCGGAGAGCGCAAACGCTCTCCGCTTCTTCTTGATGCAACTTAATACATATCCATGCCGCCGCCCATGCCGCCGGGGGCGGGGGCGGGGGGCAGGGGTTCCTTCTTGTCGGCCACCAGGCTCTCGGTGGTCAGCACCATAGCCGCGATGGACGCCGCGTTCTCCAGCGCCGAACGCGTGACCTTTGTCGGGTCGACGATGCCGAAGTTCACCATGTCGCCGTAGCTCTCGGTGAACACGTTGAAGCCCCAGCCGACCTTGCCGCTCTCGCGGACCTTCTCGAGCACCACCGAGCCCTCCAGCCCGGCGTTGATCGCGATCTGCCGCAGGGGTTCCGTCAGGGCGCGCGCCACGATCTCAAGGCCGGTCTTCTCGTCGCCCTGCACGTCGGCCAGCAGCTTCTCCACGGCCGGGACGGCGTTGACGAAGATCGTGCCGCCGCCGGCCACGATGCCTTCTTCCACCGCCGCGCGGGTGGCGTTCAGCGCGTCTTCGATGCGCAGTTTCTTTTCCTTCATTTCGACCTCGGTGGCCGCGCCCACCTTCAGGACGGCCACGCCGCCCGACAGCTTGGCGAGGCGCTCCTGGAGTTTTTCGCGGTCGAAGTCGGAGGTGGTCAGGTCGATCTGCGCCTTGATCTGGGCAATGCGGTCTTGGATCTCTTTTTGGTCGCCCGCGCCGCCCACGACAATGGTGTTCTCCTTTTGCACCTTGACCTGGCGGGCCTGGCCCAGTTGATCGATCGTCGTCTCCTTCAGATCGAGCCCCAGCTCGTCGGAGATGACCTCGCCGCCGGTCAGGATCGCGATGTCGCGCAGCATGTCTTTGCGGCGGTCGCCGAAGCCCGGCGCCTTGACGCAGACGCTGGTGAACACGCCGCGCAGCTTGTTGACGAGCAGGGTGGCAATGGCCTCGCCCTCCACATCTTCCGCCACGATGACGAGCTTGCGGCCTATCTTCATGACCTGCTCGAGGAGAGGCAGGATGTCTTGCACATTGGAGATCTTTTTGTCGGTGATCAGGATGAGCGCGTCGTCGATGACGGCCTCCATCTTCTCGGTATCCGTCACCATATAGTGCGAGATGTAGCCGCGGTCAAACTGCATGCCCTCGACCACTTCGGAGAAGGTTTCGGAGGTTTTGGACTCCTCCACCGTGATGACGCCGTCGGAGCCGACTTTTTCCATAGCCTCGGAGATCAGCCGCCCGATGGTCTCGTCGCCGGAGGAGATCGTGCCCACGCGGGCGATGTCCTCGCTGCCGCCCACCTTGTGGGAGTTGCCCAGGATAGACGCCACCGCCGCTTCGACCGCGCGGGCGATGCCGCGCTTCATGATCATCGGGTTGGCGCCGGCCGCCACGTTCTTCATGCCCTCGCGGATCAGCGCCTGCGCGAGCAATGTGGCCGTTGTGGTCCCGTCGCCGGCCACGTCGTTTGTCTTGGTGGCCACTTCTTTGACGAGTTGGGCGCCCATGTTCTCAAACGCGTTGTCCAGCTCGATCTCCTTCGCGATGGTCACGCCGTCGTTTGTGATGAGCGGGGCGCCGAACTTTTTGTCGAGCACCACATTGCGGCCCTTGGGACCCAGCGTGATCTTTACCGTGTCGGCCAGTTGGTTGACCCCGCGCTCCAGCGCGTGACGCGCTTCTTCGCCATACAGAATTTCTTTTGCCATAGTCTCGTTGATCCTCCTTAACTTTGTTGTCTTTCGGCGTTACTCGACAATGGCCAGAATGTCGCTCTGGCGCACGATGATCCGCTCCTCGCCGTCGATCTTGATCTCGGTGCCGGAATACTTGCTGGTGATGACCTTCTCGCCCGCTTTGACGTGCATGACGATGTCTTTGCCGTCCACATTGCCGCCCGGGCCCACGGCGAGCACCTCAGCCACCTGCGGTTTTTCCTTGGCCGTGCCGGCCAGGATGATGCCGCTCTTTGTGGTCTCCTCAGATTCCAGCATCTTCAGAACGACTCTGTCGGCCAGAGGCTTCAGCTTCATAGTCTCAATCCTCCCGATTCGTGATAGGATATCGTTAGCACTCGGCGGCGCCAAGTGCTAAACTATTACTTATCATATCGACTCGGGTTTGATTATGCAATCCTTGGCGGTGCGAAAAAACCGCCGTTTCTCCACAAAATTGCCGTTTACATTCGATTATCTTGTTTTTGCTTTTAACATCTCCGTTTTACTCCGAATAGCTCTTGTTTTGGCGGGACAACCGCCCTTTGCGCGCGTCTCGACGCCGGCCCTCGCCGGGACGCGCGGAAAAAGAATTGCCTTTCACCCGGGCCAAATGGTATACTAAGAAAATCAAGAGGCTCCGGCACAAAACCGGCGAAACGCCGGCGGTTGGCCCCTCGGCCCGCTCCCGGCGGCGCGGGGGTCTGTGTTTGTGCCCGGCCGAGGTTGGGAGGAAACCGCTATGAGCGCTCGCCCCTACTATATCACGACCGCCATCGCTTACACCTCACGGGTGCCCCACATCGGGAACACGTACGAGGCCGTGTTTACCGACGCCATCGCGCGGTACAAGAGAACGCGCGGCTACGACGTGTACTTCCTCACCGGCACGGACGAGCACGGGCAGAAGATCCAAAAGCAGGCGGAGGCCGACGGTCGCACGCCGCAGGAACACGTCGACCGCATCGCGGCCGAGGTGCGCCGCATTTGGGACATGATGGACGTGAGCTACGACCGGTTCATCCGGACGACGGACCCGGCGCACAAGCGGATCGTCCAAAAAGAATTCAAGCGCCTTTACGAGCAGGGCGACATCTATAAAGGGGCCTACGAGGGTCTCTACTGCCTCTCTTGCGAGGCGTTTTACACCGAGACGCAGGTCTCCGACGCCGGGGGCGTCTGCCCGCAGTGCGGCGCCGCCGTCGAGCCGGCCTCCGAGGAGGCGTACTTCTTTCGGCTGTCCAAATACGCCGACCGGCTGCGGGCGCACATCGACGCGCACCCCGCGTTCATCCAGCCGGAGTCGCGCAAGAACGAGATGATCAAAAACTTCCTGGACCCGGGGCTCCAGGACCTGTGCGTGTCGCGCACGTCCTTCACCTGGGGCGTTCCGGTGGATTTTGACCCGGGGCACATCGTCTATGTGTGGATCGACGCGCTGTCGAACTATATCACGGCGCTGGGCTACGACCCGGACGGGCCGTCCGGGACATTCCGCAAGTATTGGCCGGCCGACGTGCACGTCATCGGCAAGGACATTTTGCGCTTTCACACGATCTACTGGCCCATTTTACTGATGGCGCTGGATCTGCCGCTGCCCCGGCAGGTGTTCGGGCACCCGTGGCTGCTCTCCGGTACCGACAAGATGTCCAAATCCGTCGGCAACGTGGTCTATGCCGAGGACCTCGTGAAAGAATTCGGCGTGGACGCCGTGCGCTATTACCTGCTGCGGGAGATGCCCTTCGCCGCCGACGGCGTGCTGACGCGCACCCAGCTCATCACGCGCATCAACGCCGACCTCGCCAATGACCTGGGCAACCTGCTCTCCCGCACGGTGGCGATGATCGAAAAATACTTCGACGGGCGTCTGCCGGAGGCGCGCGCGGGCGCGCCGCTGGATGCCGAGGTTCTGGCGATGGCCGAGGACGTCACGCGGCGCTACCGCACGGCGATGGACGCCCTGCAGACGGCCGCGGCGCTCACGGAACTGTGGCGTCTCATTGGGCGCGCCAACAAATACATCGACGAGACAGAGCCCTGGGTGCTGGGCCGCCGCGAGGAGGACAGGCCCCGTCTGGCCGCCGTGCTGCACACGCTGCGCGCCGTGCTGCTGACGCTCGCGCCCTCGCTCGACCCCATCATGCCCCGCAGCGCGCAGGCGCTTCGGGCGCAGATCGGCGCCGAGACCGGGGTTGTCCGAAAGGGGCCGGCGCTCTTCCCCCGCATCCGTCCGGACGAATCGCCGGCGGAGGCCGCGCCCGGGTCCGTGCCGCCCGCGCCGCCCGTGCCGGCGAAAGCGGAAGAGCCGGAAAGCCCCGACAAAGCGCCCGCGGAGATCACGATTGACGAATTCTTCCGCACGGACGTACGGGTCGCCCTCGTGACGGCCTGCGAGCCGGTGCCGAAGTCCGACAAACTGCTGCGCCTCGAACTGGATACGGGCGCCCTCGACGGCGGAAAGCCGCGGCAGGTCGTGAGCGGCATCGCGCAGTGGTACGCCCCCGCGGACCTCGTCGGCCGCCGCGTGCTGCTGGTGGCCAACCTAAAGCCGGTGAAGCTGCGCGGCGTCCTCAGCCAGGGCATGATCCTCTGCGGGGAGAACAGCGACGGTGGGGTGTTCGCGCTGTTCGCGCCCGACGACCTGGCCCCGGGCGCCAAAGTGCGCTGACCGGCCGGCGTCACGCCCGCCGCGCCGCTTGCTTTTGACGGGTTTTCAGAACGCGCCGCTCTTGTCGAGGGCCGGTTCGTCGTCCTCGTCCGCGTCAAAGACGTCCGTCGGCGTGTCCGGGTTGTCCCGCAGCCGCCCCTGGCGCTTGAAAAGCAGTTCCCGCAGCACTTCGAACTGCTTTTGCAGCACATCCATATAGCGGATCACGAGCAGCAGCGCCGCCGCCGCCGAGGCGGCCAGCAGGAACAGAGCGACCAAAATTTTGATGGGATGTTTCATGGGAATGCCTCCTAACGGTAGTCTTGTGGGACAATTTGCGGGGCAACGGGCCGGCGTGCCGGCTTTGCGATGACAGTTTCCCCACATTTCTCATTGTATACCAACCGCGCCGGGTTGGCAATTCCCATTTTGCCCGCGCGGGGACAAGCCGGCGCGGCCGCTTATTTTTATGTTTTGTGTTTATCGCGCGCCGTTTTGGCGTATAGTGACTGTATGATTCGGGTGTCAAAAATCCCGCCCGCCGCCGGCCGTGTGCGGCGGAAACGGGAAGAGGAAGGGTTTGCTGTATGAATCTCAGCGCATCCGGGGGCGCGGCGCAGCCGGCCTCCTATCTCAAGCCGGGGCGGCGCGTCCATCTGATCGGCGTCGGCGGCGTGTCCATGTGCGCGCTGGCCGATGTGCTTGCGGCGCGGGGCCTGTCGGTGACAGGTTCCGATCTCTCGGAGAGCGCCGCGACAAAGCGCCTGCGGGCGCAGGGCGTGACGGTGGCCATCGGCCACGACGCCCGGCATGTGCGGGGGGCGGAGTGCGTCATCCGCACCGCCGCGGCCCGGGACGACAACGCGGAGGTGGCGGAGGCCCGCCGGCTCGGTCTGCCGGTGTTTGAGCGCGCGCAGATCTGGGGCTTTTTGATGCGGGGCTGCGGCACGGCGCTGTGCGTCGCCGGAACGCACGGCAAGACCACCGCCACCTCAATGGCCACCCATGTGGCGCTGGAGGGCGGCCTCGATCCCACCGTGATGATCGGGGGCACGCTGCCGCTGATCGGCGCGGGGCACCGCGTGGGCGGGGGCGGCACGTTCATCTTGGAGGCCTGCGAGTACTGCGACTCGTTTTTGCATTTTTTCCCGACCCTCGCCGTCGTCCTCAACATCGAGGCCGACCACTTGGACTATTTTGAGAATCTGGACGCCATTGTCGATTCCTTCCGGCGCTTCGCGCTGCGCGTGCCGCCCGAGACGGGCCTTGTGCTGCTGTGCGCGGACGACCCGGGCGCGATGCGCCTGGCGGAGGACCTGCCCCGGCGCGTGCGCACCTTCGGCGTCTCGCCGTCGGCGGATATACGGGCGGAGGACCTGCGCTGGGCGCGGGGCTGCGCCGCCTTCACCGTGACCGCCGGGGGCGTGCCTTACGCGCCGGTCGCGTTGCAGGTGCCGGGCGCGCACAATGTGACCAACGCGCTGGCCGCCGCCGCCGCCGCGCACTGCCTGGGCCTTCCGGGCGAGGCGGTGACCCGGGGGCTGGGCGCGTTTCGCGGCGCGGCCCGACGCTTCCAAAAAAAGGGAACTTTTAGAGGCGCGTGCGTCGTGGACGACTACGCGCACCACCCCACGGAGATCGCCGCGACGCTGACCGCGGCCCGCGGCATGGGGTTTTCGCGGATCCTCTGCGCCTTTCAGCCGCACACCTATACGCGCACGGCGGCGCTCTTCGACGATTTTGTATCGGCCCTGCGGGGCGCCGATCTCGTCTTCCTCTCGGAGATCTACGCCGCGCGGGAGCAAAACAAGGCGGGACTTTCCGCCGCCACCCTGGCGGAGGCGCTGCCGGGCGCCCGGTTCTTCCCCACACCGGCGGACGTCGCCCCCGCGCTGGCCGCCGAGGCCAGACCGGGCGACCTGATTTTGACAATGGGCGCCGGCGACATCTGGCGCGCCGGTGAGCTCCTGTTGGCCCAGCCCGACGCACAGGGCTGAGGGTTATAAAAACAAGTCTTTAATATACGGAGAAATCCCGACGGGCAATCCGTGCAGCCGACGAAAAATCCAATTTTATGTAAAAATTAGAAAATGTTCCCTATCATCACCAAAATGGGCGGATAGGGAACATTTTCATGCCAAAATCCGCTAAAGCGGGGTATGAACTCCGTCGATATAAGAAGTGGGCAGGCGAAGGACCCAGGCGCCGGGGAACGCGCCGGCTCTGCGGAAACCGCCAGAGAGGCCCAACGCCCCGCAGGGGTGCGACAACATGGGTATGACAAGACGTTGTACCAGAAATTTCAAGGAGGAAAAACTATGCGAATCCAAAACAACATCATGGCGCTGAACACCCACCGGCAGCTCGCGGTGAACAACCTGAACCAGTCCAAATCGACGGAAAAGCTCTCGTCGGGCTATCGCATCAACCGCGCGGCGGACGACGCGTCGGGCCTGTCGATCAGCGAGAAAATGCGGGCGCAGATCCGCGGCCTGAACCAGGCCTCGGCAAACGCGCAGGACGGCATCAGCCTGATCCAAGCGGCCGAAGGCGCGCTGCAGGAGACCCACAGCATTCTCCAGAGAATGCGCGAACTGGCCGTCAAGGCGGCGAACGATACCAACGAGGTGCTCGACCGCGACGCGATCGCGGCGGAGATCGGCCAGCTCACGTCCGAAGTGGACCGCATCGCCAACACCACCGAGTTCAACAAAAAGACCCTGCTCGACGGTTCGCTGTCGGCCAACCTGTCCGGCCGCGTGAGCTCCGGCGGTGGAATCTCCGGCGTGACAGTCGATGCGTCGTCCAGCCTCACTGAGGGCGAATACACCATCACAACCACTGCGGGCAAAAACGATTCTGGGACATATAAAGCAACGGTTGCAGCTAAAAAAGGTGACATGATTAAGTTCACACTGTCAGACGGTCGGGAGCGAACCCTGGTGTTCAACGCGGATGAGAATGACGTTGACACCACCGCCAACACCATCCAAGCGTTCCTGGCGAAAGAGGCCGGCGACAAGTATAGTGTGACCATTGGCGGCACTGGCGAAGTCCTCATCGCGGCGAAGGAAGTTGGGCTGCAGACAACGTTATTTAGTGCTGTCACTACTCAGACAAGTGGCGGCACTCTAGTGGGCGCTGCCACTTCGGTAGCCGGCTCCGACGCCACCGCTGCGGTTGCAGGCCCAGGTGGTGCCGTAACTGTCTCGTCTACCGACGGTAAACATTTTTCTTCCGCAGATGGAATGAGCTTCGTCATAGACGACCCGTCCGTGGTTAACACAGCCGTCGTCACGGTGGGCAAGGGCGCGCCGCTCACCCTCCAGGTGGGCGCGAACTCCGGCAGCAGCCAGACGATCTCCATCGGCATCGATTCCCTGAGCGCCACATCCCTGGGCCTGTCCGCCCTGGACGTGTCGAACCACACCAAGTCCCAGTCGGCCATCGACTCCATTGAAAACGCCATCAACAAGGTTTCCACCCAGCGCGGTAACTTGGGCGCGGTGCAGAACCGGTTGGAGCACACAGTGGCGAACCTCGACACGGTGGCGGAGAACCTGACCTCGGCGGAGAGCCGCATCCGCGACGTGGATATGGCGAAGGAGATGATGGCGTT